>DAINAJ010000254.1:0-3878 GCA_036733505.1 Casimicrobium sp.
CGCGTTGGCCGACGGGCGCGTGTTGTACGTGATGCCAAACGGTGCGAACAACGCGGCCCAATCCGGATCTTCGGTGCCATCAATAAATCGCGCGAAAAAGTCGCTCATATCCCGATCCAGCCAACGCGAGAAGAGTGCGCACACGTCCTCCGGCACGCCCACATTCACCGCGCCAAACTCACGCCACAACGCACGCATCACGTCGTCGACGGTCGAGGCAGTGTCGCTTAAGGCGCGTTGCTGTAAATCCAGCGCCAACGCCACGAAACTGCCGCGAAGGTAATAGCTAAATTGCGAATTTGCCGCATTTTCGTCGGCGCGGTAGTACTTGATCCACGCGTCAAAACTGGCATCTGCGCTTGACTGCATGCCGCGCCCTGGCGCGCGCAATAGCATCGTGAGTCGCCGTCCGAGGACCTTCAAATAATCAGCGTCGGTGATTAACCCCACGCGGCGCAACATCAGATCATCAAAATAGCTCGTGAAGCCTTCAAAGAGCCACAGCAAGCGCGTGTAGCTCTCCGTTGAGGTGTCGTAGGCACCGGGCGCTATCGGATGCGTCATGAACGCCGCAGGCTTGATGCGTTTGACGTTCCACGCATGAAAATATTCGTGACTGATGAGGCCGAGCAAATCGCGATATCCTTCGGACACGCCAGCCTCGCCAAGGGTTGGCAAGTCGCTTCGCGGGGAGATGAGCGCCGTGCTCGCGCGATGCTCCAACCCGCCGTAGCCGTCATCGACGACGTGCAGCTGAAACAAATAATTCGGGAACGGTGGCGCACCGCCAAAGAGATCGCAATGCCCTTGGCAAATTTTCTGCGAATCGGCACGCAGTCGCGCGAGATCACCGCGGTGCTTGCCAGTAATCACGAATCGATGCGGCACACCGCCCGCGTCAAAACTGAATTCATCGAAGTCAGCGCATTCAAGCGGATGGTCGATGAGCTCATCATAATTGGCCGCGACGTAACGCCCAAAGCCCCGCGGGTCAACGGTTTTCGGCGTCATTGATGTCGCGCAACGCCACGTTTCAGCGCCCGAAAACTTCGGGGCGATGAGATCCAACGTACACGCCGCATCCGGCGCGGCAGAGTCAAAGAGCAAGCTCGCCGCTGGGTTCACAAACCCGCGCGACGCGTCAAAGTAACAACCGCGCACTGAACGGTCCCACGCATAGACCGTGTACTCGATGGTGAGAGGCTCGCCGGTGCGGCAATCGAACTGCCAAGTGGATTTATCGACCTTCGTCGCGGCGACCGATCGCCCAGCCTGCGACGCAGAGAGCGACACGACATTGCGCGCATACTCGCGCATCAAGTAACTGCCAGGAATCCACGACGGCATCGCTACACGCTGCGCCATGGTGGGCGCTTCGAGTGTCATTTGCACATGGAGGAGATGACCCGACGGATCGGCGAAAGAAATCGAATAATTCGGCATGCTCGTGATTATGCCGACGCCGATTCGATGACGAGAGAGAAGTGGCACCCCGGAGACGAATCGAACGTCCGACCTCTCCCTTAGGAGGGGAGAGCTCTATCCACTGAGCTACCGGGGCGATGCGGGTTGCAGCTCGATTAAGGCTGCAGTGTGACAAAAATGTGCCACGCCGCGTCGGAATTCTGGCACATCACGTGCGTTCCTTGTCGTTTGCAACGCTAGCGGGATTGGCGTCGTCGGCCAAGCCCGCAGTGTTTTCTGCGCCGATTGCCCGTCACGATGGAGCTCGCTGGGCAGTGCGCTACCGAACAGAAGTTCCGCCGCAGCGAAGGTAGATTCAGCAGGTAGGCCCAGCGAACCTTGCGCCGGTCGGCCTCCACTTAATCCTTCTGGCTTCGGAAAAGCTCAGCCATCGCAAAACTGCCGATCTCGCGTTTCGGTGCGGTTGATTTCGACCACTCCCGCCGACTCTGACTGACGCGGAAGAACTTTTGTAGCAACTTCAATTGGAGATCCGGCATGGGCAACACTTCTACTAGGATCAAAGACATCGGTCCACAGCCACAGTCGTTCGACATTGAATCGGCGACGAAAGAGAATTCAAGTTACCGTTCGGTAGCGTGGAGCGGGCGATTCTTGCAAGTGACACTGATGTCTATCCCCGTAGGTGGCGACATCGGCCTCGAAGCGCATCCGCAGACCGATCAGTTTCTTCGCCTCGACGCCGGGAATGGCTTGGTCCAGATGGGGGTGGCGAAGGACAAATTCACGTTCGAGAAGGAAGTGTCGGACGGTTGGTGTGTGCTGGTCCCTGCGGGCATGTGGCACAACATCACCAACACCGGAACGACCCCTATGCAGGTTTACGCCATCTACGCACCCGCACACCACACACCCGACAAAGTGCAGGCGACGGCCACAGTCGCCGAAGCCGACAAACACGATGCGCCGGCGACTTGGTCGGAGCAACCAAAGCCTGTGCCAGACAAACACGGGTGAGCTGATCGCCTTGCGAAGCCAACCGCGTCCGTCCATGACTTTCGTGAGACCGACGCGACGAACTTAGCGACGTTAATCACGTCTTGGATGACGCGCAACATTCATCAGCCACCACTCCGGCAACAAGCGTTGCACGGCGGGCGACGCGAATCGATCATCCATCAGGTGCAAGATGCCTTGATCACTCAGTGTTCGGATCACCCGTCCACTCGCCTGAACGACCTTGCGAATGCCGGGGTAGGTGAACGTGTAGTCATACCCACTGCCGAATTTGCGATCAATCACTTCGCGGTAGGTTTCATTGATCGGATCGGTGGGAGGTAATCCCAACGTCGCGATGAACGCACCGATGAGCTTCGTTCCGGGTAAATCGATGCCTTCACCAAATGCGCCGCCGAGCACAGCAAAGCCGATGCCTTCGCCGCCCTCTACAAACGACTCGACAAACTCTTCACGCGCCGCTTCGCTCATCTCACGCGTCTGTCGCCACTGAATGAGTTGGGGGAATCGCTCGCGCAAGTCGTTCGCCGCAAGCTCAAGATACTCAAAACTACTGAAGAACGCCAAGTAGTTGCCGGGACATTGCCTGTGCTGATCAGCGATCAGCTGCGTGATGGCGTCTAGCGATGCACGGCGATCCTTGTAACGCGTCGATATGTGACGGGACACGGTGATCTGAAGCTGGTCACTCGAAAACGGCGATGGCACCTGCGCCACCCTTGCATCTTCCGCGACTCCCAACATACCGCGATAAAAATCGATGGGTGTCAGCGTCGCAGAGAACAACACCACGCTATCCGCCGCCGCGAGGCGTGGGCCGATGTACGGAGCTGGAACCACGTTGCGCAGCATGACTTCAGTGTCCGAGTTCGCCTTGTTCGTTCCTATTTGCTTCGCGCTGTAGCTCGCTGTGCGCACAGCAGCGCGATTCACGTCATAAACGCTGTTTTCATCGAACGACTCGGACCGGCGCAGAAAGTGAAGCGTAGCTAAGTAAAAGTCTCGCAGCGACGGTGCCGCCTCCGCGTTCTCAACCAGATAGCTGCCGATATCTGTGCTTGAAGTTGAGAGCGCCTTCAAGAAACTAGTCGGAGGCTGTTCCAGCACATCATAGGCGCTGACTTCAGGAAGCTTCAGTTCCCGCCAGTGTTTAATCAATCGATTCCAAGTTCGCGTCAGCGCGGGAACTTCGCGGCGGAGGGCTTTGATCTGCGCGAGTTGTAGCGATGCCGAGTACATACTTCGGGCGCGATCGATGAGATTGTGCGCTTCATCGACGAGCACACCGACGCGCCATTCGCTGTCGATCATGGAGCTGTACAGTGAGGCGCTGGTGTCGAAGTAGTAGTTGTAGTCCGCGACGATGACGTCGGCCCAACGGACGAGGTCTTGCGCCAAGTAATAAGGGCAAATTTGATGACGTTCTGCGGCCACAG
>DAINAJ010000255.1:0-3849 GCA_036733505.1 Casimicrobium sp.
GTCACCAGCGGCGGCTTTGGCCCTACGGTCAATGGACCGGTCATCATGGCGTACGTCGACGCAGCACACGCCGCGCCTGGCACCAAGATGAACGCGATACTGCGCGGTTCACCGACACCGGTTACGGTGGTGGCGATGCCGTTTGCGCCGCACTCATACAAAAGGTGAGCAGTGAACAGTGAATAGTGAGTAGTAACAACCTCGCTAATCACCCTCTGCTCACCGCTCACTGCTCACTGCTCACTTTTAAGGAAGATCATGACCACTCGCTACACCGAAGACCACGAATACATCAAGATGGACGGCGACATTGGCACCGTTGGCATCACACATTTCGCGCAAGACAAGTTGGGCGATCTTGTGTACGTTGAGCAACCCAAGGTTGGCCGCAAACTCACTGCGAAAGAAGACGCTGCGATCATCGAATCGGTCAAGGCGGCTGCCGAAGTGAAGGCCCCGGTCGAGGGCGAAGTCGTTGAGATCAACGACGCGGTCGTTGCAGATCCATCGCTCGTGAACACCGATCCTGAAGGCGCGGGTTGGTTTTTCAAGATCAAGGTGTCCAACGTTGCGACCGTTGCTTCGTTGCAAGACGAAGCGGCTTACAAGGCGATGATCGCTTAGATCAGCCGCTGTCCTTGTGGGACCCGCGGAAGCCGCGATTCCCGTCACGCGCAGATCAATCATGGCGTCCGCTACTTCGACGAAAACTATCATGAGCCTCATCATTCGTGCCTTGACTCCCGCCGACCGCGACGCGTGGGAACCGCTGTGGAAGGGCTACCAAACCTTTTACAAAACCAGCATCGCGCCGGAGGTGACCGATCTCACATGGGAGCGCTTTCACGACGGCAACGAGCCGATGTACGTACTCGGCGCGTTTGAAGGCGAAAAGCTTCTTGGCATCGTGCACTACATCTTTCATCGTTCGTGCTGGACGGCGGGGCCGTATTGCTATTTGCAAGATTTGTTCACTGTCGCCGAAGCCCGCGGCAAGGGCTTTGGTCGCGCACTAATTGATGCGGTGTATGCCGCTGCGAAGATCGAGGGCGCGAGCCGCGTGTATTGGCTCACCCACGAGACCAACGCTGAGGCGATGGTGCTCTACAACAAAGTCGCTGATCGCAGTGGCTTTTTGCAGTACCGAAAAATTCTCTAGTCCCCAACCTGTTCCCGTTGTGGTTCGACAAGATCACCACGAACGGCACGAGAAGTAACCATGTCTGATTTCCTCCCCCGCCACATCGGTCCTAATCGCGAAGCGCAAATGGAGATGCTCGCGCAAGTGGGCGCGCATTCGCTCGAAGATTTGCTCGCCAAGGTCGTGCCGCAGAACATTGTCGGCAGCAAACCGCTCGCGCTCCCGCCTGCGCAGTCCGAGGTTGAGGCGTTGGCCGAGTTGCGCGCGATTGCCGACAAAAATCAAGTCTTCAAAAACTTCATTGGTCAGGGCTACGTTGGCACTGTCACACCGGGCGTGATTCTGCGAAACATTCTCGAAAACCCAGCCTGGTACACGGCGTATACACCGTATCAGCCCGAGATTTCGCAAGGTCGCTTGGAAGCGCTCCTGAATTATCAAACGATGATTTGCGACCTGACGGGTTTGGACATCGCGAACTCGTCGCTGCTCGACGAAGGCACCGCTGCCGCTGAAGCGATGACGCTCGCGAAACGCCAAGCAAAATCAAACAGCAACACGATCATCGTCGCCAGCGACTGTCATCCGCAAACGATTGAGTGTTTGAAAACGCGCGCGGAACCCTTGGGGATTGAAGTGAAAGTCGGCTTCGCGCCGAAACTCATGGGAGAGGGTGAATACTTCGCCGTGCTGGCGCAATATCCGTCGACATCCGGCCAAATTCACGAGATGAAGCCGCATGCCGACGCTGCGCACGCCAAAGGCGCTCTCTTCATCTGCGCAGCCGATCCACTCGCGCTTGTGCTCTTGAAGGCGCCGGGCGAATGGGGCGCTGACATCGTGATTGGTTCGTCGCAGCGATTCGGTGTGCCGATGGGCTACGGCGGACCCCACGCGGCGTTCATGGCGGTGCGCGATGCGTATAAGCGCAATATGCCCGGCCGTTTGGTCGGCGTCACCATCGACGCACAAAACAAACCTGCCTGCCGCCTCACGCTGCAAACGCGCGAGCAACATATTCGCCGCGAAAAGGCGACGAGCAATATTTGCACCGCGCAAGTGCTACTCGCCGTGATGGCGAGTATGTACGCCGTGTATCACGGCCCTGCTGGATTAAAGCGCATCGCTGAGCGCGTGCACGGCCGCGCGACACGGTTTGCTGTGGGCCTTAAGGCGATGAACATTCCGGTCGCAGCAACGGAATTTTTCGATACGGTTACGTTCAAGCATGATGCGCATGCAGCGATCGCGGAAGCGGCACTAATTGCGGGTGTCAATTTCCGTCACTACGCGGACATGGGCGCAGTCGGTTTGACTTTTGACGAAACGCACACGGATGCAGACGTCAACGTCGCCCTCACGATCATCGGCGGCGCGACGAAGACAATGCCTCCCAAGACACTTGCTGAGACCACCAGCGCGATTCCCGCAGCGCTACGCCGCACGACACCGATCCTCACGCATCCGGTGTTCAACACGCATCATTCCGAAACCGAAATGCTGCGCTATATCCGTCGCCTCTCGGACAAAGATCTTGCGCTGGATCGCACGATGATTCCGCTCGGCTCCTGCACGATGAAACTCAACGCCACGACCGAAATGATTCCGGTGACTTGGCCGGAGTTTGGCAACATGCATCCGTTCGCGCCCGCTGCGCAAGCTGCGGGTTACACCGAGATGATTTCGAACCTTGAAGACATGCTGTGCAAGGTCACGGGCTTCGATGCCGTGACGCTGCAACCGAACAGCGGAGCGCAAGGCGAATACGCTGGCCTACTCGCGATTCGCGGCTACCACGCGAGTCGCGGTGAATCACATCGCAACATTTGCCTCATTCCATCTTCAGCACACGGCACCAATCCCGCGAGCGCACAAATGTGCGGCATGGAAGTGGTCGTCACGAAGTGTGATGAGCAGGGCAATGTGGACGTAGCCGATCTGAAGGCAGCGGCGGAGAAACACTCGGCCAATCTCGCAGCATTGATGATCACGTATCCGTCGACCCACGGTGTGTTCGAGGAAGCGATCAAAGAAATCTGCGCCATCGTGCATCAGCACGGCGGACAGGTTTACATGGACGGCGCGAACTTGAACGCGCAAGTGGGCGTGACTTACCCGGCCGAAATCGGTGCCGACGTGAGCCACATGAATTTGCACAAAACCTTCTGCATCCCGCACGGCGGCGGCGGGCCGGGCGTCGGGCCGATTGGCGTGAAGTCACAGCTCGCCCCGTTCCTACCGGGTCGCGGCAAGGTCGGGCCAGTGAGCGCCGCGCCCTTCGGCTCCGCAAGCATTCTGCCGATTCCGTATGCCTACATTCGCATGATGGGCGGAGAGGGCTTGCGCACCGCGACGGCGGTTGCGATCCTCAACGCGAACTACATCGCGAAGAAGCTCGCGCCGCATTTTCCGGTGCTCTACACCGGGCATGGTGGTTTTGTCGCGCACGAATGCATCGTTGACGTGCGTCCGATCAAAGAGCTTTGCGGTATCAGCAATATGGACGTCGCGAAGCGTTTGATGGACTACGGATTCCACGCGCCGACCGTGAGTTTTCCAGTCGCTGGCACGCTCATGATCGAGCCGACCGAGAGCGAACCGAAAGGCGAAATTGATCGCTTCATCGACGCCATGATTTCGATTCGCGAGGAAATTCGCGCCGTCGAAATGGGTGTCTATCCGAAGGACGACAATCCCCTCGTCAATGC
>DAINAJ010000256.1:0-3832 GCA_036733505.1 Casimicrobium sp.
TAGAAGACCGCGAGACGTGGTTGCGCTTTATTCTGGCGATGACGCGCTAATTTTTTGTAATTTCAGCCTAAGACGGAACACGTTCATGAACCCTTCTCCTCGTACCATCGCCGCAGTTTTCGGCTCAACCTTATTGACCTCACTCGCGTTAGCGCAAGCTGTCACAGGCTCCACCTCGAGTACGGTGCCTATGGAAGGCGCGCCAAAAACCGGCTTGCCACCGACGATTGCCGGCAAACCTGTGCCTGGAACGATTGCAAAACTCGGCTGGATGTCGGGCTGCTGGGAGACGACCTCTGAACAAGACAAGTCCACTCTGCGCGAGGTTTGGTTACTTCCGAAGACCGGAAGCATGCTCGGCATGGGCCAAATTGAACGCGACGGCAAATCCTTGGGCTGGGAGGCCTTGCGCCTCTATGACGAGGGCGATACTGTCAAGGCGTGGCAACGACCGAGCGCACGCAGCGAGTTCACGATGGATATGGAGACTTTTTCTGAGGGCTTCGTGAGCTTCGCTCTCACCGAGGGCGACACGACTACACGCGTCACCTATCAGCGCCGAGACGACGGCACGACCCTAGCGGTCTCGTTTCGCCTCATCAAGGGTGAAAACCGTCGCGGAGCGGATTTTGCGTTCAAACGGACAGATTGTTCCGCATGGATGACCGCTGTGCCCCCACCGGTTGCAGCCGCTGCTGCCACGGGGGCGTCCCCGGCGCCAGCGAAGCCGTAGCGGTGCGAAACGCTCGCAGATTCGGCCATTTAGGGCTATAATCACGGGCTTACTTCGATAAAACCATCGTTTTTCGGGGTGCTCGTGGTGACGGTTGTCAAAACTGCAACTCGCGACGCTTCTCCGGTTGACGGCTAAAAAGAGAAACTATCATGGCATTAACGCCCGCCCAGACGGCAGCAATCATCACCGAACACGGCCGTTCCAAGAACGACACCGGTTCCTCAGAAGTGCAAGTAGCGCTCTTGACCGCGAACATCAACGCGCTCGCAGCCACCCACTTCAAAACCCACACCAAAGATCACCACAGCCGCCGCGGCTTGCTCAAGATGGTTAACAACCGTCGTGCGCTGCTCGCGTATCTGAAGAACACCGACCGCGCCCGCTATCAGGCGCTGATCGAAAAGCTCGGCCTGCGCAAGTAATTGCAAAAGCTGTAGCGACACCAAGGCCGCTCCTCTGCGAAGAGTTGCGGCCTTTGTGTTTTTGAAATTGGGAAAACTTAAGCGTTAACCGTTCATTCTGAGCCTGTCGAAGCGCTCATTGCCAGCGATGCACAGCCGCGTGCAGTGAAGTTTCGACAGTCTCCGCCGATCGGCATAGACGCCCCGCTTTCCCGACGACCCATGAATCGCGCCCCAAACATTTATCAGGCGCATGCAAAAGAAAGGTAACAGCCGATGCTGACCGCAACCACCAAGTCCATCCAATATGGCGCACACACCCTTACCCTTGAGACCGGCGAAATTGGCCGTCAAGCCGATGCCGCCGTGCTCGTTCGCTACGGCGACACCGTCGTGCTCGTCTCGGCCGTCGCGAAGACATCCGTTAAAGAAGGCCAAGACTTCTTCCCGTTGACCGTTGACTATCAAGAAAAGACCTACGCTGCAGGCAAAATCCCCGGCGGTTTCTTCAAACGCGAAGGTCGCCCAAGCGAAAAAGAGACGCTCACGTCGCGCCTGATTGATCGCCCGATTCGCCCACTGTTTCCGGAAGGCTTCTACAACGAAATTCAGGTTATCGCAACCGTCATGTCGCTCGATCCTGAGATCGATTCGGACATTCCAGCGATCATCGGCGCATCCGCAGCGCTCTACCTCGCTGGCGTTCCTTTCGCTGCGCCGATTGGTGCTGCCCGCGTCGGTTACGCCAACGGCCAGTACATCCTGAACCCAACGATGACCGAGCGCAAAACCTCGGAAATGGATCTCATCGTCGCTGCGACCGAAACCGCTGTGATGATGGTTGAATCGGATGCGACCGAGTTGCCCGAGAGCGTAATGCTCGAAGCCATTTGGTGGGGCCAAGCGCAACAACAACCCGTGATCGACATGATCATGGCGCTCGGTGAAGTTGCTGGCAAACCCGCATGGGATTGGCAGCCTCCTGCTAAAGACCCCGCACTGGTCGCCAAAATCGTCGAAGTTGCAGGCCCCGGTTACGACGACGCCTACAAAATCAAATCGAAGAGCGCCCGTAGCGCCAAGCTCAAAGAAGTGGCTGCTGCTGCTGAAGCCGTGTTGATCCCGGCCGACGCCGATTCCGCCACCAAAAACAACATCCGCAACGAAATGTTCGCACTCGAAGCGAAAACCGTTCGCGAGCAAATTCTCCGCGGCGAGCCACGCATCGACGGTCGCGACACACGCACCGTGCGTCCTATCTCGATCCGCACTGGCGTGTTGCCACGCACGCACGGCTCGGCGCTCTTTACGCGCGGCGAAACGCAAGCGTTGGTGGTTGCCACGCTCGGCACAAAGCAAGACGAGCAGATGATTGACGCGCTCGCCGGTGAGTACCGCGATCGCTTCATGCTTCACTACAACATGCCACCGTTCGCGACTGGCGAAACCGGTCGTGTTGGTACGCCTAAGCGTCGCGAAATCGGCCACGGCCGCCTCGCGAAGCGCGCACTCGTTGCCGTGCTCCCGAATGAGAAAGATTTCTCGTACTCGATGCGCGTGGTTTCCGAAATCACCGAATCCAATGGCTCTTCGTCGATGGCGTCTGTGTGCGGCGGCGCACTTGCATTGATGGACGCTGGCGTTCCATTGAAAGCACCCGTCGCAGGTATCGCGATGGGCTTGATCAAAGAAGGCACGCGCTTTGCCGTGTTGACCGACATCCTCGGCGACGAAGATCACCTCGGCGACATGGACTTCAAAGTGGCCGGTACAGACCGTGGTATCACGGCGCTGCAAATGGACATCAAGATCCAAGGCATCACCAAAGAAATCATGGGTGTGGCGCTCGCGCAGGCCTACGAAGCGCGCAAGCACATCCTTGGCATCATGCAACAAGCCGTTCCGCATGAGCGCACCGAAATGAGCGCTTACGCGCCACGCATGGTCACCTTCAAGATCAATCCTGAAAAGATTCGTGACGTCATCGGCAAAGGCGGCGCAGTGATTCGCGCGTTGTCGGAAGAAACGCGTTGCCAGATCAATATCGAAGACGACGGCACGATCACGATTGCCTCGCCAAGCGGTGAAGATCTCGCGGAATGCAAAAAACGCATCGACGGCATCACCGCCGAAGTTGAAGTGGGCAAGACCTACGAAGGCCCGATCATCCGTATCATGGACTTCGGCGCAGTGATCCAACTGCTCCCAGGCCGTGATGGCTTGCTGCACATCAGCCAGATCGCCAACGAGCGCGTTAACGCCGTCACCGACTACTTGAAAGAAGGCCAAACGGTCAAAGTCAAAGTGCTCGGTTTCGACGATAAGGGCCGCGTCAAACTCTCGATGAAAGCGCTGCTCGAAGAGCAGGCCGCTGCGGCCAACGCCTCAGCGCCCGCGGGCGACGCACCGCAGTAGTCAAGCGCGCGTCATGCAATGAAAAACGGGGCTTCGGCTCCGTTTTTTTATGCTCACAACAGTCGCGAAATCCTACAGTTCTGGCAACACAGAAAATACTCGAATCGCGTCCTCCGCGTCGGCAACCGTCATTACGTCCGCCTTTCGCGTTGGCGGCGCGAGGCAGCTGGATGCGAGAAGCGTTGGATCAATGCCTGCGAGGCCGCGGTGGTGGTGTGATTGCAAGTTGGTGTGGCCTCGTCGTTTGAGTTCGGCGAGGATGCGCGCGGCGTGGTCCGGT
>DAINAJ010000257.1:0-3798 GCA_036733505.1 Casimicrobium sp.
TCGCAGGCTGGCGATACCAAATTTATTCTGGGCGAGCAGGTTGAAAGGGCTGAACTATTTGCCGAAAATGACCGCGTGAAGGCCGCCGGAAAAGCGCCAGCACAATTCGATCACATGCTGCTCGGAATTACTAAAGCATCGTTGTCAACGGACTCATTCATCTCTGCCGCGTCGTTCCAGGAGACTACGCGTGTCCTCACTGAGGCAGCAATCATGGGCAAACGCGACGAGCTGCGCGGCCTAAAGGAAAACGTCATCGTTGGTAGGTTGATTCCTGCCGGCACGGGCTTAGCGCATCACCGGTTGCGCAAGGCTAACCTTGCCGCGGACCTAATCGACACATCGGCGCTTTCCGCAGAAACGGACGCGCCTGCTGAAGAAAACGCCGACGCTGCGTAAATTCGAGACCGACGCCCAGATAAAAATATCTGGGCGTTTTGACTGCGTCTGGAGTGGTGAGCCGATATTGCCTCTTGACGAAAATTTCGACTGCGGTCTATAATCGCGGTCTTTCCAAGCTTAGTTGCCAACAGTAGCAGCTAAGTTCAACAAAAACGAAGGCGAAATATGCCAACCATTAATCAGTTAGTGCGCCAAGGGCGCACACCGGTCGTTGCAAAAAGCAAGAGTCCGGCGCTCGAAAAGGGCCCGCAAAAGCGCGGTGTGTGCACCCGCGTGTACACCACGACTCCAAAGAAGCCGAACTCGGCGCTTCGTAAAGTCGCCAAAGTGCGCTTGACCAACGGTTTCGAGGTGATCTCGTACATCGGCGGCGAAGGCCACAACCTGCAAGAGCACTCAGTGGTGCTGATCCGTGGCGGTCGCGTAAAAGACTTGCCGGGTGTGCGTTACCACATGGTACGCGGTTCGTTGGATACCGCCGGCGTAAAAGATCGCAAGCAATCGCGTTCCAAATACGGCGCAAAAGCACCGAAGAAATCGTAATTTTTCGTCGAGTTGTGCTCGACCTCCAAGCGCCACGCCCTTCGCTGGCGCTTCACCAATTTTGAGGATGGTTTAAATGCCCCGCCGTCGTGAAGTACCTAAACGAGACATACTGCCGGACCCTAAGTTCGGCAATGTCGAGATCTCTAAATTTATGAACGTCATCATGACCGCTGGCAAAAAAGCGGTCGCTGAGCGCATCGTCTACGGCGCGCTTGACATCATCAGCAAAAAAGGCGGCAAGGATCCGCTGGAGATATTCTCAACTGCGCTCGGAAATGCCAAGCCGATGGTTGAAGTCAAGAGTCGCCGTGTTGGCGGTGCCAACTTCCAGGTGCCAGTTGAAGTGCGTCCTTCTCGTCGTTCAGCGCTGTCAATGCGCTGGATTCGCGACGCTGCGCGTAAACGCGGCGAGAAATCAATGGGCGCGCGTCTGGCCAACGAACTGATGGAAGCTGCGGAAGGCCGCGGCGGCGCCGTCAAGAAGCGTGAAGAAGTTCACCGTATGGCAGAGGCTAACAAAGCCTTCTCGCACTTCCGTTTTTAATTTGTTTTTGAGCTCGTTCGGCCACAAGCCGAATTGAGCCTTTGGTGACTGATATGCCACGTACTACCCCCATTAGCCGCTACCGCAACATCGGTATTTCCGCGCACATTGACGCCGGTAAAACCACGACGACTGAGCGCATCCTTTTTTACACGGGCGTTTCGCACAAAATTGGCGAAGTGCACGATGGCGCCGCTACGATGGACTGGATGGAGCAAGAGCGCGAACGGGGCATTACCATCACCTCGGCTGCTACCACCTGCTTCTGGAAAGGGATGGACAAAAACTTCCCAGAGCACCGCATCAACATTATCGATACCCCTGGCCACGTTGACTTCACGATTGAAGTCGAACGTTCTATGCGGGTGCTTGACGGCGCCTGCATGGTTTACTGCGCTGTGGGTGGCGTGCAGCCGCAATCGGAAACTGTATGGCGTCAAGCCAACAAATACAAAGTGCCGCGTCTTGCCTTCGTAAATAAGATGGACCGTACGGGCGCAGACTTTTTCAAGGTCTACGATCAGATGCGCGGCCGCCTTAAGGCCAACCCAGTCATCATGCAAGTGCCAATCGGTGCAGAGGAAAACTTCCAGGGCGTGATTGATTTGGTTCGCATGAAAGCGATCTACTGGGACGAAGCGTCACAGGGCATGAAGTACGAAGCGCGCGACATTCCTGCTGATCTGCAAGCAACGGCGGATGAATGGCGAGCCAAAATGGTCGAGTCAGCGGCCGAAGCCAACGAGGACTTGATGAACAAGTATCTCGAGAGCGGAAATTTGACCGAGGCTGAAATTAAAGAAGGCATTCGCCTGCGTACCATCGCCAGCGAAATCGTGCCGATGATGTGCGGCTCAGCGTTCAAGAACAAGGGCGTGCAGGCCATGTTGGACGCGGTAATTGAATACATGCCGGCGCCAACCGACATTCCGCCAGTCACCGGTTTGGACGACGACGATAAGCCTATCGTGCGTCAAGCCGATGACAGCGAGAAGTTCTCCGCGCTGGCATTCAAAATCATGACCGACCCCTACGTCGGTCAACTGATTTTCTTCCGCGTCTATTCGGGCGTGGTGAAGTCGGGAGACACAATTTACAACCCGATCAAGGGTAAGCGCGAGCGTATTGGCCGTCTACTGCAGATGCATGCCAACGAACGCGAAGAGCTTGAAGAGGTTCGCGCGGGCGACATCGCCGCTGCAGTGGGCTTGAAAGAGGCCACGACCGGCGACACGTTGTGCGATCCGACGGCACTCATTACGCTTGAGCGTATGGTGTTTCCTGAGCCTGTAATCTCGCAAGCTGTTGAGCCAAAAACCAAGGCTGACCAGGAGAAAATGGGCATGGCGTTGGGTCGTCTTGCGAAGGAAGACCCATCGTTCCGTGTGCGTACCGACGAAGAATCTGGTCAGACCATCATCGCCGGTATGGGCGAGTTGCATTTGGAGATTCTGGTTGACCGCATGAAGCGCGAGTTTGGCGTTGAAGCGAGCGTTGGTAAGCCACAGGTGGCGTACCGCGAGACGATACGCAAAGCAACCGAGATCGAAGGTAAATTCGTTAAGCAGTCGGGTGGACGCGGACAATATGGTCACGTCTGGCTCAAAGTTGAACCTAACGAAGCTGGCAAAGGTTTTGAATTTGTTGACGCTATTAAGGGCGGTGTTGTTCCTCGTGAATACATCCCTGCGGTCAACAAGGGCGTGGTCGAAACACTGCCGAATGGCGTGGTTGCCGGCTTCCCAGTCGTAGACGTCAAAGTTACGTTGTTTGATGGTTCGTACCACGAGGTTGACTCCAACGAAAACGCTTTCAAAATGGCCGCATCGATTGCGTTCAAAGACGGTATGCGTAAAGCAAACCCGGTACTGCTGGAGCCGATGATGTCGGTCGAAGTAGAGACGCCTGAAGACTACGCCGGTACGGTGATGGGTGATCTGTCCTCACGTCGCGGCATGGTGCAGGGTATGGACGATGTACTTGGTGGCAAGATCATCAAGGCCGAAGTGCCGCTGAGTGAGATGTTTGGTTACTCGACGTCGCTGCGTTCTGCGACCCAAGGTCGTGCTACCTACACGATGGAATTCAAGCATTACACGGAAGCGCCGCGCAACGTCGCTGAAGCGGTGACGAAAGCGAAGAGCGCTTAAATTAATTAGTCGGAAATTGTTGTAACCCCGAGCCGCCGACCGTAGCGGCTTCGTGCGACGCTGATTAAACGGCTTCGCGAAATTCAAATATAGGAACTGAAATCATGGCAAAAGGCAAGTTTGAGCGTACGAAGCCGCACGTTAATGTGGGCACGA
>DAINAJ010000258.1:0-3738 GCA_036733505.1 Casimicrobium sp.
TGAAACTCGTCATCCTCGACCGCGACGGCACGCTCAATTTCGATAGCGACCATTTCATTAAGTCGCCGGACGAGTGGCGTCCGCTGCCGGGCGCGCTTGAGGCGATTGCGCGATTGAACGGCGCCGGGTTTCACGTGGCCGTGGCCACCAATCAGTCCGGCGTTGAGCGCGGGTTGCTCGACATGGTGACGCTCAACGCGATTCACGCGAAGATGCTCAAGGCGGTGCAACAAGTTGGTGGCCGCATTGACGTGATTTATTATTGCCCGCACTCCGGCGATGCAGACTGCCGCTGCCGCAAACCCTCCCCCGGAATGTTTATCGACATTGGCGAGCGCCTAAACGTGCCGCTCGCGGGCGTGCCCTGCATTGGCGACGGACTGCGCGATCTGCAGGCGGCGGTCGCTGCGGGCGCAAAGCCTATGCTCGTGTTGACCGGCAAGGGCGCGGCAACGCTGGCTAGCGGTGAGGTGCCGCCCGAAACGCAGGTATTCGACAATCTGAATGCGGCGGTTGACGCCATTCTCTCCGCACCTTGAATCGAGCTATGCAAGCCCTTCGGAACACTCTCTACGTCCTGCTGCAACTTGCCATCACGCCCCTATTTGCGGCGCTCATTTGCGGCGCATTTTGGGCTCCACCGAAGCTACGCAACGAATTGTGCGCTTGGTATACGAGGCTTTTTGTTTGGCTCGCGAAGCACTTGTGCCGCATTGATTACGAAATCATCGGCTGGGAAAACGTACCGAAAACGCCGTTTATCGTGCTCTCGAAACACTCGTCCACTTGGGAAACTTTGGCGCTAGAAAGCTGGTTCACGCCCGGTAGTTTCGTGGCAAAGAAAGAGCTGCTGTGGGTGCCGTTTTTTGGCTGGGGGTTTGCGTTGTCGTCTCCGATCACGATTGATCGGAAGGCGGGCTCCAAATCAATGGAGCAGATGATTGAACAGGGGAACGAGCGGCTCAATAAACGCGGGTTCACCATCGTCATTTTTCCCGAAGGCACGCGTATTCCGGCAGGAACCAAAGGCAAATACAAGACCGGCGGCGCGCGTTTGGCGCAGGGTTGCAACGTGCCGATCCTGCCGATTGCGCACAACGCGGGCTATTGCTGGCCCCGTCATCCTTGGAAAAAGTATCCGGGCAAAGTCACCCTCTCTATCCTGCCACCGATTGCGCCCAACGGCCTCTCACTCACCGAGCTAAACGCAGAAATTGAGCGCGTGATCGAGACAGAAGTGGCGCGTCTGGGCGACTCCCGTTCACCCCAAAACGGGTAGTTATGGGCTTTTGGTCTGCGCTGTTTTCGCCGCCAACTGCGCCGCAAGCTCGTCCGAAATCACCGCGCAAACCGCGCGCGCCAAGATCACCGCGCAAACCGCCAGCGCTCGCCACTGCCGATGTAGCGGACTCCACCGCCGCGATCGAACCGCGACGACGCAGTTCATCGGGCATCGAATTTCGCTTGGAGCGTGCGCGCAGAAAATCGATCGGCCTCATCATTACGACTGACGGCTTATTGATTCGCGCTCCGCGTTGGACGCCACTTTACGAAATCGACGCGGCGATCGCTGAGCGCAGCGTGTGGATTGCAAACGCACTGGATCGCCAAGCCAAGCGCCGGTCCCAGCTTGCTGAACACAGAGACGGCGGACACATCCTCTTTCGAGGCAACAAGCTGAAAGTGGACGTACGCGCCGGGTTGTTTCAAAGCGTAGATTTGACGCCCGCGCATTGCGTGTTGACCACACCAGATGGCGGTTTCGATGCCGATGCGCTCGACGAAGAATTGAAGCGGTATGCGAAAGCAGAATTGCCCGCCATCGCCCATGAAATGGCAATAGCGGCCGGGTTACCGTTGAAAGCCGTAACCATCAGCAGCGCACGCACGATGTGGGGAAGTTGCACGTCGGACGGCCGTGTACGCCTTAATTTTCGGCTCTTGCACTTGCCGCCCGAGCTCATGCGGCACGTCGTGGCGCACGAATTGGCGCATCTCATGGAATTCAATCACTCGAAGCGGTTCTGGGCGATCGTGCAGCAGCTCGACCCGAATACACCGGCGCACAAGCGCGCTATGAAGGGCTATTCGGTCTTGTTGGAGCTGTGAACGCACGTGGGCGCGGTGGATGCTGCAAATTCCCCGTTTAACTGAGTTGTAAGCGTGGACTTGGCCGCACTTGCCCGTGGTGCCGAGCGACGCCAAGTCGTCGCCTACAGCGGCTCCGGAAAATTCACGGCCTGCCGCGTCTGCTCGTGCAACACACGTGAAAGTGCCGCTGACAGCGCCTCTCCGCTACGCGTGTCCACCCAGCCAGCGTCGATTCGTTTGAAGTGATAGCCACCGCTTTTCGCCGCGACCCAAATTTCTTGCGTGGGCGCGTGACGGTTGATGATGATTTTCGAGTCATCATCACACGTAATTTCTAGAACACCTTGGTTTAGTTCGATGTCGTCCACTGCGTCGGAGGCATCAACGATCTCAACAATGCGGTCGAACATGGCGTCGGCTAAGGCGTTGAACTCGGTGGCAGAAATCATTTGCTACTATCCGTCGAACTTTTTTACAGCCTTAAGTCTATGCGCATCACTCGCCTGCTCCTTACCGCAATCACGCTCGCGTCGGTCGCGTTCACGCTCTCGGCCTGCGGACAAAAAGGTCCACTTGTGCCTGCGAAGCCGCTCGCCTCGACCTCTCTTTCTTCGAATCACTAACCCGCTCAATCATGCTCACGACTCACCTCAGCCGCTCGCCCGACGGCGAACTCGTTTACGAAAACATTCGCCTCGCTGACGTGGCGCGTCACTTCGGCACACCCTGCTATGTGTATTCGCGCGCCACTATCGTGGAGAATTTCCGTGCGTATCAAGCAGCGTTCGCGGCGTCCAAACCGATGATTTGTTATGCCGTTAAGGCGAATTCAACGTTGAGCGTATTGGCCTTGTTGGCCTCCGAGGGCGCGGGATTCGACATTGTTTCCGGCGGTGAATTGCAGCGCGTTATCGCGGCGGGCGGTGATCCCGGCAAAGTGATTTTCTCGGGCGTGGGGAAACGCCATGACGAGATTTCTCTCGCGCTCTCGCACAACATCTTTTGCTTCAACGTCGAATCCGAAGCTGAGCTCTGCCGTGTAAACGAGGTCGCAATCGCGGATGGCAAGCGCGCGCGAATCACTTTTAGGATCAATCCGGACGTTGACGCAAAAACGCATCCGTACATTTCCACAGGTCTCAAGTCGAACAAGTTTGGCGTTGCGCACGCCGACGCGGTGCGTCTCTACGCGCTTGCTGCCAGCATGAAAGGCATCGAGGTACACGGCATCGAATGTCACATCGGTTCGCAGATCACAGAGCTCTCACCATACGTTGATGCACTGCGCCGTTTGTTGTCGCTGGTTGACGACTTGTCGGCGCGCGGAATTCAACTGCATCACATTGATCTTGGTGGCGGCCGCGCGATCAATTATCAAAGCGACGACATCGTTCCGATGGCTGAATTTGCGAACGCCGTTGAGCGCGAAATTGCGGGTCGTCATCTTCAACTTCTGCTGGAACCCGGCCGATCTATCGTCGGTGACGCGGGTTTGTTGCTCACAAAAGTTGAGTACCTAAAACCTGGTGAGACGAAGAATTTTGCGTTGGTGGACGCAGCGATGAATGACCTAATTCGGCCGACACTCTACGATGCGTGGCATCCCGTAGAACCAGTGCTGGCGCGGCCTGGAGCGACGACGACATA
>DAINAJ010000259.1:0-3732 GCA_036733505.1 Casimicrobium sp.
CCCGCACCCGCACAATTGCGGTGCGCCTTCTTCGGCGCGGCTAACACCTCAGCCCAACGCCCAGCGGAGCCAAATTGTCGGAACACGAGCCACCTCTCTTGCTGCCCATCCCCATCAACTACAGCGCCCCAGTGATGGAGACCGCGCTGGAGGTTGGCGGCATTGGCATTTGGAATTACGCACCGGCCACACGTACCATCGACCTGAGTCACACCATTGCGGGCAGCAAAACACTACCACCGGGCCGCTACGCTGGAGACATCAGCGGGCTCGCGCGCTTTGTCGTAGAGGAAGACCTTCCCGCATTCAACCGCATCCTAGAGCAATGCGAAAACGGTTACACAGAAGTCGAAGGTGAGTTCCGTGTGCGCTCCGCAGGACGCACGGTGAACAACGGGCTGGTGTGGTTGATGCTACGAACACGCCGAATCAGTGCGCCGGATGGCAGCGTGCGCTACGTGGGCGTGTTTTCCGACACCACCACCACCTCCGAACGGCAAGTTCGCCGGCTCGCGTATCACGACGCGCTCTACACGATGGCGCGTCATCCACAGGTCGTAGGCGGGGCCAATTTGGTGGACGCGGCGGCTTATATTTTCCAGATAAGCGCGCAAACGCTCGGCGTACAGCGCTGCGGCTTATGGCAGTTCTCGTCGGACTACATGGCGCTGGAATGCCTGAGTCACGTCGATCAACGAAACGAATACGAAAGCTCGCTCGGCGTCGTCCTTCATCGTAAGGAGTTTCCCGCGTATTTTGCAGCGATTTCCCAGCGCCGTAATCTCGCCATCAGCGACACGCTCAACGACCCAACGATGCGAGATTCCGGGGACGACTATCTGCTCAAGTCGGGCGTGCGAGCGCTGTTGGACGTGCCGGTTTTTCGACATGGTGAGCTTTGGGGCATTGCTTGCTTCGAAGACTGTGTGACAACCCGCGCGTGGGATAACGACGAATGCGAATTTGCGAGCTCCGCAGTCGATCTGTTGGCGTTGTCGCACGAAATTTCCGAGCGGAAAAAATCAGAAAATGAGCTGCGCCACACGCAGGAGCGGCATGGCGCGTTCGTGCAGGCGAGCCTAGACTCGATCTGGTCGGTTGACATCGATCCGCCAATTGCCATGTGGCTGCCTCCGTCCGAACAAATCAGCGCGCTGCGCGAACGTGGCTTGATTTCAGACGCCAACGACGCGTTTTGTCGCGACTACAAACTTGACGTAAACAGCATCATCGGTCAGAAGCTTTCGCAGTTCATGCCCGAACTGTTCAAAGGAACGTCGCTGAGCGATTGGATCGACCGCAACTACAAGCTTCACGAACGCGAGATGCGCCGGCGCATGCCAGCCGACGAGCACCAGTGGATCTCGCTCACGTTGCTTGGGATTGTTGAGAACGGGCAGCTGGTTCGGCTTTGGGGCGCTCGGCGCAACATTACCGATCGCATGCGCTATCAAACGCTGCTGCGGCAATTGGCGTACCGCGATCCGCTGACGGGATTGCTGAATCGGCAATGCCTCGTGTCGGAAGTCAACGCCTACATTGACCCGCCCTCGCCAGCGCCAGCGACACAGCCCGCAGGCATTTTGCTGTTGCTCGACTTGGATCAGTTTAAGGACATTAACGATACGCTCGGACACAACGCTGGCGATGAAGTGCTGCGACAAATTCGAGCGCGATTTGACGAAGCCTTGAGCGATGAGGACGCGATCGCTGGGCGTCTGGGCGGCGACGAATTCGCCGTATTCGTGCGCGGCACCAGCGCTACCGAGGAAGCCAATCGCATTGGCGCTGCGCTCACTGAAGCCATCAACGCCCCGTTCGTGATCAGCGGCGGCAAATTCCACATCTCGGCGAGCATCGGCGCCGCCACGTTTCCAGCGGACGGGCGCACCTTTTCTGCGCTCGCCCACGCGGCGGACGAGGCGATGTATCACGCCAAAGAGACTGGCGGTGGGGTGCGTTTGTATGCGCGTTCCACGTTAGTGTTCGAGCCGCGAAAGCTTATGCTGCTGGCGGGTTTGCCTGATGCGATCGAGCGCGGCGAGTTGGTTCTGGAATATCAACCCATTGTCGATTGCGCCACCAACAAGCCGGTGCGCATGGAAGCACTCGTTCGTTGGAACCATCCGGAGTACGGCCGCTTGGGTGCGAATGATTTCATTTACAAAGCAGAGATGTCGGACGCCATTCGTGTCCTCACGCGCTGGGTAATTGACACAGCCATTTCTGCGGCTCGCGATTGGCAGAGCATTGCTCCGGGAGTTGGCGTTGCGATCAACATTTCGCCTCGTTTACTCGGGGACTCTAGCGTCATCGATCACTTGCAGCAGTGCGTCGCCACACACGGATTCCCTGCCAATTTAGTTGACATAGAAATCACTGAAACATCCTTGATACACAACCAAGAACATGCGGCGCAGATTCTTGACACGTGCCGCAAGCAGGGCTATTCCGTCATGATTGACGACTATGGCGTTGGATTTTGTTCGCTCACGTATTTGCGTCGTTTACCGCTTAAAGGTTTGAAACTCGATCAATCGTTCGTCTCACGCGTCATGGACGACGCGGAGGACGCCATCATCGTCCAATCCACAATTGCATTGGCGCACAACCTCGGCATGACCGTGGTGGCAGAAGGCGTTGAAAACGAAGCGATCCTCGCGTTTCTTAAGGCCAATGGATGTGACTTCGCGCAAGGCTTCGGTATTGCTCGCCCAGTAGAGATTGCGCACACAAAGGCGTGGCTCCGTCGCAGCGCTTTGTCCACGACGGCAATCGACGCGGGGCTGATGCTTACGGACGATACGCTTTTGCTCTAGGCCACGTGACTTCTGCGCCGCGTCATTTGCGGTTGGTGGCCGCAAGAAGTTCAGACAACGCACTGCGTTCGTGACCAAGCTGCTGGATCATAAACGCTCAACCTTCTAATCAAACTGCGACCTCCTACATGACCTACGAAACCATCCAATACCAAACGCAAAACGCCATCGCCCGTATCACGCTCAACCGACCGGATCGGATGAATTCGTTCACGCAAAAAATGCATGAAGAACTTCGTAGCGCGATCGGCTCTTTGTCCGCCGACGGCGCGCGTGTTTTGGTGATCACCGGCGCTGGACGCGGGTTTTGCGCTGGGCAAGATCTAAATGATCGCGCCGTTGCGCCGGGGCAAGCGGTCGACCTCGGTGAGTCTGTGGAAAAAAACTACGCGCCGTTGGTGAAATCTATCCGCGCATTGCCGATTCCGGTCATCGCGGCTGTGAACGGCGTTGCGGCAGGCGCGGGCTGTAATTTCGCGCTCGCGGCAGACTTAGTCATCGCCACCGAGAGCGCCAGTTTCTTGCAACCTTTCTGCAAACTCGGCCTCATTCCCGACACCGGTGGCTCATACTTCCTCCCGCGACTGGTCGGCACGCAACGCGCGATGGGCCTCGCGCTCCTCGGCGATAAGATTTCCGCAAAGCGCGCCGCTGAGCTCGGGTTGATCTGGGAATGCGTAGCCGACGCGGAGTTCGCAGCGCGCGTTGACGCAATCGCCGCCCAATTCGCCAGTGGCCCAACGCTCGGGTACGCGCGCACGAAGCAAGCCATCTACGCGAGCCCCAATAACACGCTCGACGCCCAACTCGCGCTTGAAGGCGCCCTGATGCGCGAGTGCGGGTTCTCAGAGGATTACCGAGAAGGCGTTGCCGCGTTCAAAGAAAAGCGCGCGGCTGTTTTTACGGGGAAGTA
>DAINAJ010000260.1:0-3715 GCA_036733505.1 Casimicrobium sp.
GTCCTGCTCTCGGTTCCCGCGAAATCAATGCGCTGGTTGGTCGCGTCCTTTGTCGCGCTGCCGGTGCTGCTGTTCGGACTCGCTGTGTTTAGCGATCGGTTTGTCAATGAGACGTACACGACCGGAATGGTCAACGAGTTCATGCTCTACGTTCTGGCTGGTGCCATCGTGTTTGCCTTGGCTGCAGTGGCGCTATTCAAATTCAATAGCAAAGGTCGCCGCGCCGATGCACTATTGATTTCCGCGGTCCTCGCGACCGCAGGTTGCAGCATCAGCGCCAGCGGTTACGAATCTCTCGCAGCGAGCACATCTAGCCGCGTGCTGGTCGCCGACTTCCTCGCGGCCGAAAAGCAGTACCGCAACGACGACCCGTTCTACACGGTCGGTATGTATGAGCAGACGCTCGCACCGTACTTGAAGCGCACTTTTGTCTTAGTCGATTACTTGGATGAACAAGGCTTGGGCTTGGCCGCCGATCCGAGTAAGGCTTGGTTCAACTTCGACGATTTTGCGGATGAATGGGAGCAACTGGACCGCGGCTACGCCGTCACCGACTTTGACCAACTCGCCCGCTTCGATATGCAGGGCCTCGATTACCGCATCGTAGCGACTGATTTGCGCCGAGTGATTGTGGCTAGGAACGCGCGATGAACGGCACCGCGCTGGCGATCGCGTTGCTGAGCGTGCTGCTCAACGCCGCAGCACAACTCTTTCTAAAGGCCGGCACCAATATTGTCGGCACTGTTAGCTTTGGGGGAGCTGACACAGTGCAAACATTGCTGCAAATTGCCCGCGTACCGTGGTTTTGGGCGGGCTTTGCCTGTTACGGAATCAGCCTATTCACGTGGATCGCAACGTTGTCTCGGCTGCCTGTGAGCGTTGCGTACCCGCTAGTCTCCATCGGCTACGTGCTCAACGCCGCAGCGGCGTGGTATCTGTTCGGTGAATCGCTCACTGCACAAAAGCTCATCGGCATCGGTTTCATCGTCGTCGGCGTCATTCTCGTTTCCACCACTGTTTCTAAATGACTGCTTCCAGCACTCCTCCCAAAATGATTGCATTCGCCGCGCCGCTCTTGGGTGAGGAAGAATTCGCCGCCGTTGATGCGGTGCTGCGCTCAGGTTGGATCGCCTCAGGCCCGAACGTCATTGCTCTTGAGCACGAACTTTCAACCTACTTCGGTGGCCGCCCCACGCGTGTGCTAACGAGTGAAACGGCCGCGCTTGAAGTGGCGCTCCAACTCTTGGGCATTGCAGCGGGCGACGAAGTGTTGATCGGAGCCCAAACATTTTTCTCCAGCGGAAACATGGTGGAGAAAGTCGGGGCCAGGTCAGTATTTGCTGATGTCGATTTAAAGTCGCGAAATATCGATCTAGTCGACGCCGAGCGCCGCGTAACGCCTCGCACCAAAGCGATCATCCCCACGCACTACGCCGGGCTCGCATGCGACATGGACGCGCTCTACGCCTTCGCCAAAAAGCACAATCTGCGCGTGATTGAAGACGCAGCACTTGCCGTCGGTTCGCGGTGGAAGGGAACGCCCATTGGCGCGTTTGGCGACATCGCCCTGTTCTCGTTTCATCCGAACAAGAACATCACCACCATCGAGGGCGGCGCGCTGGTTTGCAACGACGTGGTGGACGCCAAACGCGTAGAAGTTCTGCGCTTTCACGGCATCTCGCGGCTGCCCGACCAAACGCGGGACGTGGATTTCCCTGGTGGAAAATTTAACCTGTCGGACGTGAGCGCCGCGATCGGACGGACGCAATTGAAGAAGTTGGACGCATTCTGCGAGCATCGCCGCGCACTGGCTAATCGCTATCTTTCGCGCCTCGCTGATTTTTTGCCGACCGAGCTACTGCCGCACGCGGGTCACGCGGGTGACGAAGCCGGCCATAGCTGGAACTTGTTCGCGATTCGTTTGCCGCTCGACACGCTGAAGCAAACCCGCGTACAGATCATGGATGCGATGAAAGCGCGGGGCGTCGCGACTAGCGTCTCGTACGAGTCGCCGCACCTCACCACACTCTTCCGCAAGCAAGGCTGGAAGGCGGGCGATCTTCCAAACACAGAGCTGATCGCGAACACCACGCTCACACTGCCGCTGCATGCTGCACTGCGCGCAGAAGATGTGGATTTTGTATGCGACAGTCTAGCCACGGTTTTGGCTGACGCTCGATAGCGCGCGCGAACAGCGCTTCACCCGCCGACTGCACTGCGAATTTATGTCCTCTCCAAAACTCTCCATCGTTATCCCGGTTTACAACGAGCAAGACGTGCTGACCGAGCTGTTCGCGCGGCTCTACCCAGCCCTTGACGCACTGAATACATCGTACGAAGTCATCTTCATCAACGACGGTAGCCGCGACCGTTCAGCAGGCATGTTGGCGGAACAGCAAGCCAAGCGCCCGGTCGAAACTCGCGTGATTTTGTTCTCGGGAAATTTTGGACAGCACAGCGCCATTCTCGCGGGGTTTGCGCATGCTCGCGGCCAAGTCATGGTCACGCTCGACGCAGACTTGCAGAATCCGCCAGAAGAAATTCACAAGTTGCTCGAAGCGTTCGACAAGGGCTCCGACTGCGTTGGCTCTATTCGCGATCTTCGTCGAGGCGACGCGTGGTGGCGCGGCGCGGCCTCCAAGATGATGAACCGCATTCGCGAGCGCATCACGCGCGTGAAGATGACGGATCAAGGCTGCATGCTTCGGGCCTATTCGCGCCGCATCGTCGACTTGATTAACCAAACGCGAGAGGTGCGCACCTATATTCCTGCGCTCGCGTACACGTTCGCTATCAATCCGACGGAAGTTGTGGTTGCCCACGCGGAGCGCGCCGCGGGCGAGTCGAAGTATTCGTTCTACCAGTTGCTGCGTCTCAACTTTGATTTGATGACGGGCTTTTCACTGGTGCCGTTGCAGATGTTTTCGTTGATTGGCATGGTCGTGTCGATTGGCTCGGTTGTCACCTATGTCTGTTTAATGATTTATCGCATGGCGACGCTGCCTTTTTGGGACGCCATGCGCGCCTTTCTGGACCGCGACATTCTCCAGTTTTTCCTCACCGGCCTAGTCCTATTCGGACTCGGGTTGGTCGGTGAATATGTCGGCCGAATTTACCTGCAAGTGCGCGATCGACCGCGCTATGTGATCGACCATGTCATCGAGCAATCGCCCGACGCCTTCCCGCTAGGGGCTGGCGACGTTGCAAGCACCAAGAATTTGACCTAAGCCGCAATGAGCGCCACCGCTTCCGCCGTCGTTTTCGCGTATCACAACGTCGGCGTGCGCTGCCTGCGTGTTCTGCTGGATCAATGCGTTGACGTGCGTCTCGTGCTGACCCATGAGGACAGTGCGACGGAGACGATTTGGTACGAATCGGTTGCGCAGGTGTGCATCGACAAAGGCATTGAATTCATTACTGTTGACGACCCGAACCATCCTGACGTCGTCGCGAAAATTCGCGCGCTTGCTCCGGACTTCTTCTTCTCGTTCTACTACCGCAAGATGCTCGGAGGCGAGCTACTGAGTATTCCGAAACGCGGTGCGCTCAACATGCATGGCTCGCTCTTGCCACACTATCGGGGCCGCGTCCCGACCAACTGGGCGGTCTTGCGCGGAGAAACGCAGACCGGCGCGTCGCTGCACTACATGGAAATCAAACCGGACGCCGGCGATCTAGTGGCACAGACGAGCGTGCCAATTTTGGGCGACGACAC
>DAINAJ010000261.1:0-2122 GCA_036733505.1 Casimicrobium sp.
AACTTAAACCACGCGCGCTTGATGCGATCACCCTGCACTTCGTACATCGCGATGAGTTCAACGGTGCCGACACCTTCGGGAAAGTTTCGGGTGACGATTTCGTGATCAATGACTAGGTTGCCCATCGCGGTGCGGCCGAGGAGTCGTGCGTACAGATCTGGCTCTTGCAAGCGAACGCTCTGTCGCGCACGCACAGCCGCCGCACCGACCGCCAGCACCGTGCTCGGAAAATCAAACTGCTCAATATCGTCGGCGTAGGTCGCCATGAGCGCGTCGATGTCTCGCGCGTTATACGCGTCCAATTGACGTTGCACGACGGATGCTGGATCGGGATGTTGCGGCATCTGCTTCGCCTAAAAATTAAATGTGGATGGCTTCGAGCGCGGCGCGAATGGACGCCGGAATCGGCACGCTCTTGTTCGTGGCACGATCCACGAACACATGCACGAAAAAGCCCGTCGCGCGCGGCTCTGCATCTGGCGCGTCGTCTGCACCAAATAAACCGACTTCGTAACGTACGGAACTGTTACCGAGTTTTGTCACGCACAAGCCTGCATGAACGGGCTCAGGAAATGCAAAACTCTTTTTGTAGGTGCAGCCCGAATCCACGGCAAAACCAACGACGGGTGCGTTGTGAATATCAAGGCCGCCCGCACGAATCAGATATTCGTTAATCACCGTGTCGAACCAACTGTAATAGACGACGTTGTTGACGTGGCCGTAGACGTCGTTGTCCATCCAGCGTGTCGGGATCGTCAGAAAGTGTTTGTACTTTTCGCGTGTCATGGTTTCGTGCCGTTACGCCAACCGCTCATCCAACAACTCGATCCAATGTTTCACCACAAGCTCGGTGCCACTTTGCAAATGCGTCATGCAGCCGATGTTTGCCGTCGCAATTTGCGTGGGGGCGCCTGCGGTGAGGCTTTTGAGTTTGCGGCCCTTGAGTTCGTTGCTCAAGTCGGCTTGCAAGATTGAATAAGTGCCCGCGGAGCCGCAGCAGAGATGGCTATCAGCCACAGGGGCGAGGGAAAAACCCATGTCTTTGAGCAGCGATTCGACGCCGCCTTTGAGCTTCATTCCGTGCTGCAAAGTGCACGGTGGGTGATACGCAATTTTTTCCGTAGCGGGCTTCACTTTCGCCTTGAGCTTCGGCCATTCGGCAGCGATCACCTCGGATACATCGCGCGCGAGTGCGGCGATCTTCGCCGCGCGCTCGGCGTAAACAGCGTCATGCTTCATGAAATGACCGTAGTCCTTCACCATCACCGAGCAACCCGAAGCAGTGACGACAATCGCCTCAGCGCCACGCTCAACAAGCGGCCACCACGCATCAATGTTCGCGCGAACTTTTTGCACCGCCTCGCCATGCGCATTGAGATGATGCGAAAGCGCACCGCAGCAACCACCCGCCGACACACGTTGCAAGGTCACCCCCGCGGCCGCCAACACGCGCGCCGCTGCCGCATCAATGGATGGCGCAAGCGCGTCTTGCACGCAGTTATCTAGCAGCAGCATCGTACGCGCATGCGTCGCGGTAGGCCATGTGCCAGGCGCACGGCGCGGCTGAATTTTCGCCTTCAGCGAGGCGGGTAAAAACGGACGCGCAGCACGCCCCATAGCGAGCGCCGCAGCGAACGTCTTTTTGCTCAACATGCCCTTGCGCAACATGTCGCGTTGAAATTTTTCCTTTGTGCTGCGCCCGACTTTGCGCTCCACCACCGAGCGACCAATGTCAACCAACCGTCCATATTCCACACCGCTCGGGCAAGTGCTTTCGCAATTTCGACACGTTAGGCAACGATCCAAATGCTGCTGCGTTTTGATCGTGGGTTCTGCGCCTTCGAGCACTTGCTTGATCAGATAAATGCGCCCACGCGGGCCATCCAATTCGTCACCCAAGACTTGGTACGTAGGGCACGTGGCCGTACAAAAACCGCAATGCACGCACGAACGCAAAATGGCATCAGCCTCGATGCCTTCGGGCGTGTCTTTAATGAAATCAGCGAGATTGGTTTGCATGGTTAGATCGTGCGTTGTTTGTAGGGTGCAATCTCATTGCACCTAGTGCATTGAAGTGCGAAGCGTGCTCAGCGTGGCGAAACGGTTGGTACCAATTTGGGTG
>DAINAJ010000261.1:2222-3713 GCA_036733505.1 Casimicrobium sp.
GCCGGTGCTGCGCCCGCGAGGCGCACATAGAGCTTACCTTGCAGCCACACGGTCGCGGTGATTGGGTTCGCCTCGGCGTACCAACGATTCATCGCAACGATGGCCGCGTCCGCGCCCATTTCGAAGACTCGCGTTTGTTGCGCCTTTGCGAGCGGCAAACATTTGAACGCGATCTCGGTGATCACGCCGAGCGTCCCCATCGAACCCGCAATCAAACGCGACACATCAAAGCCCGCCACATTCTTCATCACCTTGCCACCGAAGGAAAGATGATCGCCTTTGCCGTCGAGTACTTTGCAACCCAATATGAAGTCGCGCGTAGGCCCGGCGTAGGGGCGGCGCGGCCCGGAAAGCCCAGTCGCGACCGTCCCGCCAATGGTTGCGCCGTCACCGAAATGCGGCGGCTCAAACGCAAGCATCTGCCCAGCCTCCAACATCGCCTTTTCGACTTCTGCGAGCGACGTGCCCGTGCGGACGACGATCACGAGCTCGCTCGGCTCGTATTCCACGATGCCCGCGTGAGCACGCGTGTCGATCACGTCACCCGCCGCCTGCGGCGATAGAAACGATTTGCTGCCGCTACCGCGAATGCTCAGTTTCTTGCCCGATGCGGCGGCGGCTTTGATTTGAGATTGCCAAGTTTCGATCATTTGACGTGACTTTCAGTCTTTCCAAGACAGATACGTGCCAGGACTGTGCCTGCCCCAACTCATTGGGGAAGCAGAAGCGTCTTACTTCGCCGCGTAAATATGCTCTGGCTCTTCGTGCCCGATCACTACGGTCTCAGCCTTCGAGTCCGCGATCCATTGCTGCATTGAAGGGTGCGCGAGCATCGCTTTCACGTATTCCGCGACAACGGGTGAACTCTCCACGCCGTACGTCGCGAAGCGAAACACAACAGGTGCGAAGTAGGCGTCGGCCGCGCTAAACGTGCCGTACAGAAACGCGCCGCCCGCGCCAAATTTCGCGCGCGCCTCGATCCACAGCGCTTGAATGCGATCGATGTCCTTCTGCACGTCTTCGCGTGGCACGGCAATCGGGTAACTGCGACGCACGTTCATCGGCATCCAATTACGGACAGCCTGAAAACCCGAGTGCATTTCGGCGCTGGCGCAGCGCGCGTGTGCACGGGCCACTGCATCGGCAGGCCACAAGTAAGCGTGGCGTTCTGCGAGGTACTCGGTAATTGCGAGCGAGTCCCACACCGTCACGTCACCATCACGCAGCACCGGCACTTTGCCATTCGGAGAGCGTTTGCGCGACTGAATTTCAGCGGCGAATTCCGGTGTGTCGAACACGTAGTTTTCTTCCGTGAATGCAATGCCAAACGCGTGCATCAACAGCCACGGGCGCAACGACCACGAAGAGTAATTTTTGTTGCCGATTAGGAGGGTGTAGGCCATGTTCGTGTCTCTTGTCTGTTTCAAGGGTTGAAGGGGCGTTTACTTTATGCGGCCCGTTCGTTTCGTGTTTGCAAAATTTGCTGGCTAG
>DAINAJ010000262.1:0-1066 GCA_036733505.1 Casimicrobium sp.
TGCTCTTCGTCGGAAACAGTTACATGTATTACAACGACAGCCTGCACAACCACGTGCAGCGCCTCGTGACCTCCGCCGACGCGGCGATGGTGGGAAAGATGCAGTACAAATCCGCGACGATTGGCGGTGCGGCGTTGTCGCATCACGCCATCGAGCACCTCACCAAACCGGGGCAAATTGGGATCAAAGAGCCGTTTCAGTTGGTGGTGTTACAGGGCGGAAGCAACGAGCCGCTCAGCGACGCGCGACGCGCGAAGCTTCGCGAGACCGTCATCGAGTTTGACAAAGTAATTCGAGCGCGCGGCGGCAAAACAGCGCTCTACATGAACCACGCGTACGTCAAGCCGCACAAAGAAACCAACCCGGAGAACATTCGCTTGACCGAGGACGCGTACGTTCGCGTCGGCAACGAAATCAATGCGCTCGTGATTCCAGTCGGGCTCGCGTTTGAAGAGGCATACCGACGCAAGCCGGGCATTGTGTTGCACAAACATTTCGACGGATCGCATCCGGAATTGATCGGAACCTACCTCGCCGCATGTACCGTCTATGCAAGCGTGTACGGCAAATCGCCGGTTGGGAATAGTTATGACTACTACGGCCGAATCGACAAAGACATGGCCACGTTTTTGCAACAAGTTGCATTCGATACCGTCAAGAAATTTAACGGCAAGTGACGGCGATTACGGAATCATAGTTATCCAAGAATTCCAATGCCGAGATTCGTAGCCCTACTTCGTGGCGTCAACGTCGGCGGCAACAAACGCGTGCCGATGGCTGAGCTGCGCGTCGCATTGGAGGCATTGGGCTACACCAACGTGCGCACTTTGCTCAATAGCGGCAACGCGGTGTTCGACAGCACGATCCGAGTGAGCGCCACGCATGAATCGCGCATCAAGGCTGCGATCTTGGATGCGATGCAAATTGATGTGCCGGTGATCGTCAAATCGGCAAAAGAGTATGCAGCGATTGAGTCCGAGAACTCGCTGGCGGCGGCTGCGACAGCAACCGACCCGTCTCGCTTGTTCGTTGCGTTCGCGCGCGACGCGTCGGCGCTAAATGGTCT
>DAINAJ010000262.1:1166-3708 GCA_036733505.1 Casimicrobium sp.
ACCGCGTCGCGAAGCCCTTCGCACAGCGCGGCTGCCGTCGCAGTTCGCGCGTTGGGCAGTAAGACGCCAAATTCCTCGCCGCCCAGACGCGCCACGATGTCACCCGGACGAAGCGCCGAGCGCAGTCTGCCAGCGACCTCAACCAACACTTTGTCACCGGCCGCATGACCGTAGGTGTCATTGATGCGCTTGAAATGGTCTACGTCAACGATCGCCACGCACAGCGGCTGTCCAAAGCGCTCGGCGCGGCGACACTCTTCGCCTATGCGATCAAAAAAGTCGCGACGATTGGGCAAACCCGTCAGAGCATCTTCTCGCGACTGTCGATAAAGCTCTTCGCTGCGGGCACGGCGATCTGCGGCTTCAATGGCGAGTGCGGCGTGTGATTTCGCCAGTTGATCGCGCAGGCGATGCTCCTCACGAGCGGCTTCTTTCGCGGCTTCAAGCTCGGCCATCAGTGCCGAAGCACGCATGCGCGTGTTGGCGCGCTGGTCAAGCCATAGACGCTCACGCTCACGCAATTGCTTATACGCGTCTAGCGCGGCGGCCGCATCACCCATCGTCTCGGCGCATTCAGCCAGCAAACTCCAAGCCTTTACTTCCTCGTCAAGCGCGCGGTTTTCCGCGAGCTCAGGAATCAACGCGCGCAGCACGATAATCGCCGTCGCATGGTCGCCACGTGCGCGCGCCAGTTCGGCGGTGGAGAGTTTTACGTCTTGCGCGCTTTGCTTCCAATTCACACCGGCCGCGCCGCGCGAATGAAGATCAAAGCATTCTGCGGCATCGTCCAGACGCCCCATTTCCATCAACGTACGGCCACGACCGCCGGTCAGCGTCGGCACCAGCGAATGGAAGCCGTGCCGGGTGGCCACGTCGATAGCGCGATCGAACATGGCGAGCGATTCGTCGTGACGACCGAGATTGCGATAGTTCAAACCCGTGTTGTTGAGCACGCGCACTTGGCCCAAATGATCCCCGAGCGTTTCGAACGAAGCGAGCGCTACGGCGTAGTGCCCGAGTCCAATTTGGTGATCGCGGCAACGCGAATGCACGACACCCATCGAAAGCCGTGTGGCAGCGATACCGCGCAAATCGTCGGCGCGAGAAAAGGCGGCGAACGCTTCTTGCAACGCGTCGAGCGCCTCCGCGAACCGCCCCAATGACTCATACGCAACGCCCAGTGCCGCGCTCAGCGCAGCACGATCAAGCGGCTCAAATGTGCCCTCCGGGCGGGCAAGAAGTTCGTATGTATATCGCGCGCCGATTTCGCCGGAACCACGCATTGCGTGCGCGCGAGCAAACAACGTGGCGGCGTCGGCAAGCATGTGCGCATCGCCTTCGCGCTCTGCGCGCAGCATGGCGTCGGCGGTCGCCTCGATGATTTCATCGCAACGTTGCGGAAATAGCTGAGACAAGCGCGCACGCTCTCCAGCCCACCAGTCTGCGGAACTTTCGCTCACCTCAACATCCGACAACCCGAACCCTCTCGACGCGATTCAGAGACCGCTTTTATGGGCTAATCGTAGCGCAGACGGGGCGAAATCAGACGACAGTTCGGTTAAGCGACGGTCAGCTCACCGCCCAACGCATCAATCAACTCAGGAATCAGGCGGCTGAGCTCGCCCGTAATCACGGCGACGTCAGCGTCGAAGCGATCCTCTTCTTCAACCTTCGGGCCTTCGTCCACCACGCCGTCGAGAAACTTGAGTTTCTTGATTTGGCATGTGTCGTTCAACGTAAACGAAACCCGGCCGTTCCACAATAGCGCCAGGCGCGTTGGCGTTTTGCTGTTCTGCAGATGTTTGCGCACCTCGTCGTTGTCAAGCGTGTGCTTCGAGTAGCGCACCACCGCTTGTGAATCGTCGGTGGCTTTGAGCTCGCATTCACGGTCGACGTCGAAATTGCCCGGCGCTTCGTGCGTCATGAGCCACGCCGTCATTTGCGACGCGGGCGACGATTCGGTTTGCAGTGGCGTGATCACAATGCCGTCGAGGCATCGCAGCATGACGGCGACCACTTCGTCGGCTTTTACTGGGCTTGACGCGTCGATCACCAACAAACGCGCCGTGGGATCGATCCACACGGTGGTATTGGAGATCCGCGTGAAAGCCTTTGGTAGCAGCTCAAGCAGCGTTTCCTCGCGAATGTCTTTGCGCTCCATACGGCCCGGTTTGCGGCCCGTGGTTTCTTCGATCTGCTCGATGCGCTCTTCAGCGCGGCGCTTGACCACCGACGCGGGCAACACTTTCGTTTCCATCGTCAGCCGCATCATCCATTGGCCGGCCACGGACTCGACCAACATGCCATGTTTATCTCCGCGCGGCGACGACCAGCCGATAGATTTTTCTTGCGTGGCGCCGCAGGGCACGAAGCGCACGAGCGAGAGGCCGGCCTCAATTTGTGCCGTAGTTTTTGACCACGACGGGTCGATGCGAAAAGCGATGATGTTCTTAAACAACGGGGCAGGCCTATAAAAAGTGCGGCGCATTGAACGATTCAACACGCTGTTTGAGCAGAAAAATTTCGCGCGAGAGAACGCGCC
>DAINAJ010000263.1:0-3668 GCA_036733505.1 Casimicrobium sp.
TCTCGCTTCGATTGATTGGCCACGCTGCGGAACCTCTGCCTGATGGATTCACGGCGACAGGCACCTACGAGGCACCTGATCTGCCGCGCCTGATCGCGCTGGAGCGACCCGACGTATTGTGGCTGCCATCGCAAGTGCCGGAAACGTACGCGTACACACTGAGCGTCGCGTTGGCAAGCGGCTTGCCTATCGTCGCGTCCGACATCGGTGCGCTTGGTGAACGACTGCGCGGTCACCCGGTTGCGACGCTGCTTCCGCATGGTGCATCCATTGACGCATGGCAGGCGGCGTTGCTGACAGCCGCTGCAACAGCGAACCCACGTCCGACGATGCATCAAGACGAGGCAAGCACGTTCGGACGCTACGCTGAAACGTATTTGCAGCCGTTACGTGGGGCGGTGCCTGCGTCTGATAGCACAGCGTTGTCGGCGCTGGCCACATGGAGCAACGCGACACTCGACCCTTTGGACACGGCAGCGGACAAACCACTAATAAATCTTTTTCGCATTGGCGTTCACGCCGGGCATTCCGCTTCACTCGCCGTTGTAGAAAACGCATTGGCAGAGTTGCCTGCAAACGAAACACGCATCGTCGGTCGCAGTGTGTACGACTCGACAGTGCAGGACCGCGAAGCAGCATTGCTCACAGCGCAAAACGCGCTCACCGCAATGCAAGACGAACACGAAAGCAACACCGCGTCCTGGCGCACAGCGATGGATGAAGCTGACGCGAATGCCGCGGCTGCGCGTCGACACATTGCGCATCTTGAGGGCGAACACGCGCGCCTGGTCAACAGTGCCTCGTGGCGATTTACGCGCCCGCTGCGTGGTGCTGCCCGAGCCGCACGAAGGGTCATTCATGTTGCACGCGTCTTCGTGCGTCTCGCGGCTCGCGCCCCAGTGGTTCTGCCCGGCGCGATGGCTCGTTTGCGGCGGGGCGGGTTGCGTTCTGTGCGCGAACGCCTTATGCAGGAGTTACGTCCGCCGCAACCTGCACTGACCCTTGCGCTGCCGTCTGTCGAGCCGCCGAGAATCGTAGCGCTGACGGTGCCGACGACACTTGGCTTGCCGGCGCTGTCAATCGTGATACCCGTGTACGGTCAGCACGAGACGACATTTGCCTGCTTACAGAGCATTGCGAAATATCCGCCTTCACTTCCGTTCGAGATCATCGTGATGGACGACGCATCGCCGTCACCCGCTTCGTCAGCGCTATCCGAGGTGAGCGGGATTCGCATCATCCGCGCCGCTGAAAATCGTGGATTTATCGGCAACGTGAACGCGGGTGTCGAGCAAGCGCGGGGCGAATGGTTGATCATTTTGAATAATGACACCGTGCTTTTGCCCGGTGCGATAGATGCGCTCATCAACACGTTCGCTGAACACAACAACGTCGGACTCGTTGGCGCAAAACTATTGAATGCCGACGGCACCGTTCAAGAGGCTGGCGGTATCTTGTGGCGAGACGGTAGCGCGTGGAACTGGGGGCGCGGACAAGACCGCGAAGACCCACGCTTTAACTTTGTGCGCGACGCTGACTACTGCTCGGGAGCAGCGCTCGCGGTACGCCGCGAGCTCTTTAACGAGCTCGGCGGCTTTGACCTGCACTACGCGCCGGCTTATTACGAGGACACAGACTTCGCGTTCCGCGTGCGCGCGCACGGGCTGCGTGTGCTCTACCAGCCAGCGGCTGAAATATTTCATCTCGAAGGTGTGAGTCACGGTCGAGATGAAAATAGCGGCATTAAGGCCTATCAGGTCAGTAATGCCAGAAAGTTCTTTGAGCGCTGGCAAGACACACTCAAATCGCATCGGGAAAACGCCGTTGAACCCGAACTCGAAGCGCATCGTGCCAGCAAGAGCAACGTTCTGATCGTCGAAGCCTGCATGGTGACGCCGGATCAAGATTCGGGGTCAGTACGCATGCTCAACTTCATGCGCCTCTTGAAGAGCGAAGGACATCACGTGACGTTCGTGCCCGACAATCTTGACGGCAATCCGAAGTACGCGAGAATTCTCACCGCGCTCGGGATTGAGGTGCTGCACAGCAAATATGCGGGCTCCGTCCGAAAGCTGCTGCGTGATCGCGGCCCCACACTTGACGCAGTTGTGTTTTGTCGACACTACATCGCTTCGCAGTATGTGGAGCATGTGCGCGCTTGGGCGCCGCACGCGCGCATAGTTTTCGACACCGTCGATCTACATTTTGTACGTGAAGAACGTGAAGCAAAACTGCATGCAAGCGAAAGCATGGCACGGGCTGCCGCCGTCACGCGCGTCAAAGAACTGCGCGTTATCGCACGCAGCGATGTCACTATCGTCGTTTCCGAGTTTGAAAAGCAACTGCTTGCCCAAATCGCGCCCGCTGCCGTTGTCGAGATTGTCAGCAACATACACGCCGACTCTCCAACCCGCGCCGCTTACGAGGAACGCGATGGGATCTTGTTCGTCGGGGGATTTCGTCATCCGCCCAACACCGACGCTGTTCGCTGGTACGCCACCGAGGTATTGCCTCATGTACGTCGCCTGCTACCGAACGTCAGCACAAAAATTGTTGGCAGCAACATCACAGACGAAGTTCGTGCGCTGGCGCAACCCGGCCTCGAGATTGTTGGGTTCGTGGAAGACACGGCGCCGCTACTGCAATCGAGCAAAGTTTCCATAGCGCCGCTTCGATACGGGGCCGGCGTAAAAGGCAAAGTCAATGAAGCGATGAATCACGGCATTCCCGTGGTTGCAACTTCGTGTGCAGTAGAAGGCATGCACCTCGAGTTTGGGCAAGAAGTTTTGGTGTCGGATGATGCACTCGGATTCGCAGAAGCCATCGCGCGCGCGTACACCGATGAAGCGTTATGGAATACGCTCTCGGCTGCGGGCATCAACAATGTGCATCGACACTTCTCGATGGAAGCTGCGCTTCCAGCTGTGCAGCGGGTATTCACTTCCAAAAAGTAGCAGCGGCAAATTTGCCTTCTCGATCATCGCCGGAATACTTCCACAAAGTCTCGATATGGGAACGGACTCGCACGACATACGTTGAGCGCAACAAATACTTGTCTTCTTTGACCTGCCCCCGTTTCGCGTACCAGCGACCCTTCCGAGAATCCCTGTAACGGGAATGTCGCATCTTCTTGAAAAGAAAGTCCAAGACGTCGCTATCAACGAATTCTTAGCGCTGACAGCCGGCGACATTCTGTTTATCGATTCATCGCAAGTTGCCAAGACGGGTAGTGATGTCATGTATCTGTTTTTGGAGATGCTTCCACTTCTCCGCCCGGGCGTTCTAGTTCACATACACGACGTCTTTCTGCCGTCAGACTATGCGAAAGAATGGGTGCTCAACCGGAACAGGAGTTGGAATGAGGAGTATTTGTTGCACGCGCTTCTTATTCACCCCGCCAGATATCGTGTGCTATTCGGAAGTGCAAATGCAGCACAATGCCACGGCGAAAAGGTCGTAAAGGCACCGGCGCGAGCTGACGACCATGGAATGTCAGGCGGTGGTTTCTGGATAGAAGTAGTTGCAAAGCTGCCAGAGATCAAATTCTGACGTGCTGGATCGTACAGTCCAAATGGCCCCCGAGGCGGACTTCACCTAGGCTCGACGTGCGCCTTTGCGCTCGAACGCGAGCGCAGGTCGCTCAACCACGAACCACGATAGCGCGGCCA
>DAINAJ010000264.1:0-3657 GCA_036733505.1 Casimicrobium sp.
GTTCGCACTGTGGACCATCAACCCGACGACCAAACTGCGTTTGTCGTTCTCAAACCTCGGTCCGATTGATTCGATCACGACTACGTCTACTATCGACGCCGGTCAGCGACAAACAATCGTCAGCGTGGGGAAGACAGCACTGTCGACGGCGTTGCGGTTGGAGATGCGGCTTTAGCGTGGCTATGGTTCGTGCGGTACGCTGCGGAACGCAGCGGGCTGTCCGTTCGCGCTGAGCGAGTCGAAGCGCAAGCGCTCGTGATTCGCGGTTCACGCCTCGCGCGTCGGGCAACTTTCGCCTCTAGAGCGACGAGGTTTCGTCTGGACTGAAATTCAATAGCAGTGGCATTGAAGAGGCCGTTGTTATACCCGGGCCACTGCGATATAACTGATTCACCGCTGTACTTGAACCGTTTCCGATGGATGCCGACAAATTAGGAAGTGTGTGAGTAATAGTTTATCCGCGCGTCGCTTGGATAAATCCACGTGCGCCTCAGAATGACTACCCTTCATCACGCTAGGCTGGAATCCCTCGCACTTTCGATCATTGCCCGGGTAAGTGCCGGACGTCCGGTGGAGGATGCACGTGTTGAGCTCAAGAGAGAGTGGATCGACCCGCAGAAGGCGGCACGCCGACTTGCGGGACATTCGAATGCTGCGCGTGGCGCTGAGGTTCTGTGGATCGTTGGCGTCGATGAGTCCACTGGCATAGCCGGCGCTAATTCAGCGGAGCTGGCAAACTGGTGGCCTGCCGTCCAAGCGTGCTTTGATGGCGTGTCACCCTCGCTCACTGACTTGGTTCTCCACGTTGACGGGCTCACTTTGTGTCTGCTTGCATTCGGGACTGAGCGTGCGCCATATGTAGTAAAGAACCCGCTCTTCGGTTCTACAGGTTCCGGTCCTATCTCTCTTGAAGTCCCTTGGCGCGAGGGAACAAAGGTTCGCTCGGCAACGCGGAACGACTTACTCAAACTCCTGACGTCGGCAGCCTCAGTTCCCGACCTTGAGCCAATGGACGGCCGGGCCACAATGCGAATCAACCGGCACAACCTCACACAAAAGCCCACTGTGTCATTGTCTATCTCTTCTTGGCTCTACCTCACGCCGCGCGGCGACACTTCAACGACGATTCCGTTCCACCGTTGCACGTGCACACTTCGAGGCGCGGATGGTTCACAAACTATCGACGGTTTCGAAGTCTCGATGAATCGGCCCTGGCAGTACGGAGGAAAGGGAAACAGCAGGCCCGACACCGCGACAATGGAACGAACATCAAGTGAGCTGATTGCGCATGGGCCAGGGAAGTGCGAGTTCACCGCATCTACTGAGTTTGCTGAGGTGCCGTCTTGGTTGGTCCGATCGACGTTTACGCTGTTCATCACGCTTTCAGTCGTCGACGCAGACCTTCCCCTCGCGTTTGCCCTTCGAGGTATTCCCAAGGATCCAGGACCGGACAACCTAGCAATCTGGCGGATGGAGCCTGATGCCTGACCACTCACTCACCGGGACCTGCTACGGTGCTTGCCTCCCAAGGCCGGGTGTCTCGAACGCTACGGCTCACGCAGGGACCTGACTATGTCTGCAATACTGATCGAAGGCTACACCCCCGACGAAATCCTCGCGCTTTCGAATGATGAACTTAACGCAATCGTTCTAAGCAATGAACCGGTCGTTTTCAAGGCTGGCAGCGCGAACCTGCTCGGACGTTTTCGCATAGAAGGAATGTCGTTGATCATGGAATTGGCGCACGTCGACGGCGGGGGCGAAGGTGCCTTGCCTGCGCTCGCAGCATTAGCCCACCGCTATGCCATACGAGAGAAATTGAATCGCATAGACTGGCGAGTTCATGCAGTGCACTGCGCACGACCAAATCTGAAACTGAGACGGGTGCTGGAGCGTCGTGGCTTTGCGGTAGTCAAAGTACAAGATGTTGGAGAGTGTTATCAATTGGTCGAGTCGCTACCCTGAGTCCTATTCCATCGCTCGCCGCTCAATTCCAACGTTCCTCTTTCCTGCGCGGAGCAAGTCACAATGTCGAACCGACGAGATGGCGAGTTCCCGGTCGTTATCAACCAGGAAGAGCAGTACAGCATCTGGGCTGTCGGCAGGCCGATTCCAGCAGGTTGGTCCGCGGTGGGGGCGCCGCGTAGCAGAGAAGAGTATCTGGCCTACATAGAGGACGTGTGGACGGACATGCGGCCAATCGGCCTGCGCACGGCCATGCAGAACAATCCTGAATGAAGCCACTTGTCAAGCTTCTACCGCTGGCGCGACTGTCGCGTGTCTGCATGGCTCGAGCGTCACGGATCGCGCGACATAGCGTTCGTTGGCTCACGCGCGCAGCGGTGGGTATTGCGTGAGGCTTGCCCGGAATGGTTGCCATGCGTATCGGGCTAACAGCTTTTCGCCTCGGACGACTGACAGATGGTGATTACGGCGTAATTCCGTTGGTTATCGACTTTGCAGATTTGTGGCCTCAAACTACCGTAATACAGTCGTTAGCGCTGAAAAGCTATACGAGCGCCTGTGACGGGTTAATCGCGGCATGCATCGCGCGTCCAACGCCTTACCGATTCCCACTCGGAACCACGTCGCGCGCCTACAATCGCGCAATGGCCACTATAAAAAAAACGCTCCTCCTCACCGGTGCCTCGCGCGGCATCGGCCACGCTACCGTTAAGCATTTCCACGCCGCCGAGTGGCGGGTGATCACGGTGTCGCGCCAGCCGTTCGACAAAATTTGTCCGTGGCCGCAGGGTCAAAAGGACCATATTCAGGCGGACCTGAACGACATCGAGCATTACGACAGCACCATTGCACAGATTCGCGCGAAGGTGGCTGAGCCTGAATCGGGCGGCAAGCTCTTCGCACTGGTGAACAACGCGGGTATCTCGCCCAAGCTTCCGGGCGGTAAGCGCATGGGCGTATTGGCGACCGATTTGGCCACTTGGCAAAACGTGTTCAACGTGAATCTTTTCGCGACGGCATTGCTCGCGCGCGGGCTTTTTGATGAACTTAAAGCGGCGCAAGGCAGCGTGGTGAATGTCACCTCGATTGCGGGTAGCAAAGTGCATCCGTTTGCGGGCGTGGCGTACGCGACATCGAAGGCTGCGCTGGCGTCTCTTACGCGCGAAATGGCGCATGATTTTGGCCCGCATGGCGTGCGTTGCAACGCGATCGCGCCGGGCGAAATTGACACTTCAATCTTGTCGCCGGGCACCGCCGAGTTAGTGGAAAAGGAAATCCCGATGAAACGGTTGGGCACGCCGTCGGAAGTCGCGCAACTAATCTATTTCTTGTGCACATCGCCTAGCTCGTACATCAACGGCGCAGAGATTCACGTCAATGGTGGCGAACACGTTTAGCGGAGCGCAGTTTTGACTCTCTGGCGCGCGCTTCGTCGCTTCATCAAAGGCGATGGTTTCATCTTCTCGGGTTATCTTGCCTTCTTGTCGCTACTGGCGTTACTACCTGTGCTCGGTGTGTTGTTTTGGTTGTCACAGCAAAGCGGCATTATTAAAGCAGCCGACGCGGCGTTTCGCGACTTCTTGTTCACCAATTTGTTTCCCGAAACGGCTAAACAAGTCGTGGCCGTCGTGGACAAGCTTCGCGCCAATGCGCGCGGCTTGGGGCAAACCGGTGTGGTCATCATCGTGGGCG
>DAINAJ010000265.1:0-3650 GCA_036733505.1 Casimicrobium sp.
AAGTACACACGATCCAACCAAAACACCAACATTAACCAGCGTCCGCTGGTCAAGGTAGGCGACATCATCGCGAAGGGCGATGTGATCGCGGACGGCGCGTCGACGGATAAGGGCGAACTCGCACTCGGTCAAAACATGCTCGTCGCGTTTATGCCGTGGAACGGCTACAACTACGAAGACTCGATCCTGATCTCAGAGCGCGTGGTGGCTCAAGATCGCTACACGTCGATTCACATCGAAGAGTTGACGGTCGTTGCACGTGACACCAAGCTGGGCGCCGAGGAAATTACGCGCGATATTTCGAGCTTGGGCGAAACACAACTGACGCGTCTCGACGAGTCGGGCATTGTCTACATCGGGGCTGAAGTCGAAGCGGGTGACGTGCTCGTCGGCAAAGTTACGCCAAAAGGCGAAACGACGCTGACCCCGGAAGAGAAATTGCTCCGCGCAATCTTCGGCGAAAAGGCCAGTGACGTCAAAGACACATCGCTGCGCGTTCAGTCGGGCATTGCCGGGACCGTGATTGACGTCAAAGTCTTCACCCGCGAAGGTATTGAGCGTGACAAGCGCGCGCAACTCATCATCGACGAAGAACTGCGCGGCTACAAGAAAGATTTGGCCGATCAACTTCGCATCGTCGAGAACGACGCGTTCGAACGTCTTGAGCGCTTGCTTGAAGGCAAAGTTGCAAGCGGCGGCCCTAAAAAGCTCGCCAAAGGCGCAAAACTCGACAAAGAATATTTGGCCTCACTCGGACGGTACGACTGGTTCGATTTGCGTTTGGCCGACGATGATGCTGCTCGGCAGCTCGAAGGTGTCAAGGAAAGTCTGACCGCGACGCGCCACAATTTTGATGCGGCGTTTGAGCAGAAAAAGCGCAAGCTAACGCAAGGCGACGAGCTTCCAGCCGGCGTACTCAAAATGGTCAAGGTTTATGTTGCGGTTAAACGCCGCTTGCAGCCTGGCGACAAGATGGCAGGACGCCACGGAAACAAGGGTGTGGTGTCAAAGATCGTTCCGGTCGAAGATATGCCATACCAAGCAGATGGCACGACGGTCGACGTCGTGCTCAATCCGTTGGGCGTGCCATCGCGGATGAACGTAGGGCAAATTCTAGAAGTCCACCTCGGTTGGGCTGCGAAAGGCATCGGCAACAAGATCGATGCCATGATCAAGCAACAGGCTAACGTCAAAGAGATCCGTGGTTTCGTAGAAACCATTTATCACGACGTCGGCGCTAAACAAGACATTAAGTCGTTCACCGACGGCGAAATTACCGAACTCGCCAGCAACCTCCGTCATGGCTTGCCGTTCGCCACGCCGGTTTTTGATGGTGCAAACGAGGCCGAAATCAAGAGCATGCTGAAGCTCGCAGATCTCCCGCAGTCGGGCCAGATTACCTTGCATGACGGACGCACTGGGGAGGCCTTCGACCGCCCAGTTACCGTTGGGTACATGCACGTCCTTAAGCTACATCACCTTGTCGACGACAAGATGCACGCGCGTTCCACGGGGCCTTACAGCCTCGTTACGCAGCAACCGCTGGGTGGAAAGGCGCAGTTCGGTGGTCAGCGCTTCGGCGAGATGGAGGTTTGGGCGCTCGAAGCGTACGGTGCCGCCTACACGCTGCAAGAAATGCTCACCGTCAAGTCTGACGACGTTGTGGGGCGCACGAAAGTGTATGAAAACATCGTTAAAGGTGAGCATAAGATCGAAGCCGGCATGCCGGAATCTTTCAACGTGCTCGTCAAAGAAATCAGGTCGCTCGGTATCGATATCGACCTTGAGCGCAAGTAGTCACTCCGAATTCAAAGGGAAAATATGAACGCCTTGTTAGACCTGTTCAAACAGACGACCCCGAACGAAGAGTTCGATGCGATCAAGATCGGCCTTGCGTCCCCCGAGCGTATTCGCTCGTGGTCGTTCGGCGAAGTCAAAAAGCCGGAAACCATTAACTACCGTACGTTCAAACCAGAACGTGACGGTTTGTTCTGCGCCAAAATTTTTGGCCCGATCAAAGATTACGAATGCCTTTGCGGTAAGTACAAGCGCCTCAAGCATCGTGGCGTTATTTGCGAAAAATGTGGCGTTGAAGTTACCCTCACCAAAGTGCGTCGTGAGCGCATGGGCCATATCGAATTGGCATCGCCGGTTGCGCACATCTGGTTCCTCAAGTCATTGCCTTCCCGCTTAGGTATGGTGCTTGACATGACGCTGCGGGACATCGAACGTGTCCTATATTTCGAAGCATTTGTTGTTGTAGATCCGGGTCTGACTCCGCTTCAACGCGGTCAGTTATTGACGGAAGACGATTACATCGCCAAAACTGAAGAATTTGGTGACGATTTCAAAGCGCTCATGGGCGCGGAAGCCGTTCGCGAACTGTTGTCTTCCATTCACGTAGTTGAAGAGGCTGAGCGCCTTCGCGTTGAATTGGGCGCGACGTCGTCTGAGGCGAAGATCAAGAAAATTTCGAAGCGCCTCAAGGTGCTCGAAGCATTCCTCAAGTCCGGCATTAAGCCCGACTGGATGGTGCTCGAAGTTTTGCCGGTCCTGCCACCGGAGCTGCGCCCGTTGGTGCCGTTGGATGGTGGCCGCTTCGCCACATCAGATCTCAACGATCTGTACCGTCGCGTGATTAACCGAAACAATCGCCTCAAGCGTTTGTTGGAGCTCAAAGCGCCGGACATCATCGTTCGCAACGAAAAGCGCATGCTGCAAGAGTCCGTCGACTCCTTGTTGGACAATGGCCGCCGTGGCAAAGCGATGACGGGCGCTAACAAGCGCCCACTGAAGTCGCTTGCTGACATGATTAAGGGTAAGTCAGGCCGCTTCCGCCAAAACTTGCTCGGTAAGCGCGTCGACTACTCAGGCCGTTCCGTCATCGTGGTAGGCCCGCAGCTCAAATTGCACCAGTGCGGTTTGCCGAAGAAGATGGCGTTGGAACTTTTCAAGCCATTCATCTTTAATCGCCTAGAGCAATTGGGCGAAGCCAAGACTATTAAAGAAGCCAAGCGTCGCGTTGAGAGCGAAGAGCCATTGGTGTGGGATCTGCTGGAAGAAGTTATTCGCGAACACCCAGTGCTTTTGAACCGCGCGCCTACGCTGCACCGTTTAGGTATTCAAGCGTTCGAGCCGGTACTGATCGAAGGCAAGGCTATTCAACTGCACCCGCTCGTTTGTACGGCGTTTAACGCCGACTTCGACGGTGACCAAATGGCCGTGCACGTCCCGTTGTCGCTTGAAGCTCAGGCTGAAGCGCGCACGTTAATGCTCGCGTCCAACAACGTCCTGCTGCCTTCGAATGGCGACCCCTGTATTGTTCCGTCGCAGGATATTGTGCTCGGCCTTTACTACGCCACTCGCGAAAAGATCAATGCGCGCGGCGAAGGTATGATGTTCTCTGACGTGCTCGAAGTGTCGCGTGCGTACGAAACGCGCATGGTCGATCTGCACGCGAAAATCATGGTCCGCATTCGCCAGATCACCTTCGGTCCAGATGGTGAGCGCATTGACCAAATCAAGCGTGAGGACACAACGGTTGGTCGCGCGCTACTGTCGGATATTTTGCCGGAGGGATTGCCGTTCTCTGTCATCAACAAGCCGCTGAAAAAGAAAGAAATTTCAAAGCTCATCAACGCCAGCTTCCG
>DAINAJ010000266.1:0-3638 GCA_036733505.1 Casimicrobium sp.
TCTTGATCCATGCCAACGTGGTTTGACGTCATCTGAAACACACCACGATGCGCGTCGCCCAACGCTTTGCCGATCCCAAAAATCTCTTCGAGTCGCGCGAACGTTCCCGGCACATGCTTGCCGTCCGCGCCTTTGTGGATAAGCGTGCGTGAGGTTGAGAAACCGAGCGCGCCAGCCACCAACGCCTCGCGCGTTAAGCGGCGCATTTCATCAATCTCTTGCGCGTTCGCATCGTTGCTTTCGATGCCGTTTAAGCCCATCACATAAGGGCGTAGTGCGCCGTGCGGCACTTGGCAACCAATGTCCAGAGCGCGCGGCATTTTCTCCAGCGCATCCATGTACTCCGGAAACGTTTCCCATTGCCAATCAATGCCCTCGGAGAGCGCGGCGTTCGGAATGTCTTCAACACCCTCCATGAGTTGAATGAGCCACTCGCGCATTGGCGGTTTCACCGGCGCGAAGCCCACACCGCAATTGCCCATCACCGCTGTTGTGACGCCATGCCACGACGACGGCGAGAGATAGGGGTCCCACGTCGCTTGGCCGTCGTAATGCGTATGCACGTCCACCCAGCCGGGTGTTAGGAGCGCGCCATTTGCATTGATTTCTCGCTTGCCAGCGGCGGCCTTCGCACCGTTGACTTGCACGATTTTTCCGTTGTCGACGGCGACATCGCCATACACCGCGGGCGCGCCAGAACCGTCAACAATTTTCGCGTCGCGAATGACTAAATCATGCATGGTTAACGCTCCAGTTTGATGCCCGTGCGCTTGATCACCGCACCCCAGCGCTCGTAGTCGTCACGCACAATTTTTGTGAACTCTTCGCTCGTCGTGCCTGTCGGTTCGTTGCCTTGATTTTTGATGAGCGTTGAAATCTCGTCGCTCTTCGTAATCTTCGCCAGCGCCGCGGAAATCTTACTGGTCAGATCTGGGTGCATGCCACCCGGCCCGAAAAATCCTTGCCAACCCACGATGTCAATCCCTTGCACCCCAACCTCGGCGAGTGTTGGCAAATCGGGTAGTACCGAGACACGCTTGTCGGTGGCGGTCGCGATGCCTTTGGCGGTGCCCGCTTTGATCGACGTCACCGCATTGGCTGTACCGTCGAAGTAGAGCTGCACTTCGTTCGACATCAACGCCTTTGCTGCATCCGCAACACCTTTGTAGGGAACGTGCACCATGTCGATACCCGCCGCCACGCGCAGCATCTCGGCGTTGATGTGCGCAGTCGAACCGGCGCTGTAAGAAGCGACATTAAGCTTTCCCGGATTGGCTTTGCCGTAGGCCACCATGCCTTTGAAATCGCTGAACGGCGTGTCCTTCCCTGCGACCAGGACGGTCGCCGAACGCGCGACTTGCGACAGCGCAGTGAAATCTTTGAACGGGTCGTATGGCAGCTTCGCGAAGAGATGCGGATTTTGCGTGTGGGTGATAACGACGGTGTAGAAGAGGGTATGACCGTCGGGCGCAGCCTTGGCTACTTCTTGCGCACCGATGATTGTTGACGCACCTGGCTTGTTGTCGACCACGACCGGCACGCCGACGTCATCCGACAATTTCTTGCCGATGAGTCGGGCCATCATGTCGGTGCCCGCGCCGCCTGCGGGGAATGGCAATACGATGCGAATCGTTTTGCCAGGAATAGGCCACTGCGGGGCTTGGGCTTGAGCCGAAAAGGGTGTCGCGATGGATGCAACTATCGCCACGGCCGCTGAAAATACAGAATACACAGAACGCATAACAGGATCCTCCTGTGCAGATTATGCGGCTGCGCTCAGCCTAAACGTCATTGGCGCACGTAATTGCGAAACGAGTGAAATCGCCAGAGCCTGGCGCGCCGCAGTGAGTTAGAGGCCCTTCCAGAGCCCTGTTTCTTTGGCGCAAGTGCGAATCGTCGGAATGTATTCCGTGACGAAGCGCAGCGTTTCCGGGTTGAGGCCGATGTCTTTTACGGCATCCACGTCCGTTTCAAGCTTGACGATGTCCACTTTGCTGGTAAGGCAGCCGCAGAATTTTTGCGGGATGTTGGAGTCGGCAACGATGGGCGAAACCGTATTCAACATGCGAACGACGCGCTCTTGGCACTTTTGGTCAAGTAGCGTTCGCTTCTGTTCCTGCACCACGGTTGCGCAGCCACTGAGCGCAACGACGGTGAGCGCGCTTAGCGCCGTGAAAAGTGCTGTCTGAGTCGAGAAAAACCGAGCCATTGTGTCTCCCAAAATCCGGTGCCATAGTTGCGACCTTCGAGCTGATCGCGTATGCCTGTGGGCGGATACGCGTTGCTGAAGTCTGCCGTTCCGAAGAGCTTATCCCAAAACGAAAACACCACCGAAAAATTCGCGCTTTGTTGCGCGCCGTTTGGGTTGGGCTCGATGCTGTGATGGACGCGGTGGAACTGCGGGCTCACGATGACGTACTTCAGCGGCCCAAAGTTCCAGCGCAAATTTGCGTGCGATAAGGACTCAATAAACTCGAGCGCGAATATCACGAACGGAAAGTGTTCGGGTGGAATGCCGATGAGGAGCGCAATCAGTGCTATCCAGAATGCAGCGAGGAGCGTGTCGAGAATATGGTTTCGGTTGTCAGACCAGAAAGTCATGTCGCGTTGCGCATGATGCAGCGCGTGCAGTTGCCACCACCATTGCAGACGGTGCTGAAATCGATGTCGCCAATACTCACCGCAATCGATGATCAAAAGATAAAACGCCAGACTGAGCGCAGGCATAGCGGCTAACGCCGGCCAAAAATCTTCGAGCGACCAGGGTGTGAAGCCGAGCATTCGCGCTTCGCCTTCGAGCGGACGCAACGCCAACCAGAGCACGGCAAACGCAAAGAGTGGCATCAATCCGAGCTTATTAATCAGCGTGTAGATGACGTCGGTGCGCACGTTGGCTTGCAGATCAATGCGCTGCACCGGGTTGACGCGCTCCAACGGAATACAAATTGCAGCAGTGGCAACGACTTGCAGCACTCCAGCCACTAGGAACGCCGTGCCGTCGTAGGCGCGGTCGGACCAACTCATGAGCCCCAGCGAATAGAGCGTCGGATTAACCAGTGTGTTGAACACCCAGGCAATGGTCGCTTCGTAGAGTTCTGAGACGTGTTCCACTGTTAACGTCCGTTGCCCACGGTGCCGGCTCGCGTGCTCTTCTCCGCAAGTGTGGCGAAGCAAAATCCTTTGGTCTTCAATCCCGCGATCAACGGCTCAAGCGCTGGCCAAAACGGGTCTTGTCGCGACCAGATTCCGAGGTGTGCCATCATCACATCTCCATCGCGCAGTGACGCGATCGCGCGTTTGACGAGCGCATCGTTGGGGTGCGTTTTGCTCGAAAGCTCGTCTCCAAGAAAACCTGCATCGGCCCAGCCCACATGGCGGAAGCCACAGGCCGAAACCATCGCGTTATAACGGGCCGACGTTTTCCCGCCCGGCGCACGCCAGATTGGATCAAATCCACGTCCGGTCATTTCTTGAAACCGTGCCTCTGGCTTCTTAATTTCGGCACAGACACCCGCCGCATCAAGCGTTCGGCCGGATTGCGCTGGTTGCCCCCAAGGCACCAGCCGCACCTGATCAGCCGCTACGTCGCCGCGAAAATAGTCGTGGTTCCACGTGTGCGAACCGAACGCGTGTCCTTC
>DAINAJ010000267.1:0-3637 GCA_036733505.1 Casimicrobium sp.
ACGCAGAGAAGTTCCAGAACCGCGTCTACGAAGCGGGCAGCAGCTACGCGAAGCTTGCTGAGGAATTGAAGCTCGAAGTCAAGAAAACCGATTGGATGAGTCGCGCACAAGTGCAGGCAATCGCAGGCGGCAACCAAAAGTTTGCGCAAACTGTTTTCGCGCCCGCTAACGTCGCCGCAAAGAAAAACTCGGAAGCGATTGACCTTGGTAATAACAGTCTGATTTCTGCTCGCGTGTTGGAACACAAACCGTCGGCAGTGCGCCCGTTGGATGATGTCAAAGCGCAAATTCAAATTCAGTTGCAGCGTCGCGCAGCGACCGAGCTTGCTGCTAAGGCAGGTGCTGAAAAGCTTGCACTCTTGACCGCCGGAAAAGACGCGGGCGTAACGTTTGCCGCAGCGCAGAAACTGTTGCGCCAACAGCCCGCGCCAAACATCAACCAAGCCCTGCTCAAATCTGTGTTCGCGGCTGATTTGTCTAAAGGCGAGGCAGTAGCCGGTGGCGCGAACGATGCGGGCGGTTACACGCTCGTGAAAGTGCTCAAAGTGGTTCAACCCGAAGCGCTGGCTGCTGACAAAGCAAAATCGCTGGCGCAGCGTCTCTCGGGTCAGAACGCAGGCGACCTGTCCAATGCGTATGTCGGAGCACTCAAGGAGCGAGTAAAGGTCGACATTAAGAAGGGCGCGATCCCTGACAAGGCGGCCGAGACCAAGCAGGGCTAGTCCGCCTACATCGGCCCGACGGATACCGTTACACGTTCGTCGGACCTTGAGTAGAATACGGTTTTTGGGAATTTCACATGCGCATTCGCGCCAAAGCCCTCACCTTCGACGACGTATTGCTCGTCCCCGGTTACTCCGAAATCCTTCCCCGCGACGTTGACCTTGGTGCGCGCCTAACCCGTAGCGTTTCGCTACGTCTGCCAATTCTGTCCGCACCGATGGATACCGTTACTGAGTCACGGTTAGCCATCGCTATGGCGCAGGCGGGCGGCGTTGGTGTAATTCACAAGAACTTGTCGGCCAAGGATCAGGCGCGTGAAGTGTCGCGCGTTAAGCGCTTTGAATCAGGTTTGCTCAAAGATCCGATCACTGTGACGCCCGACGTAACAGTGCGCGACGTCGTCGCGATCACCACCGAAAACAAAATTTCCGGTGTACCGGTTCTGCAAGGCAATCGCCTCATCGGCATCATCACTAACCGCGATTTGCGCTTTGAGGGCAATCTAGATCAGCCGGTGACCGCGTTGATGACGCCCGCTGATCGTCTCGTCACTGTGCGCGAAGGCGCGAGCATTGACGAAGCCAAGGCGCTGATGCACAAGCATCGGCTGGAGCGCGTACTTGTTGTCAACGATGACTTCGAGCTTCGGGGCCTGATCACCGTCAAAGACATTCTCAAATCCACCGAGCACCCCAACGCTTGCAAAGACGACCAGGGTCGCCTGCGTGTGGGCGCGGCTGTTGGCGTCGGCGAAGGCACGGAAGAGCGCGTCGAACTGCTGCTTAGTGCGGGGGCCGACTTTATCGTTGTCGATACCGCACACGGCCATTCTCGCGGCGTGCTGGATCGAGTGACGTGGGTGAAGAAAAAATACCCACACGCGCAAGTCGTTGGCGGCAACATCGCCAGCGCGGAAGCCGCTAAAGCGCTGGTGGACGCGGGCGCGGATGCCGTGAAGGTCGGCATTGGTCCGGGCTCCATTTGCACTACGCGCATGGTTGCGGGCGTCGGCGTGCCACAAATCACCGCTGTTGATTTTGTCGCGAACGCTATTCACAACTCCGGCGCGGGCATCATCGCCGATGGTGGCATCCGGTACTCCGGTGACATCATCAAGGCGCTCGCAGCGGGTGCGGATTGCGTGATGCTTGGCGGTCTGTTTGCTGGCACCGAGGAAGCGCCCGGCGAAGTGGTGCTCTACCAAGGGCGATCATACAAGTCGTATCGTGGCATGGGCTCGCTCGCTGCAATGGAGGCAGGTTCGCGCGATCGGTACTTCCAAGACGCGGAAAACAACGCCGAAAAGCTCGTTCCAGAGGGCATTGAAGGCCGCGTCCCATACAAAGGGCCAGTTGGAGCCGTTGTACACCAGCTCGAAGGCGGCATTCGCTCGGGCATGGGCTACTGCGGCTGTGGCACGATTGCGGAACTTCACGATCGCGCGGAGTTCGTACAAATCACTGGCGCAGGTATTCGAGAATCGCACGTCCACGACGTGCAGATCACGAAAGAAGCGCCCAACTATCACGCTGACTAAATCTACACAATGAAAAAAATTCTCTTCCTCGCGCTGATCTCTACCGCGCTGGCTCTCCCCGCTGCTCACGCGGATGAACTCACCGCTGCCAAGCGTGCGCAAATCAAAACTTTGCTCGAACTCACCAACATCAAAGCGTTGCCGGAGCAAATGGCCAACAGTACCGTGCAAAGCTGGGTGCCCGGCGTCAAGCAGCTTGACCCGAAATTCCCGGACAAGGGCTTCACTGTTGCGCGCGACGCTATGCGCGACGCGCTGCTCGCGAAGGCAGATTCAGCGGGCGGTCTGATTGAACAGGTAACGATGGTCTATCAAAACGCATTCACCGCGCCAGAGATCGCCGAGCTTGTTAAGTTCTACCAAAGCGCGACGGGCAAGAAGATGCTCGCGAATCAAGCGAAGGTTAACGGCGAAACTTTCCAAGCGGCGATGAAATGGGCGGACACAATGGCGACCGAAGTCGATCAGCGCGTCGATGCAGCGCTGAAGAAAGAAGGGCTTAAGTTGCCCGAGCCGCCGAAGGCTGCGCCCGCAGCGAGCGGCGCGCAGCCCCCAGCAAAGAAATAGCAAAACACTCAACGAAGGGGCCGCTTGGCCCCTTCGTGTTTCAGCCCCACGCTTCTCACAGTTCCACCTCATTACTCCACGGTTTTCGCTCTATGGCACGCGGCATTCTCATCCTCGACTTCGGCTCACAGGTCACGCAGCTCATCGCTCGTCGTGTTCGAGAAATGGGCGTCTATTGCGAACTGCATCCGAACGACGTCTCAGACGAATTCATCCGTGAATACAACCCCGAAGGCATCATCCTTTCGGGCAGCCACGCGAGCACCTACGAGGCGCACGATCTGCGCGCCCCCGCCGCCGTGTTTACGCAGGGCGTTCCGGTGCTCGGCATCTGTTACGGCATGTTCACCATGACCGTGCAGTTAGGCGGCAAAGTGGAAGCCAGCGAGCACCGCGAATTCGGCCATGCAGAGCTTCGTGCGCGAGGACACACCAAGCTGCTCGAAGGCATTCAAGACTCGCAAAACGCCGAAGGCCACGGCCTCTTGCACGTCTGGATGAGCCACGGCGACAAGGTCACGGAAATGCCACGTGGCTTTATGCTCATGGCCTCGACGGACAATTGTCCCGTTGCCGGCATCGCCGACGAAGTGCGTCAGTTCTACGCCGTGCAGTTTCACCCCGAAGTCACGCACACCAAGCAGGGCACTGCGATGCTGCGCCGCTTCGTACTCGACATCTGCGCCTCGAACCCTACGTGGACCATGCCGAATTACATCGAGACGGCCGTCGCCAAAATTCGCGAACAAGTCGGTACCGACGAAGTCATTCTCGGCCTCTCCGGCGGCGTCGATTCAAGCGTTGCCGCTG
>DAINAJ010000268.1:0-3492 GCA_036733505.1 Casimicrobium sp.
AAAAAAAGCACCGCCAGGCGGTGCTTCGTGGCCATTTTCAGCGAAAAGCTGTTACGGATATTTCACGCTACATCCGTACGGCGTGGACGTCGCCACGGCTATCGGCTTGCCCGCTAGCGCGTCATCCAACGCTGCGCGAACGTAGTTTTTCGCGACCTTCACGTCGGCCGGATTGGCGCTGCGTTTGTCGTCGATCCCGCCCGCATAAACAAGCTTTCCGGCGGGATCAATCAAATACATGTGTGGCGTCGTCTTCGCGCCATACGCCATGCCAACCTTTCCCGATTCGTCCATCAGAATGTCCGACGCTGCGGCCTTCCATTCAGTGTTCATTTTGGTGGCGAGCTTGGCCGGCGCGAGGTAATCCTGATGCTTCGGCTCAGTGCTGTTGATCGCGAGCCACACGACGCCCTTGGCTTTGGCGTCGCGTTGCAGCGACTGCATGTTGTCGGAAACGTAATGCTTCTGAACAAACGGGCAGCCGGGATTTGTCCACTCAAGCACGACGTGTTTGCCCTTGAAATCAGCGAGGCTGACGCTCTTTCCGGACACATCCGTAAGTGTGAAATTGGGCGCCGATTGGCCGACGACAGCGGCGTGTGCGGTGAGCGCAGCCGTGGCAAAAAATAAAGTGGCAAGTTTGCGGATCATGTGGACTCCTACGTTAAAAAAGCATTTACCTGTGGGAGCGGCCGTGCCCGCGATTGGTGTCATCCAATCAACCTCGGACACTAGTCGCCGCCCATCGCGGGCTCGCCTTTGGTCCTGAGCATGCCGAAGGGCCGCTCCCACAAAAATCTAAGCACGCCTCAAAACACTATGGAAGCGCGTTAAGCGCGTCGCGCACGATACCCGTTGTCAAAATTTCTGGCAAGAGCTGCGGCGCTTTGCCCGGTGCGTGAAGCACATAGACCGGAACGCCGGAACGATTCATGGCAGCAAGCGCTTGGGTGATGCGCTCGTCACGGTTGGTCCAATCGGCACGCATCAAGGTGACTTTCTTCGTGGCGAACAACTGCTCGATTTCGCTTCGGGTCAACACCGTGCGTTTGTTCACCTGACAGCTGACGCACCACGCCGCCGTGAAGTCGACGAATACTGGTTTGCCTTCAGCCGTGAGTTTGTCCACGGTGGCCGCGTCCCATGCTTGCCACGTCACGCCGCCCGACTTCACAGCGCCGGACGCCGCCGCTTGCGACGCGTCCGCACTCGGCCACGCCAATACCGCAGCCGCCAGCACCACCGCCGCGCCAGTCCAGCGGGCCGCGGCTTTTTGCGAGCCGATCAACCAAGCCCCAAACGCCAATCCCACTAGCCCAAGCAGCACAATTGCAGCACCGTCCGCACCGGTTTGAATCGCCACCACCCAAACTAACCACGCGACCGTCGCGAACATAGGAAACGCGAGCAACTGCTTAAACGTCACCATCCACTGACCCGGTCGCGGCAGCTTGTCGAGCCACTTCGGAAACCACGCCAATAAGACGTAAGGCAAAGCCATGCCAATACCCAACGCCGCAAACACGGAGAGCGCAGCCACGGCGCTTTGCGTGAGCGCAAACCCCAGCGCTGCGCCCATAAACGGCGCCGTGCACGGGCTCGCGGCAATCACCGCCAACACGCCAGAGAAAAACGCGTCCACGCCCGGATGTTTCGCCTGCATCGACAACAGGGCAGACGGTGCAAGCTGGCCCACCTCAAACGCGCCCATCAAATTCAAGCCAATCAAGAAAAAGATGATCGCCAACACCCACACCACTCCGGGGTTCTGCAACTGAAAGCCCCAGCCAATGGCGCTTCCGGCGCTCTTGAGCGCAAGCAAAACGCCCGCGAGCGCAAGAAACGAAAGCACCACGCCCACAGCGTAAAAGATGCCGTGTTGGCGCATCGCGCTGCGCTTGGCTTGCTCGTGATCCGTCGCGTCTTCATGGCTTTGCACGCCGTTGCGCAACCAGCGCGAACGGCCGCGCCCACGCGGGCGATCTAACTCATTGGTTGGGCTCGGTGCGCCGCCGCCGTGCTTCGCGAAGCTCAAAATTTTGAGCGACAGTACTGGGAACACACAGGGCATCAAATTCAAAATCATGCCGCCGAAAAAGGCGAGCACTAGCGCAGAAACGAGCGTCACATCGTTACCACCCGTCACCGCCAGCGACGTCGCTGCAGCGCCGGATTTGGCGCCTGTAGTTGCGCTCGCATCGGCGAGTAATACCGCGCCCGCAGGCACCGCGGCACTCGCCCCGGCAGCGGAGGTAGTGACCGTAATCACGCCAGCTTTGCTTGAATTGGGGGCACCGTTCAACGCTTCACCGGCTGTCAGCACAAGCGCAAAGGTGGGCGACACTTTTGCGCCATCGACCAATTTCAGCAGCGCCGCATAGCCCGTCGAGGTGCGGTAAACCTTCTGTGCCGAAGGGTCCGTGATTTGCTCGGGTTCTGGGAAAACATCAAATTTCGCAAGCGCTGGCGCACTGGCCGCAGGCGTGATTTCGATAAGCATCTCGCGTCCGGCAACCGCCGCTTTGCCGGTCCAACCCGCGAGCGCTTTTGGCACGGATGCGTCTGCCGCATCGAAGCGAGATTTGTGTACCGACGTCCCCGCCGCGTCGGCGACCGGCAACGTCAACGAAACTTCGCCGTCTTCTGGAATACAAACATCCTTGCAGACCAGCCATTCCGCCTTGCCCTTGAGCGTCACGCTGCCGGGAATGGCGTCAGCAGGCACCGTCACGTCGGCTGTGAGCAAAATCTCGCCGTCGTACCCAAAATTGATAATCGGGCCGGTGGCAATGCGCTGCGGCGCAGGCCACGCAAATTCGGACACCGCGTAACCCTTGGGCAACGCCCACGTCACCTTCGTCGGATAGCCCGAATCACCAGGGTTTTTCCAATACGTATGCCAATGTGGTTGATGCTTGATTGAAAGTCCAACACGCGCCGTTTTGCCCGCTACCAGCGCGGTTTGTGGCGCGATCAACTCAACTTCAACATGCTCAGTTTTTATCGGCGCGGCGGACAGCGCAGAAACGCACAGCAACGTCGTTGCGCCAATCCATAACTTCGTCGCCCCTGCGAAGGCAGGGGCCCGGTGACTGATGCGTACTGATTTGGGCATTTTTTTAAAATGGCGGCGGGTGCGCGCCGGCGCGAGCAAGAGTGACGGTAGGTGTGACCCGACCCACATGAATTGGTTTCGTCCCGAATGTCGAGCGAACCTTACAATTCAAGGGATTAGACCCATTTTAGGGCGCGCTATGCACGCGATGTGAGGTAGTTTAGGACTGCTTCCTTATGTGTCGCTGAGTCGTGCGCGCCATCTCCTCTGCACCCAAGGCTCGTTATGGAATCCACGTATAACCACAAAGCGGTTGAAGCCGCTGCGCAATCGCTTTGGTCGTCGACCAACGCCTACACGGTCGTCGAAAACGATCCACGCTTTCCGAAAGGCAAGTACTACGCCTGCTCGATGCTGCCTTATCCATCAGGCAAGCT
>DAINAJ010000269.1:0-3490 GCA_036733505.1 Casimicrobium sp.
AAGACGAAACCGGTGCCAATACGAAGAAGCGCACCGGAATCTCCACCGCGCGCAGTAAGCAGGAAAAGCTCGTCGTGCACGATCCGGAGCGCGACCGGTTAGAGGCCGAGCTGGCCGACAGTCTGGGCGCCTAAGTCGAGATTTCGCATCAAACGAGCGGGCAGGGCGAACTCGTGATTCGCTATGCCAGGCTCGATCAACTCGACGGGATCATCACGCGCGTGAAGCGTTGAATCGCGCATCACTTCAACAGAAGATTTACGTCGCATATGCAAATGCTTCACTTGTCGTTGAGCGATTTGACGCATTCAAGTATTGTTGATGTCAGTCATGCGTCAACGAGGCGACTTAACGTTTCGTTAATGCTTTTGCACCATTGCGCGAGCTTCAGTTAAACTCGCGCCCGTTTTATCCAAGGACTCGACATGAAAAAGATTGCTGTATTGATCGCTGCCGCGCTCGCCCCCGTTGCATTCGTGAACGTTGCCCACGCTGACCAAGCGTTGGCCACTGCGAAGGGCTGCATGGCTTGCCACCAGCTCGACAAAAAAGTAGTAGGCCCTGCCTACAACGCGATTCCCGCCTGCTACGCGGAAAAAGACGCCAAGAAATTGGCCGCAATGAAAGCGGACCTGGCGAAAAAGGTTAAAGCTGGCGGCACGGGCAAATGGGGTCAAATTCCAATGCCCGCAAACGCAGCTGTAGCGGATGCCGATGTTGCGAAGATCGTGGACTGGATCTTCACGCTCAAGGGCGGCACCTGCCCAGCCGACTTCAAGAAGTAGTAGTTCGGCTACCGCCTCCCTGAGGTGGTCACACCAAGCCCGCACTCCGGCGACGGATGCGGGCTTTGTCTTTTCTGCGATCGGGCTACGGGGGGCTACATCGCGCACGTCGTTCGACTCACGACCAAAGTTCACGGTTAATGGCTTAACGTGTCAAACGACTGACAGGCGGTCGTTGCAAGCCAATAATGTGACAAGTCGAGAATCGCAAAAAAGCCATGTAACGTCCACCTAGCTGTCGATACAGCCAAAAAGCTGTACATCATGTAGCCCGTGGCGGTAGCCAATGAACAGCATGCATCCCGCCATGCCCAACCCGCATAACCCGATGCTGTAGTGCGCCGTAGTCTGCGCCTAAAATGGAGGGCTACACGCTTGCCGCTCATCCAGCGCCCAGCGTGAGCACCGCGCAAGGCCGATCCGACCTGTTGTTTGCGGCGACATCCTTTCTCCGTCGCAACTCTTTACGCTCTCAAATTTCATGAATCAGCCAGAAACGCTCGCCACGCTGCAAGCCTCCGTGCACGCCCCCGCCACCGTCAACCACGTTCGCCTGCTTGCTTGGGTGCGCGACATGGCCGCGCTCATGCAGCCCGACGCCATCCATTGGTGCGACGGCTCGGACGCCGAATACAACGCACTGTGCGGCACGCTGGTTCAAGCGGGCGTCTTCAAAAAACTCAACGACGCCAAGCGCCCGAATTCTTACTTGGCGTGCAGTGACCCGACCGACGTCGCGCGCGTCGAAGACCGCACGTTTATTTGCTGCGAGAAGAAAGAAAACGCTGGCCCGACCAACAACTGGATGGCCCCGGCCGAAATGCGCGCCACGCTGAACCCGCTGTTCACCGGTTGCATGCGCGGCCGCACGATGTACGTCGTGCCGTTTTCGATGGGCCCGCTCGGCTCACCGATTGCGCATATCGGCGTTGAGTTGTCTGACTCCGCCTACGTCGCCGTGAACATGAAAATCATGACGCGCATGGGCAAGGGCGCGTTGGACGTGCTGGGCGCTGATGGCGAATTCGTGCCGTGCGTTCACACCGTGGGCGCACCACTCGCGGCAGGTCAACAAGACGTCACATGGCCGTGCAACAAAACGAAGTACATCGTGCACTACCCCGAGACGCGCGAGATTTGGAGCTACGGTTCCGGCTACGGTGGTAACGCGCTGCTCGGAAAAAAATGCTTCGCGCTGCGCATTGCGTCGAACATGGGTTTGCGTGACGGTTGGCTCGCGGAACACATGCTGATCCTCGGCGTCACCAATCCGCAAGGCAAGAAATATCACGTCGCTGCCGCGTTCCCGTCGGCATGCGGCAAGACGAACTTCGCAATGCTCATTCCGCCCAAAGGTTTTGAGGGCTGGAAGGTCACGACCATCGGCGACGACATCGCCTGGATCAAGCCCGGCACGGACGGCCGCCTCTACGCGATCAACCCCGAGGCCGGCTACTTCGGCGTCGCGCCGGGCACCAACGAAAAGTCAAACCTCAACTGCCTCACGTCGATCAAGCGTGACACGATCTTCACCAACGTCGCGTTGACCGACGACGGCGACGTGTGGTGGGAAGGCCTCACCGACACGCCGCCAGCGCATTTGATCGATTGGCAAGGTAAAGACTGGACGCCCGCCATCGCCAAGGAAACCGGCGCAAAAGCCGCGCACCCGAATTCACGCTTCACCGTCGCCGCGACCAATAATCCTGCGCTTGATTCCGAGTGGGACAACCCGGCGGGCGTCGCGATTGACGCGTTCATTTTCGGCGGCCGTCGCGGCACCACGATTCCGCTCGTCACCGAAGCACGCGATTGGACCGAAGGCGTCTACATGGCCGCGACACTCGGCTCCGAAACCACCGCCGCCATTGCCGGCCAAGTCGGCGTCGTGCGCCGCGATCCGTTCGCCATGATCGCGTTCGCGGGCTACAACATGAGCGACTACTTCGCACACTGGTTGAACCTCGGCAAAAAGCTCGCGAACTCCGGCGCGAAACTCCCGAAAATCTTCACCGTGAACTGGTTCCGCAAAGACGCCGACGGCAAATTTGTGTGGCCGGGCTTCGGCGACAACATGCGCGTGTTGGCGTGGATGTTGGAGCGCGTTGAAGGCAAAGGGCAGGGCACCGAGCACGCCTTCGGAACCACGCCGCGCTACGGCGACTTGAACTGGAACGGCACCGATTTCAGCGAAGCGAAGTACGAGAGCGTCACGCGCATGAACCGCGACGAATGGACGGCGGAGCTCAAGCTTCACGCCGATTTGTTCGAGCAACTCAAGCACAACCTGCCCACAGAATTGCCCGCCACCAAAGCGAAAATCGAAGCGCGATTCGCGGCGTAATTCGTCGCTAGCGACGGGTGGCGTCGCGATAGCTGAGTCGTAGGCTCGAATTTACGCAAAAGCGTGCCCGTCCTACGCTGGCTTCTCTGCACGTTGGCGGTGTGTTGGCGTTTTGCGCGGCGCTTGAAGGGGCGCTCTCGATTGCGCTCTGCCGCATCGAGTCTACTGAGCCATCTGCGCTGAACGACGCGACCACGCCGCATGAACGTGCTGTTAGCCAGCGCGTTCAGGCTGCGTTAACGCAGCCTCAGAAACCGATAAGAAATCGCTGTTGAAATAGGTTGTCGTCATCGATACGCGTGCAACTGCGCACAATGCTCGAGTTGGCGACAGTCACTGCGTTTCTCTGGTCTGTGCAAAC
>DAINAJ010000270.1:0-1906 GCA_036733505.1 Casimicrobium sp.
TGAATTCATGGTGTGCCTCCGGTGACACATCGGCGCGTTGCGCCGTGTTGTTATGGTTTGTGAATAACAAATCATAGGTATCACCGTACATGACGGGGTCATGACTGCACTCGACGTCGGCGAATTCAGACATATCCGAAGTGCCGTTAAGTTTCGCCTGACGAATGCCTACGAGTGCTGCACAATGGTGACCGGAATTTTTGATGAATGCAGCACGGCCTGCGAAACCGAACCGAGTAGCGCGCCGCGCACCGCGCCCGCGCCTCGTGCACCCATGATGATCGCGTCGCAGCCATAACACTCGGCGATGTCGATCAACGCAGGCTTTGCGTAGCCGGTGCGTACTTCTCGCTCAAAGCTCGCGCCGGCCGCTTCGAGCAACGCTGCGCCGGTAGCCAGTGCTTCCTTGCCCACGTGTTGGTTCACTTCTTCACGCGCTAAAGCGTCGGGCATCATCAGTAACCCTACGACGCCAGCAGGTTCTTCAACGTTTGCCAGCACAAAGCTCGCGTGCAACCCGGCGTGAACGAGGCGAACGGCATAGCGCACCGCGTCTAACGCAAGCTCCGATCCATCAAGGGGAATGAGAAATTTCATGCGCTGCTCCTAAAACGTCAGGCTACGCTCGGAAAGCCAAGGGTACGTTGACACTAATCAAGCTGGGCCGGATGGTGCGCATGCGGCGGGGGATACCTCGCTGCATGGGCGTTTCATGGACCATCCGTGGATGTCTAAAACCGCTTCAGTGGTCGCCGTTGGGCGACTTTGCATCACTGCGCGCGCCAAGATGTGTATTAAACGCATTGCGCGCGGTGACACGCCGCAGCCGCGCGGATAGCATCAGTTTTTTCTTAGACACCGCGAACTTGGAGAAAGCTATGTCTGATGTGAATGTCGCTTCGGCGCCGCGCGCAAAATGGCGCCCGGTCGTGCTCGGTTTGTTTTTTGCGTCTCTTGCTCCAAGCGCGTTCGCGCTGGATGTCTCAGGAGTCAACGTTGAAGAGCGCGTACGGGTCGCCAACCAGGATCTGGTTCTAAACGGTGCGGGCATTCGCTATGCGGCGGCGGGTTTAGTGCGCGTGTATGTCGCGCAGCTCTATTTGCCGCAGAAGCGCAACACTAGTGCAGAAATCGGCGCGCTCAAAGGCCCCAAGCGGGTCACGCTCGCGCTGCTGCGAGACATTAATGCCAACGAATTGTCGAAGGGCCTCTTGGGCGGCATGCGCGCCAATTTATCGGCGGCCGAACAACAAAAGCATTTTGATAGTTTGCTGAAGCTCGGTGCCATATTCGGCATGATTCCCTCGCTCAAGAAAGGCAACACCATCTCGGTCGATCTCGTTCCCGGCACCGGCATGATCGTCAATGTCAACGGCAAGCGTGTCGGTGATGTGTTTCAAGACGAGAGCTTTTTCCAAGCGCTGCTGCAAATTTGGCTCGGGCCGAAGCCTATTGACGAGAGCTTGAAGCCTGTCTTGCTCGGCATGGTGCCGAGTAACGACAACTCGGTGAGCAACGTTCGTGATCGGTATTAGCTAACGCCAGTAGATTGAATTGGCGTTCTCGGACAACGCCACGTGACGATCACCAGTGTCGGGGAGCCACGCGCTGAGCGCGTCAAAGAGCGCGACGTAGTTCGCCGCGTGTTCGTGATTCGTACATGGCCAATCACTTCCCCATAACAATCGTTTTATGCCAACTTCGTCTCGCCACAGCGCGGCAATTTCTGCGCAACGTGATGCGTTCGGCACGCTTTGTCGATAGGCGCCGCCGAGCGTCACGTATGTCGCGCCGCCTAATGCATTGCGAGCGCGCACGGCGCTTACAGTTGCGTCGTTGCCGCTGATCAACTCGGGCTTGGCGAAGTGATCAAGCACGACGACGATGTCGCGCGGAACGTGTGGCA
>DAINAJ010000270.1:2006-3486 GCA_036733505.1 Casimicrobium sp.
TCGGGCTTGGCGAAGTGATCAAGCACGACGACGATGTCGCGCGGAACGTGTGGCAACAGCGTCGCAACGCGGCCAACGTCCGTGTGCAGCTCTAGATGCAGGTCCGCTTCGATGAGTGCCGACCACCACTGCGTCGGGATGTCACGCATCGCGGACTCGTCGTCGCGAACGCCTGAAAGATTCAACCGGACGCCGCGCACGCCACCGGCGTGTAGCGCTTGTAACTCTGGCACGGTGACTTCTGGCGCGACCACCGCAACGCCGCGCAGCGCGTGCGGTTGTTGCGCGATGGCGGCGAGCATGCGTGAATTGTCGGTGCCCAAGAAGCTAGGCTGAACGATCACGCCGCGCGTCACGCCGCATGGCCGAGCGGCACTCGCCCAATCGTCGAGCGTCGACGTGTATGCCGGCACATAGCGCGCATCCCTGGCACTTTCGTTCGCGTCGAACACATGAAAGTGGCAGTCGCAGGCGAGGGCGGATTGCTGATTTGCGTTTTCTTGTGTCATGGCGATTTGCATTATGCTGCGAGCGAGTGCGTGTGGCTCGTCGCGCCGCGCTGCCGTGAAAACATCGAACCCAATTTCGAAACCATATCCCGCATCATGACTTCATCCATTTTTCGTACGTTCGTGACCACCGCGGTGTCGCTCTGCGCATTTGCTGCACAAGCGCAAACGTGGCCGACCAAACCGATTTCGCTCGTCGTGACCTACCCGCCGGGCGGTGGTGCTGACACGATGGCACGGCTCATCGCGCCGAAGCTTGGCGAAGCGCTCGGCCAAACTGTCGTTGTCGAAAACAAACCCGGTGCGAGCGGGCAAATTGGCGCGAGCGCAGTTGCAAAAGCTGCGCCGGACGGCTACACCTTGATGCTTGACGCGTCGTCGTTCGCGGTGAATCCGGCGCTCTTTGCGAAGCTGCCTTACGACAGCGACAAAGCGTTCAAACCGATTGGCGTCATCGCGTTATTTCCAAATGTGCTGTTGGTAAATCCTGCGTTTCCTGCGACTTCGGTGAAGGAAATGGTCGCGCTCGCAAAGGCGAAGAAAAACGCGGTGTCGTTCGCGTCGTCGGGCAATGGTTCGGCGCAGCATTTGGCAGGCGCGATGTTCGAAAGCACGGCGGGCGTGGAGATGTTGCATGTACCGTACAAGGGCGGCGGGCCCGCGCTCAATGACGTGATCGGTGGCCAAGTGCCGGTGTTCTTCGGAAATTTGGCATCGACGCTGCAACACGTTCAGTCAGGAAAACTGAAAGCCCTCGCGGTCACCAGCGCCAAGCGCTCGGCGATCTTGCCGAATGCGCCGACGATGGCCGAGGCGGGGCTTGCGGGCTACGAGGTGTACGAATGGAACGCGATCTTCGCGCCCGCAGGAACGCCTGACGCGGTGGTCGCGAAGCTCGCTGCGGCACTACAAAAAACGATGGATTCGCCCGAGGTCAAGGCGCGCATCGCCTCGCTCGGCGGAGAAATGCA
>DAINAJ010000271.1:0-1067 GCA_036733505.1 Casimicrobium sp.
GTCGCAGGCAAAAACTGGTTGCGCGGATTCTCGGCGTACACACGCGCTTCGAACGCGTGGCCGTTGATCCTTAATTCGTCTTGCAGCTTTGGCAGCCGCTCACCAGATGCAACACGAAGCTGCCACTCCACGAGATCGAGCCCCGTGATCATTTCCGTAACTGGATGCTCCACCTGTAGGCGCGTATTCATCTCCATGAAGTAGAAACGACCCGAGGTCGCGAAATCATGCTCCGCGATGAACTCGACCGTACCTGCGCCAACGTAACCAACTGCATGCGCCGCCGCGACCGCAGCCTCGCCCATTTGGCGGCGCCGCGAATCGGTCATTCCCGGCGCAGGCGCTTCTTCCATCACTTTTTGGTGACGACGCTGCAGCGAGCAATCGCGCTCGAACAGGTAGACGCAATGCCCCAACTCATCCGCAAACACCTGAATCTCGATGTGGCGCGGCCGCTGCAAGTAGCGTTCGATCAACACGTTGTCATCGCCAAATGAATTCTTCGCTTCGCGTTTTGCCGACGCGAGCGCCGCCAAAAATTCGCCTTCGCTCTCCGCGACTTTCATGCCTTTGCCGCCGCCACCCGCGCTGGCTTTGATGAGCACCGGAAATCCGATTCGAATCGCTTCTGCCAACAACACCGCTTCCGCCTGATCTTTCCCGTGATAGCCGGGCACCAACGGAACATGCGCCTTCTCCATCAAGCGCTTGGACTCAGCTTTGAGGCCCATCGCCTGAATGGCCGCTGGTGGCGGCCCGATGAAAACGATGCCCGCATCTGCGCATTGCTGCGCAAAAGCTTCATTTTCCGACAGGAAGCCGTAGCCCGGGTGGATGGCTTGCGCGCCGGTGCGCTTGGCAATTTCTAATACTTTGTCGCCACGCAGATAAGAATCTTTGGGGGCGGCACCGCCCAAGTAATGCGCTTCGTCGCACGCTGCAACATGCATCGCATCGCGGTCGGCGTCCGAGTACACAGCAACCGTTTGAATGCCCATGCGCCGCGCGGTGCGCGCGACGCGAACTGCAATTTCGCCTCGGTTGGCGATCAGGATTTTTGAGAACAT
>DAINAJ010000271.1:1167-3450 GCA_036733505.1 Casimicrobium sp.
GCGCGACGCGAACTGCAATTTCGCCTCGGTTGGCGATCAGGATTTTTGAGAACATCGCTTTAGTTCCTAATCCAGTTGGGCTTGCGTTTTTCGAGGAAAGCGCCGATGCCTTCTTTGGCTTCTGGCGTGGAGCGAATTTGCGCGATGCGCTCAACCGTGTCTTCCATCAGTTCGTCGTCGATGGATTTTTGGGACACGGCTTGGATTAGGTTCTTCGCCGCTTCGATTGCCTTGGGGCCGTTGGCCAGCAAGATCGTGCAGAGCTGCGCGATCATGTCGTCCATGACTTCTATGCTCGGCGCGATGTCGTGCAGCAAGCCAATGCGATACGCCTCAGCCGCCGTAAACCGCTCTGCGGTAATGAAATAGCGATGCGCGTAACGAGCACCGATTGCTTCGATCACATACGGCGAGATAACGGCTGGAATGATGCCAAGCCTAACTTCCGAGAGCGAGAAGTGCGCGTCGGCCACGCCAATAGCGATGTCGGCCGCGGCAATCACGCCGACGCCACCGCCATAGGCGTTGCCTTGCACGCAGGCGATCACCGGCTTCGGGCACGCGTAAATCGCGTTGAGCATCAACGCAAGTTCGCCGCCATCCTCACGGTTTTTTTCCTCGTCGTACTGCGCCGCGCGCTTCATCCAATTGAGATCCGCCCCCGCGCAAAAGCTTTTGCCTTCTGCGGCAATGATGATCACGCGCACGTCGTTGTCTGCGCCCAAATCGCGAAACGCTTCGATGATTTCGCGAATCATCGTTTCATCAAATGCGTTGTGAACTTCGGGGCGGTTCAGCGCCAAGAGCGCTACACCGCGATCATCTCGTTCAATGCGTAAAGTTTTCATCATCACATCCGGAACACGCCAAATTTTGTTTCAGGAATTGGCGCGTTTAAGCTCGCCGAAATTCCAAGGCCCAATACGCGGCGAGTATCCGCCGGGTCGATGATGCCGTCGTCCCACAGGCGTGCCGTGGCGTAATACGGATGACCTTCGCGCTCGTACTTGTCGCGAATCGGGGCTTTGAACGCCTCTTCTTCGTCCTTCGACCACGCGCCACCTTTGGCCTCGATATTGTCGCGGCGCACCGTGGAGAGCACGCTCGCGGCTTGCTCGCCGCCCATCACACTGATGCGCGCGTTCGGCCACATCCATAAGAATCGTGGTGAATACGCGCGGCCACACATGCCGTAATTGCCGGCACCAAAACTGCCGCCGATGATGACGGTAAATTTCGGCACGCTCGCGCAGGCCACCGCCGTCACCATCTTTGCGCCATTTCGCGCAATGCCCTCGTTTTCGTACTTGCGACCGACCATAAAACCGGTGATGTTCTGCAAGAAAACGAGTGGGATCTTTCGTTGGCAACAGAGTTCGATGAAGTGCGCGCCTTTGAGCGCGGACTCGGAAAACAACACGCCGTTGTTCGCGATGATGCCGACGGGCATTCCGTAAATGCGCGCGAACCCGGTGACGAGCGTTGTGCCGTAGCGGGGCTTGAACTCATCGAAATCGCTGCCGTCCACGATGCGCGCAATCACTTCGCGCACATCGAACGGCTTGCGCGTATCCGTCGGGATCACGCCGTAGAGCTCATGCGGATCGAACAGTGGCTCTACGTTCTCGGTCATTGAAAGTTGCGCCGGCTTCACCGTGTTCAGATTCGCCACCGCTTGGCGCGCAAGCCCCAGTGCGTGCGCATCGTTTTGCGCGAGTTGATCGGCCACGCCAGACAAGCGCGTATGCACATCGCCGCCACCCAAATCTTCGGCCGTCACCACTTCGCCAGTGGCTGCCTTCACGAGCGGCGGTCCCGCCAAGAAGATGGTGCCCTGGTTTTTCACGATGATTGACTCATCGCTCATCGCGGGGACGTACGCACCGCCCGCCGTGCACGAACCCATCACCACGGCGATCTGCGAAATGCCCGCCGCGCTCATCGTGGCTTGGTTGAAGAAGATGCGACCAAAGTGCTCGCGGTCTGCAAACACGTCGTCTTGGTTGGGCAAGTTTGCGCCACCGGAATCGACGAGATAAATGCACGGCATGCGATTTTGCGATGCGATTTCTTGCGCGCGCAAATGCTTTTTCACCGTCATCGGGTAATACGTGCCGCCTTTGACCGTTGCATCGTTAGCGACGATCACACATTCACGACCGCTCACTCGACCGATACCGGTGATGATGCCCGCGCCAGGCGACTCGTTGTTGTACATCTCGAACGCTGCGAGCGCCGAGAGTTCAAGAAAAGGAGACCCCGGGTCGAGGAGTTGCTTGACGC
>DAINAJ010000272.1:0-3403 GCA_036733505.1 Casimicrobium sp.
TCCAGAGCGCGACGAATTTCACCCTCTTCGGATGCGCAGTCCATCGTAGAAATTCGCCAAAGCGTGCTTATTGGCGAAGAAACGACTGGCGACGGTTTGGCCAACGCAACGGGCAAAGGTGCGTCACAACACGCGGAACTTGCGTATGTGGACTTGGTTTCAGGAATCTTTTCAGAAGACATGGCGAAGCCGGTTCAGCGACATAATTGCCGTATTAGAAACCCTGTAGCCGCTACAGAGTCAAGCGTAAAATTGGGTTGTGTTTATGGCACCGGTCACTAACAGGGCTAACGATGCGTATTGGCGAACTTGCAGAATCTACCGGCGTAGATGTCGAAACGGTCCGGTATTACGAGAAGTCAGGTTTATTGCCACCTCCCGCGCGTGAGGCCAATGGCTACCGAACCTATAGCAAAACGCACCTTGAACGGTTGGCGTTCATCCGTCACTGCCGGGCGCTTGACATGCCGCTCGTGGACATCACGCGTTTGCTGAATTTTGTGGATCGGCCCGCCTCAGACTGCGGCGACATCAACGTGCTCGTAGATGAGCAAATTGGTCGCGTCAGAGCGCGCTTGAGGAGCATGCGAGCGTTGGAAAAACAACTTACCGCGTTGCGGCACCTGTGTGGTGAACCCCACGCAACGCAAGAGTGCGGCATTCTGCAGGAATTGGTTTCAGCTGCGCGGGGCGAGTCGTGCGCGTGTCATCATAAAACCTCTCAGTAGGCTTGGACGCAAGGTAGCTTATAGATGGTGCGAATTGACATTTTTGTCGCAGCAAAGAACAGCGAAGAAAAAGGACTGTATGAAACGAACTATCGCGATCAAACTCGGGCTTACAGTCGCGGCGCTACTGTTCGGCACGCATGCGTGGGCCGGTCGTCCACTCACCGTCGACGATGCAGGCATGAACGATAAGGGCAATGGCCACGTCGAGCTCTGGTACGCGGCCGATAACCGTGGTTTCCGTCAATTTAGTATCGCCCCGGCTTACGCTGCGTTTGAAAATATTGAACTCGGTGCCGTCGTTTCGCGGGAGAGCTCAAGCGCGAGCAATACGTACGCGGTACAAGCTAAGCTCATCGTCACTCCATCAAAAAAAGACGGCTGCAACTTTGGCGCAAGCGCGGGCATCGGCTGGGAGCGGCATGTATCTAGTAACGTCCCGTTCGCCAATGTGCTGGCGACATGCAATTTCGAAGCAGGCTCCATACATGTGAATGCTGGCGCGGTAAGACATGCAGGCGATACCACGGTTGCCACATGGGGCGTCGCGTTCGAGCGCGAAGTCGGCGCGGCAACGGCGCATATCGAAGCGTTTGGTGAACGTGGGTCAAAGGCCACGACGCAGGTTGGCCTACGTAGCGACATCGCGCCGAAAGTGCAGCTCGACGGCACAGTGGGTAGGCGCGGTAGCGATACGCTCTACAGCCTCGGCCTCAAACTGTCGTTCTAGCCAGATTCGATCATTCGTCCGCGTAAAAGCGATAAAACAGTTTTTCGTTTTTGAAGCAATGCGCGTCGACGACATGATGAATGATCGACAAATCGAGCAGGCGTTGGCCCATACAAATTGCTTCGTTCAGCGTGTGCCCTTGCGTTTGCATCCAGCGGACGGCGTCGGCACCCACGAAACACTTCGGATAGGTCGCGCCCATGTACTGCCGGTCCGCCACCTCTAGGCCAGTCGAGCCCCGCGCGACTGAGTAAAAGCGCTCAATGTCCCACCGCGCGGGCCATTGCGAAACGCGAAAGTAATAGTTTTCGTCGGCAAAGGTTTGTTCGTGCGCGACGTGATATATCAGGCCAGCCGCCTGCAGCGCCTCACCCACGGATACCGCTGCGGGCGTTGGGAGACGCAACGCGCCTTCAAGCCAACGCACCGCTTCGCTCGCCACAAAGCACTCCGGATAAACCTGCAATCGGTAGCGCCGATCCGTAATTTTCACGCCCCCTGAGCGCTGCAACCGAACGGCCAAGGCGGCGAGGTCAACGCCGCTGCCTTCCGCCGCTGCGATGGTTCGCGCAGGCGAGAGGGCGCTGTTGTGCATTGCGATACGCAGATACGGGGCGACGCGGCGAGTCGCCGCAGCGACCGACGCATCATCTCCAACGATAGCGCGAAGCAATTTCTCACCTGTTTCCGCCCAACGCCAAGGCGTGATCTGCGACACGATGTCGGTGGCACCCGATTGCTTCGCCCACTGTTCGGCGGCTGCGTCAGTGAGCTGCAATTTGGGTGCAATCGCCACGATAGGCGCGCCGGGCGATGTCCGTCGAATCAAGGCACAAATTGACGCCAGCGACTGCCGGTGAGCTGCCAATTGACCGAGATCGACCGCCACGCCGACCGGAACTTCACCGGGCGACACTGCCAGTCTGTGACCGATATCTGCGGGATCGGCGAACGGATCAATCGTGCCCTTAAGCGCGTCGGTGGCCGCCCGCAACAGCGCCACGGTGGGCAAGTCGGCCGATAGCAGCAGAAGTTTGAACATGGACGATCTCGCGCAGACAGTTCGTCATTAGTCTCGCGCCGTGGCTACGCCTTACAGTTGTTCTGACATTGCAGTGACTGTCGAATTTTTGCGACGCAGCGACGATGCGGCTGATTGACCCCAGCGGCAGTTATGCATCCAAAATGGCGGCAACCGCGTCACGCGGTAGCGGAAATGCCAGCAGCACTTGCTGTACCGCAGCGGGTGACATTCTTTTGTCTGCCAAAGCCGTGGCAAGCGTATCGGCAGCCGCAATTTCGGTCGGATGAAACCGCAGAAAGAGCGCGCGAATTTGTGGCGCGCTTGCGAGGCCAATTTCAAGCACGCTATCAATACGCCCCGGCCGGATGAGTGCCGCGTCCAGCGCTTCGCGTCGATTGGTGGTCAGCACCACAATGCGCCCTTCTTGTGCGGCCACACCGTCAATTGCATTGAGCAATCCCGAGAAGCTCACGTTGATTCGCGTGTCCTGCTTTTCACGCGCTACAAAAAACGCGTCAACGTCCTCAATCAAGATCAATGATTTGGCGGGCGTGCGTTGCAGCAAATCACTAATGCCTTGATCGTCGAGATTCGTATTGGTCAGCGAAAGCGTGCACAACGACAGTTGCAGTTCGCCCGCAAGCGCGAACGCGAGACTCGTTTTCCCCGTTCCCGGCGGGCCATAAAACAAATAGCCACGACGCCACGGAATACCCATCTCGCCGTACCAAGCGCGGCGCTGAAAAAATTGCTCGATATCCGCCACGAGCTGCTCGCGAATGTTGCCCGCCAACACCACGGATTCAAGCTTGCGGCGTGGCTTCGCATCGGCCAATCTCCATGCTGTGCCCCATTGATCTACCGTGAAAAGCTGCGTGCGTCCGGCGTGTCGATCATTCGCGCGCACGAGCACATCTTGCA
>DAINAJ010000273.1:0-1997 GCA_036733505.1 Casimicrobium sp.
GACGCTAGGGAGTGTCCGGCGCTGCTTTAGGCGCAGCGGCTGCGGCTGGGTCTGCATCAGTTTTGCCTTCCACTACGTCCGCGGCGACCACTGCGGCACCGGGAGTGGAATCACCGCCCGAGCTGCCGGGCGTGTTGTAAGTCTTTATCGAACGAACCGGACGTCCCGCCATGATGTCGGCGATCTGATCGGCGTCAATAGTTTCGAACTCCATCAACGCTGCCGTCATGGCTTCTACCTTGTCCGCATTGTCTTGCAGAATTTTCGTCGACACCGCGTATTGCTCGTCAATGATTCGGCGAATTTCTTTATCGACGGTCTGCATCGTGGTGTCTGACATCGTGCGTGTCTGCGTCACGCTCCGGCCAAGGAACACTTCGCCTTCATTGTCCGCATAAACCATCGGGCCGAGCACGTCACTCATGCCGTATCGAGTCACCATATCGCGTGCGATTTTTGTAGCGCGCTCGAAGTCATTCGACGCGCCCGTTGAAATGTTTTTGACAAACAAGTCTTCAGCGATGCGGCCACCAAACAGTACCGATATTTCGGTCAGCATCTGATCTTTGTACAGCGAAATGCGATCTCGTTCAGGCAACTGCCAGGTCACACCCAGTGCGCGGCCGCGCGGGATGATCGTCACTTTGTGAACAGGATCAGCCTTCGGCAAAATTGTGGCTACGATCGCATGACCCGACTCATGGTACGCAGTGGCGCGCTTCTCGTCTTCGGACAAGACCATCGACTTGCGCTCTGCACCCATGTAAATCTTGTCTTTTGCGCGCTCAAAGTCTTCCATGTCGACGAGGCGCTTGTTGCCGCGCGCGGCGAACAATGCGGCTTCGTTTACAAGGTTCGCAATGTCCGCGCCGGAAAAGCCGGGGCAACCACGTGCGATAACCTGCGCCTTGACGTCAGCCGCGATCGGCACCTTGCGCATATGCACTTGCAAAATTTGCTCGCGACCACGAATGTCTGGCAACGGCACAACCACTTGGCGGTCGAAACGGCCTGGACGCATCAACGCAGGGTCAAGCACGTCAGGACGGTTGGTCGCGGCGATCACGATCACGCCTTGCGAGCCTTCGAAGCCATCCATTTCAACGAGCATTTGGTTTAGCGTTTGCTCGCGTTCATCGTTGCCGCCACCAAGTCCAGCGCCGCGCTGACGACCCACAGCATCAATCTCATCAATAAAGATGATGCACGGCGCGTTTTTCTTGGCTTGCTCAAACATGTCTCGAACACGCGACGCACCGACGCCGACGAACATCTCAACGAAATCCGAACCGGAGATCGAAAAGAACGGTACTTTCGCTTCGCCCGCAATTGCTTTCGCGAGGAGCGTCTTACCAGTACCCGGCGAGCCGACGAGCAACACGCCACGGGGAATGCGTCCACCAAGCTTTTGAAACTTGCTCGGATCCTTCAGGAAATCAACGATTTCAGTGACTTCTTCTTTGGCTTCATCGCAACCGGCGACGTCAGCAAATGTGGTCGTGTTGTTGGTTTCGTCGAGCAAGCGTGCTTTGCTCTTACCAAAGCTGAACGCACCGCCTTTGCCGCCGCCTTGCATTTGGCGCATCATGAACACCCACGCGCCGATGAGCAGCAGGATCGGACCAAATGAGAAGAGGACGTTCGACAGTAACGATGGGCCTTCTTCGGCCTTGCCCGAGAACTTCACGTTGTTCTTGAGCATGTCGTTGATTAAGTCTTTGTCGTAGCCACCGGGAACGTAGGTCGTACGTTTGGCCTCGCCCGTGCGGTAGACGACATTGCGTCCCTCAATCACGGCCTCGGTGATTTTGCCGCCGCGCAAATCTTCGATAAACGCGGAGTAAGGCACGTCATCGCTCTTGCGGCTTGACTTGTCGAACTGTTGCACCACGGTCAGCACCACGAGGCCGATGACCACCCAGATGCCGATATTTTTGAGCATGTTGTTCACGCAGAGAACTCCAGTCGCTTCGAATTCCCGCAACAGGCGAGTCCGC
>DAINAJ010000273.1:2097-3384 GCA_036733505.1 Casimicrobium sp.
GGGCGGCCTTTGAACAAACCGCGCGTGTTGCCTTCGCGCACAAACTTTTGAAGATCCGCGCCAAAGGTCACGTTGAAAATGGCGTCCACTTTCGCATCGAGCAGCGCTTGCGTAACCGAACCCGCATCAATCTTTCCAAGCGGTGCGGCTTGCTCAATGAACTCAACGCCGCCCGCCGGTTGCGCCGCGATCAGCAATTTCTTGAACGACTGCGCAGCCGACTGTCCGTACTCGTAGTTCGGGTAGACAATGCCCCAACGCTTCTTGTTCAGCTTGGCAGCTTCGGGCACCAGCATGGTGGTTTGCATGTACGTTGAGGCGCGCAGGCGATACGTGTACGCATTGCCATTGCCCCATGTCACTTTGTCCGACAGCGGTTCGCTCGCGATGAACAGCACTTTACGTTGCTTCGCGAAATCGCCCACAGCGAGGCCAACGTTTGACAAAAACGTACCGGAAATCAGTGCGACTTTTTCGCGTGAGACCAGCTCTTCCGCGGCGCGCACTGCGTCGCCGGGAGTGCCATTGTCGTCACGGAAAATCGTTTCAAGTTTCTTGCCGTTAACGCCGCCTGCCTTGTTGATTTCGTCTTGGGCCAACTCCCAACCTTTTTTGTACGGCTCAAGGAAAGCGGGCTGCGCTTTGTAGCTGTTGATTTCGCCGATTTTGATCGTCGATTGCGCGAACGCTGCGCTCGTGGATACGACAGCGAGCGTGACTGCAAGGAGGGAGCGTTTCATCTTGTTTTCCTGTGAGTATCAAAGCGGCCCGAGCTTGGGTCGGGTCGTTAACGCGGCGTGCGACTGTTGGTTTACAGGTTTCGCATTGCGGCGGCGCAATGTATCGCATTCGCCTAAATTGCGCGAGAATCACTCATCCATATCATCTATAGGATCGCCCCATGTCTATTGCTCTCAAAATCCTCAAATATTTGGTCGGCCTAGTGATCCTCGTTTTGGCGGTGGGCTTTCTCTTGCCCGCGACCTATTCCGCACAACGCAGCGTGAGCATCAGCGCACCTGTCGATAAGGTTTTTCCGCTGGTGGTAAACCAAAAAGAATGGAAGCGATGGAGCGTCTGGAATCAGCGCGATCCCAACATGCAACTCACCTACGCTGGCCCGGACGCGGCCGCAGGCTCGAAGTGGACATGGAAGAGTAAGTCCGAAGGCAACGGCGGCATGGAATGGTCAGCGGTTGAGTCCAACAAGCGCATCGGATACATCCTGACGATGGAAGACATGAAGCCAGCAAGCGGTGACTTAACGTTTACGCCCGAAGGCAACGG
>DAINAJ010000274.1:0-3371 GCA_036733505.1 Casimicrobium sp.
TCCACGCGGCTCACAAGGCAGATGCGCCTGCGGCGCTGGCGCGACTCAAGCAAGTTGCGATCAACGGTGGCAACGTGTTTGCTGAATTGATGGAGACCGTGAAAGTGGCTTCGCTTGGGCAGATTACAGATGCGTTGTTTGAGGTGGGCGGACAGTATCGGCGGAGTATGTGATGGGGGTTCGATTGCGATTGGCGAATGTCAGCTGGGCTCGGCTTTGGTGGGCACCGCTTGCGCTAATCGTCGTCCTCATAGCAATCGCCGCATTTGCGCTGCGGTACATATCGCCGGATTACCAATCTGTCGTTTCGCGACTAGGCAAGTCTGTGAACGCGTTGGAGTCCAGCCTGTCTTCCGGTGGTCGCGTGCGAGCGATTCAGTACACGCGTAAGGCCACTTTCAAAGTGCCGTCGGGCGCGCAAACCGCAATCATTACGTCGGTCGTAACGCCACTCGCTGGCGGTTGGCTAGTTCGTCGCGACGATTGGCGTGATCGGTTCAATCAGGCGCTCGTCTACCAAGAGCGCTACCTTATGTATCGCGGCCTTTTCGGCGGTCATGTTCAATTTCGCGAGATAGCGCCGTTCTTCCACGAAATTTTCGGCTCGTTGGGTTGGTTTAACGACGAAGTGCAGTCACAGACGCTGAGCCTCAGTGGAAACTTCCCCGCCGACCCAAACAGTTTGTTGTCCGTAAGCCAGAAACGCCAATCGGACACGGATGGGCAATCAATCTCCCCGAAGGCCATTCCGTATGAGCGAAACATCCAGTGCAAGCCTGATGGAATAGTGGACGCACAGTCAATCCACACGTCACTCCACGGCGCTCGACACGTCATTGCATGCGAAGTCATGTCAACTAACGGCGCGCCGTCTCGCAAAAATCGGTTGGTGCATCTTGAGGAATTCGGAATATTCATGATTCTTGAATCTCAAGTCGATAGGACAACCGCAGAGCCAAGCAGCTCGTTCACTCTAGAGTCGCTAGAGACGTTAGGCAAGTGAGCCGTAGGGCGCAATCTCATTGCGCGGTGACGTTTGTTCGTATCAATTTGGGGGCGATCATTCATCCCCGACGCCCGCTAAGAGGATGACGCGCATCAATAGTGATACCGACACGCGATCACCACTATCTGTTCCGCCTCAACGGCGTACACCAATCGGTTCGCGTCATCGATCCGACGTGACCAAAATCCACTCAGGTTTTCGCGTAGCGCTTCGGGCTTTCCGATGCCATCGAACGGATCGCGTAACGTCGCTTCGATCAGTTGATTGATGCGGCGTAGTGTCTTCTTGTCCTGCGTTTGCCACCACACGTAATCCTGCCACGCAGCGTGCGTGAACGCGACCTGCTTGAGCGCCTCTGCCATATCGCGAGTCGCTTACTCTGCCGCAACCAGTTTGCGCGCTTTGGCCTTGCCTTCGCGGTATTGCGTGATCGACTTCTGGAGATGTGCCGCGTTCGCGGGCACTTTGAGCAAGTGAACCGTCTCCATCATGGCGTCGAAATATTCCTGCGAGACGATGACCGCGTTCGGCGCATCGCGGCGGGCGATCACTGTGTAATCAGCGTCGGAAATCACACGGTCGATAATGCCCTTGAGGTTGCTTCTCGCATCTGAAAAGTTGACGATCTGCATGGAATATCTCTGTCAACCAGAATTTACTTGTACAAATTATAGTACAAGTCGCATGCATGTTCACACCGCCATCCGCATACAGCGGTAGGGTGCGGTTCGCCGCACCATCGCTCGTTGGCTCGTATCAATTTGGGTGCGGTGAACCGCACCCTACGTCGATCACGGGATATGTCGCGGTAGTGTTCGCCGTTTCGACCTAAACCACCATCGGCGTAACCCCCCCATCCATCGCCACCACCGCGCCTGTGATGTAGCTCGCGCGGTTTGATGCGAGGTACACCACGGCGTCGGCGATTTCGCTGGGTTCGGCGATGCGGCCGAGGGGGCGTGTGGCTTTGGCGCGCGCTAGGGCTTCTTCCATGCTGATGCCTTGTTGTCGGGCTTCGGCTTGCATGCCTTCTTGCAGGCGCTCGGTGAGCGTGAGGCCGGGGTTGACGGCGTTTACGCGTACGCCTTTGCCTGCGTAGGCGGCGGCGAGGCCGCTGCTGGCGAGCATGAGCGCGGCGTTAGCCGAACCGCCCGCGAGGTGCGTGACGGCGGCGACTTTGCCGCCGGCGCCGATGACGTTCACCACCGCGCCGCGACCGCGTGCGCCCATCTTTTTGATCAGCGGGTTGATGACGTGAATGTAGGTGAAGAACTTCGCCTCCATCGCGTCGTGCCATGCGCCGGTGGTGAGCTCGGCGGCGGGTGTGCGCTTGGCTGCGCCTGCGCTGTTGACGAGCACGTCCACCGCGCCGAAGTCTCGCTCAACGGCGTCGACCATGCGCTCGGCTTCGGCGGCGTTGCGCAAATCAGCGGCGATGATGTTTACCGTCGCGCTCGGCGTGGCGCTTTGCAATTCGCGCTGCGCGGATTGCAATGTTTCGAGCGTGCGCGAGACGAGCGTGACGCGCGCTCCCTCGGCGATGAAGCCGCGGGCACAAGCCAGGCCGATGCCTTTGCTACCGCCGGTGATGAGGACGTGAAGGTTCGTGAGTTCTAGGTTCATAGACGCGCAACTTCTTGTGTTTGTATGAGTCGTGGAATCAACGCAGCGTAGCGCACCGCCGTGGCGCGACGCGGGTGGCGAGTTCAGATCGAGCGCGCTAAGTCCGCGCGTTGACCATCACGACGACTAAATTGCGGTTGGCGGCGTTCTCAAATCGGTGCGGCAATTCGCTGCTGAAATGAAAACTATCGCCCGCAGCGAGCGTCCATTGTTTGTCGCCGACGACTAATTTGAGGCGGCCTTGCAACACATAGCCCGCCTCTTCGCCTTGGTGCGTGTAAAGGTCGTCGCCGGACGAGGCGTGCGGCTCAAAGTCTAGGAGCGTGAAGCTAAACGCACTGCTCGCAGCGCCTCCACTCGCAAGCGCGTGTTTGCGAATTCCGGATTTCCACATTGAAATCGACGAGCGCTCACCCGCGCGCGTGATGACCGGCACCTTGGGTTGTGCGACCGTTGGGCCGCGCACAATCTCCGCGAGGTTGATCTGCATCGCGTCGGCAAGGCTGGTGAGCGCGCGCAAGGTGGGCGACGACAAGCCGCGCTCCATCTGACTTAAAAAGCCAATCGAGAGCCCCGTGCGCGCGGACATTTCGTTGAGACCCAAACCCTTGCTTCGGCGTAGCGCACGAATGCGCGCACCGACCGCTGCGTCGACAATTTCGGCGCTAGCGATTTCTGTTGCCGCAGCGGTTTCGGTTTTGCGTTTCATCTCACGAATATTCGATCATTGAGCGGTCGGGGG
>DAINAJ010000275.1:0-3368 GCA_036733505.1 Casimicrobium sp.
CCGCCGATTTCACCAAGTCCCGCAATGCCGATGCGCTGGCCGTGCAATACGGGAGAGAGCATGTCGTGCGGGCGCCACGTTCCATGCAGCAGCGCGTTGTGTTGGCTGACGAGACGCTTTTGTGCGGCGAGGATCAGCGCCCACGTCATTTCAGTCGTCGCGTCCTTGTTCGGCCCCCAGCCGGTGTGCAGCACCGGTATTCCGCGCGCAGCTAGCGCCTTGGTGTCCAGCGCGCCGTTGCGCGTGCCGGTGAAGTGCACGAGCTTGAGGTTGGGGAGCTTTTCGATGAGATCAGCGAGAAACGGCGTACGGTCGCGCATCAACACAACGGCGCTTGCAGGCAACAAGGCGTCGAGCAACGCTTGGCCGCGCAGCGCCTCGCGGTAAACGCGCACTTCGGCTTTGGCGTCCACCGAAGACCAGTCGGCGTAGTCTCGTGCGACGCGCTCGAAGTCGTCGAGCACGACGATGATGGGCTTACTCATAGTCGCGTCGTCCTAGTCTGCTTTGATGCCGTAGTCCTTAACGACTTTGCCCCAGATGTCCACTTGTTTTTCGATGAAAACGCGGGCCGTATCTGGCGTGCCGCCGATTACGTTGATGCCTTGCGCTTGCAGTTTCTTCACGACGTCAGGGTTTTGCATCACCGCGTTCATCGCGGCGTTCATTTTGGCGATGATCTCCGGCGGTGTCTTCGCGGGGGCGAGCACGGCCCACCATGCGGGGGCTTCGAACTGACCGTAGCCGAGTTCTGCGAGCGTTGGCACGTTTGGCAACTCGGGACTACGCTTGGCCGTGGTCACCGCGAGCGCACGCACTCGGCCACTATCAATGTGTGGCTTAACGACGAACACGGAGCCGACCACCATCGGAACGTGACCACCGATGGCGTCTTGCATCATCGGGCCGCCGCCTTTGTACGGGACGTGTTGCCATGCGAGGTTGTTGCTCTTGCCCAAAAGGGTCATCGCGAGATGCGCGAGGCTGCCGTTGCCGATAGAGCCGTAACTGACCGATTTGTTTGCCTTGAGCGCGGTAACAACATCGCCGAACGATTTGTATTCGGAGGTTGCGGGCGTTGCGATTGTCATGGCAGCGGTGCCGATCAACGAGATCGCAGCCAAGTCTTTCTTGACGTCGTACGGCAAACCTGGAATGAGCGCCGGGTTCACCGCGTGCGAATCAAAAACCACAGCAAACGTGTAGCCGTCTGCCGGCGATTGTGCGACAAATCCCGCACCAATCGAGCCCGAGGCACCGCCCTTGTTTTCGACGATGACGGTTTGATTCAGCTGCGCTTGCAACGGCTGCGACAAGATGCGCGCGACTTGATCCACAGAGCCGCCGGGTGGAAACACGGCGACGAGTTTGATCGGTTGTTTCGTCGGCCAGGCCTGCGCAAAGCAAGACGCGGCGGCGAGACCAACGAGGGACGCGAGAATTCGGCGCTTCATAGCTAACAATCCTGTGACACAAAAAGGTGGCGAATTATCGGTGACATACGCTGTCGCCGCGCCCGGACGGTTCAGTCGTGGAGCGTCGTGCGTGGTTACGCGTTGAGGCGCGCGCGAAGTAGGCGAATGCCGCTGTCTGGTGTCGTCAACACAGGTAGCCCCGTTGCGGCTGCGACCGCGTTCGCGGCGCGTGCCATGCTGAACTGTGCCAATGCGATCACTCGTGCGCCCTGCGTTGCAAGCTGTTTGCTCGCGGCAACCACGAGCGCGTCGTGATGTGCCATATCGCCGCGATTGAGCGCGTCCATCGCGTCGGCGACCAGTGCGGTGCGCAGGTCAGTTCCGACCGGGAATTCTGGCGGCATTGACACCAACGTTGGCGCGAAGGAGGCGATCAGACCGATGGAGCCACCGTGTGCAACCGCTTCGGCAATCATGGCTTCGTTAGGCTTGAGCACTGGAATGTTTTGATGTTTAATCGCGACGCGCTCAATGCTGGGGCCGAAGGCGGAGCAGGTGAAGAGGATTCCGTCCGCGCCAGTGTTCACCGCGTAACCGGCGATAGTTTCGAAGCGTGCGTGCATGGCGTCGTCGAGAACGCCGCCACTTCGCGCAAGGTCTGCGGAGAGGCTGTCGTCAAGGATGTTGACGCGCACTGCTTCTGGCCAATCGCGAGCGAACGCGCTGTTGATCGGCTCGATAGAGTGCTGTAGCGCATGGATAAGCGCGATTCTTTTCATGGTAGCCAGACTCGTGAAAATTAGACGATCACAGGACGGTCTGTTTGCTCGTTGTGCCCCATCTCGGCGGAAAAGTGCTCGCGCAGCAAGTCGCCAATCGCCGTTACGCCACCACTTAATCCACGCTCAAACTCGTGCTGTGCAAATTGGGATTCCATGTCATGACAAATGGCGTCCCACTGCGCCTGCGCAACGCAGCGACTAATGCCACGATCGGCAACAATTTCAACGCGTCGCTCGGCGAATAGTAGGTAGATCAATACGCCGTTATTGTGTTCTGTGTCCCAGACTCGCAACTGAGAAAACCAGTCGAGTGCGCGGGTTCGGGCTTTTGCGTGTCTAACATGCAGCAACGGCCACGTCGCTTCTATGACGAGCCGAATTTGTCCGCTGGTGCCACGCTCCGCCATGCCGATCAATTTCTCGAGTCGATCCATGCTCGCCTCCGGCAGCGCACTGCGTACGGTTCGCTTGGAGGTGAGTGCATGGGCGAGAGTTCGATTTTTCATTCGCTGTCTCCCCAGCCGCCTGACGCGCCACCACCGCCGAAACTGCCGCCGCCGCCGGAGAATCCACCGCTATCGCCACCGCCACCAGACGACCATCCGCCGCCTCCTGATGTCCAGCCACCGCCTCCCCAACCGCTCGAATTCGTGTGCACGCGACGTCCGCCCAAAGGCGCGCTACGCAACGACCCAAACAAGCCTTTGAGAATGCTTGCTCCGACGAATCCAGCGAATGCGGCGATGCCCGCTGCGGGTAATGAATTCGTAAAGAAGAACGCTCCGCCGCCAGCGATCAAACCGACGAGCAGTGCCGGCAGGATGAACGAGAGTACGGCCACCACACCAAGAAGCACCGGTGCGAGACCGAGTAGCGATTCAGCCGCCGCATCTGCTGCGCTTGGGTTGTGACTTTGCGTCCACTGTCCTTTGTCGTCGACGGTTGTGCTTGCCGCTTTGTTTTCTTTGGAAACCGCGAGCTGAATTTTGTCGATTCCAGCATCAAGGCCTTGTGCAAATTGGCCTTGCTTAAAAAACGGCGTGATAGTTTCGCGAATGATGCGTTTGGCTTCAACGTCGGGCAGCGCGCCCTCCCAGCCGTAGCCCACTTCGATGCGCAATTTTTTCTCTTTCATCGCGACAATCAGAATCGCGCCGGTGTCCTTGCCCTT
>DAINAJ010000276.1:0-3359 GCA_036733505.1 Casimicrobium sp.
GCAGCGTCGCTCAACGCGGCACGCGCGCAGCTCACTCTGGCAGAGAGCAACTACAACCGCAACGCCAAGCTCGTGGAGCAAGGCTTCATTTCGGCAGCGACGCTGGAGCAAATGCGGCAGGCACTTGACGCCGCGAAATCTCAAGTCGATGTCTCGCGCGCGCAGCTCGAGCGCGCGCAAGCCGACATGAACAACAGCATCATTCGCTCGCCGATTGATGGCGTCATCATTAAGCGCACGGCGGACCTTGGGCAAACCGTGGCAGCGAGTTTTCAGACACCCAACTTGTTCACGATCGCCAAAGATCTCAAGCAAATGCAGATCGACACGAACGTGTCGGAAGCTGACGTGGGCTTGCTCAAAGCGGGACAGTCCGTACGCTTCGTGGTGGACGCGTTTCCGGAGCGCGACTTTGAAGGCAAGGTGCGACAGTTCCGCCTCTCACCCAACGTGACGCAAAACGTGGTGACGTACAACGTGGTGATTGACGTCGACAATCCAGACGAACTTTTGAAGCCGGGTTTGACCGCGCAGGTGCGCATCATCACCGCGAACAAGCCCGAAGCGCTACGTGTGCCCACGGCGTCGCTGCGCTACCGGCCCAGCGACATGGAGGTCGCAATGGACGTCATGAAGAAAAACATGTTGGGCGACAAATCGGAAAGGAAGGACGAGAACAAGGCCCAGAAGCCCGCGGTGGCGGAGACAGACAGCACTGATGAACTCGGGTTGCGCACTAAATCAGGCGAACGGCTTTACCGCATTTACAAACTGATTGACGCGAAAAAGGCAGAGCCTGTTGATGTTGTCATCGGCGTGGCCAATAGCAAGTACACGGAAATCGTGAAAGGCCCGCTGCAAGCCGGCGACAAGGTGGTGGTGCGCTCGCTGCTAGCCGATCCAACTAAACCATAGTCGCGTAGATTCGATGGAATACTCGACAACAAGCAGTGTGGGCAACGTGTTGGTGCAGCTCACCGACGTGCGTAAAAGCTATTTCAGCAATCGCGTAGAAACGCCGGTTTTACACGGCATCAACCTCACTATGCAGCGCGGCGATTTCATGGCGATCATGGGCCAGTCGGGCTCGGGAAAATCGACACTCATGAATGTCTTGGGCTGCCTCGACACACCGACCTCGGGAACGTACTCGCTTGCGGGACAAAACGTGGGTAGTTTGTCGCGCGCGGAACTTGCCGTGCTGCGCAATCGCACCATCGGTTTTGTGTTTCAGAGCTTCAATCTGTTGAAGCGAATGTCGATTCTGGATAACGTTGCGTTGCCGCTGATTTATGCAGGCGTCGCGCGCAAGACAGCGCGTGAACGGGCGCGCGCACAGCTCGACAAGGTGGGCCTCGGTGAGTACGCCTCCCGTCAGCCGAACCAACTTTCAGGCGGCCAGCAACAACGTGTAGCCATCGCGCGGGCTTTGGTGGCGGACCCACCGTTGATCCTCGCGGACGAACCTACGGGCAACCTAGACACACGCACCAGTGCCGACATCATGGCGGTATTCACCGAGCTCAATCGCGAACGCGGCCAAAGCATTATTTTGGTCACACACGAGCCCGACATCGCGGCATTCGCCAAGCGCTTGGTGCGACTCAAAGACGGGCTTGTCCTCTACGACGGCCCCGCGCGCGAAGGTTTGCGCCAAATGCAACAGGACGACGCCAAAGATCGCGCGATGCAAGATGCGGCCTCCGAGGTGAACGCATGAAGTTCACGCAGCTACTCGCCGAATCTGCGGGCGCGATGCTCGCCAATCCGCTGCGCACAATGCTCACGATGCTCGGCATCATCATCGGCATTGCCAGCGTCGTGCTCATGCTCGCGGTGGGCGATGGAATTCGCGCGTTTATCAACAAAGAGCTAGCGATGTTGGGCAGCAATTTGGTGTTGGTGCAATCCGACACTCGAAAGAATGCGGGATTACGACCGCGCACCGGCAGCGTGCAAACGATTACTCTGGACGACGCGGAAGCGTTGAATCGTCTGCCCAGCGTGGCCGGAGCAGCGCCGATGCTCACAACTTTTTCGCAGATATCGTATGGCAACGATAACAACAACACACAGGTGCAAGGCACGACGCCCATCGCATTCAAGATTCGAAATCTGCGCATGGCGAAAGGCAATCCGATCACGGAGGTAGACGTGGCCAGTGCGTCGCGCGTTGCCGTGCTGGGCAAGAAAACGGCGGAGCAACTCTTCTACAAAACCGATCCGATTGGGCAAACCATTCGCATCGACAACCAGAGCTTTCAAGTGACCGGGGTGCTCGATAACGAAGGGCAAAGTTTCGACGCGGGTGACATTGGCGAGATTGTGATGGTGCCGATTTCCACGGCACGCGTGACGCTAATCCGCACCGCGTCGCCGCGCACGGTGCAGTACGTGGTCATTCAAGCGAAGAGCGCAGAAACGCTCAACGACATGGTGCAAGACGTCAAGGAGCTACTGCGTGATCGGCACCGCATGCGTGCGGACGACGCCGACGACTTTCGCGTGGTCAACTTCGGCGAGTTCGCTAAGTCTGGCGAGGCTATTGCAACCGGGCTATCCGTTGCGCTCGGCTTTATCGGTGCGATTTCGCTCGTCGTTGGCGGCATCGGCATCATGAACATCATGTTGGTGAGTGTGACCGAGCGCACGCGCGAGATCGGCATTCGCATGGCCATTGGCGCGCGGCCGTCGGACGTGCTTTGGCAGTTCCTCATCGAAGCCGTGGCGATCTGCGTCGTGAGCGGCATCATTGGCATAGCGCTTTCAGCGGGGCTCGCCGCAGCAGTGACGGCGACTGGAAAGTTCGATATGAGCGTTGGTTTCAAAGCCATCGCAATCGCGACGCTTTTTAGCTGCGCAATTGGTGTGTTCTTCGGGTTTTATCCGGCGCGGCGCGCGTCGAAATTGCAGCCTGTGGAGTGCTTACGATACGAGTGATCGACGGCTAACGCGGGCGCGGCCGGGCTCGCGCACGCGCGGCGGGCAGTGTCCGCCCTACGTGGAATCAGCCTTCGCAGGCGATTGGGAAAAACAAGCGAAAATAGCCGGGTGATTCCTAACGACTTTATTGCCCAACTGCTTTCGCGCGTCGACGTGGTCGAGGTGATTGATCGCCATGTGCCGCTCAAAAAAGCGGGGCAAAACTATCAGGCTTGCTGCCCGTTCCACAAGGAAAAGTCACCGTCGTTTTCGGTGAGCCCGACCAAACAGTTCTACCACTGCTTCGGCTGCGGTGCGCATGGTTCAGCGATCACGTTCCTCATGGAATATGCGGGGAAGAGCTTCCCTGACGCGGTAGAAGAGCTGGCGCAGGGCTTGGGCCTGAATGTGCCTAACGACAACACGCGCCAAGCCGA
>DAINAJ010000277.1:0-3280 GCA_036733505.1 Casimicrobium sp.
ACCAAGTCGGCGTGCGCGCCTGGGGCGATGACGCCGAGTTTGCCCTCTTGATTCAAGAGTTTCGCGGCCACACTTGTCGCGCTTTGCAAAATTTCCACCGCGGTTTGAACACCTGAGCGCAGCCGCCACTCGATGCTTTGCTGCGGATGCATCGCGCCCAGCAAATCGGTGCCGAACGCGATCGGCACGCCGTGCGCCTTTGCAATCGCGATGGCTTGCGTGCCGGCGTCTTTTACACGATCGAGTTTTACTAACTGCTCGGGGCTCCACATCAAGCGCTTGCCCTCATCTCCGAGCACCGCATATGTCGCGAGCGTTGGCACGAGATACGCTCCTTGTGCCTTCATGACTTTCGCCGAATCCTCGTCGAGCAAATTGCCGTGCTCAATTGAGCGCACGCCGCACTGCACAGCCCGTGTGATCGAACGCGGCGAATACGCGTGCGCCATCACGTAGGTGTTCGCCGCGCTCGCCTCTTCGCACGCGGCGGTCAGCTCTTCCAACGAATACTGCGTGCCGTCAATCGGATCGGTCGGACTCGCGACGCCGCCGCCCGCCATGATCTTGATTTGATTGGCGCCGCTGCGCAGTTGTTCGCGAACCGCGCGCCGCACCTCGGGCACGCCATCAGCCAACGCCGGAAACAAACCAAGCCCCGCACAGGTGCAGATAAATTCCTGCACACCACGCGGCCGAATGTCAGCATGACCGCCAGTTTGCGACAACGGCGCGCCCGCGAAAAATAGCCGTGGGCCACGCAAGAACCCGCGTTCGATGGCAAGTTGCACACCGTAATCGGCCCCGGCCGCGTCCCGGACGGTCGTAAAACCACGATCAAGCATTCCTTCGAGAACGTGCCGTGCCTGTGCGGTGATGTAGCTCGGCGGCTGCATCGAAAGCTGCCAAACGTCGTGGTGCACCGCCATCACATGCACATGGCAATCGATCAGCCCCGGCAACACCACGCGCCCCCCTAAATCAATGCTCTCGCCCGCTGGCACTGGCGCGCCCGCGGGAAGCACCGCTGAAATCTTGCCCTCATCCACGATGATGACCGCGGCCTCGCCGACGCGCCCGGAGATGCTGTCGAAAATTCGGGCGTTACGGAGGATTTGTTGAGTCATTTCAATCACCTACAGAGGGGTGCCGGAAGGCGTTCAGGCATCGGTTTGGTTTACGTTATCGGGGATAAAGGGTAAAAAGACGTTTCCTACGAGAAAACTATGCCAGCGGTCACTCCCGAACTCTTTCACCTCGCAGCCGGCGGCGACGCCGACGCGATGGGCACTCTCTACTCAGAACTGTACCCCGAAATCAAACGGGTGGCTCGCGCGCGTCTCGCTCAGGCTGGTGGCGTGACCGGATTGAACGCCACTGCGCTGGTGCATGAAGGCTTTATGCGCATGGCCGAACGTGAAGGTTTGATGGGCGACACGCGCGTGCAGTTTTTCGCGTATGTTGGAAAAGTTTTGCGCTCCATCGTGATTGATTTCGTCCGTGCACGCGACGCCGAAAAGCGCGGCGGCGGCGCCACGCTGCTTACGCTCTCGCACGCCGACTCGGCGCCAGATAGCTGGTTACCGGCGGTGGACGTCGTTGCGCTTGACCAAGCACTGGAGCGCCTAAAGCTCATCGACGAAGGCATGTATCAGACCTCCGAGCTACATTTTTTCTGCGGCATGACCATTGAAGAAACCGCCGAAGCGCGCTCAATTTCAACGCGCACCGTCAATCGGGAAATCACCAAGGCTCGCGCGCTTCTCGCCGAATGGCTCGATGTGGCTAACGCTCGTATCTGAGCGCCACGCAATTTGACGCGTGCCCCTAGTTTGAATTTCGCTGGCGCAACACTGCACCGATTCGCGTCCTTTCAAGGGCAATGACCGCTCCTCCTCCTTCTGCCGTTCCCGCTCCCTCCCCGGTCGCGCCGGACTTTGACGCCGCGCTCTGGAAGGCGGTGAACGCTGCATTCGACGAAGCGCTCGAAACCGACGAGTTGTCGCGTCCCGCTTTCCTCGCGCAGCTTGCGCAAGGCGACCCGCGTGTCGCCAACGAGGTGCGCCGGTTGCTGGGCCGTGCTCATGCACAAACTTTGGTGACCAATGTTGTCCGTCATCCGCTGGCAGGCTTAACGACGCACCTCGCGCCGGTGCTTGGCGACAGTGCGGAAAAAGGCTTCGACGGCTTGTTGCAACGCGCACTTCGGGCCGACCGCGCTCGCACCACGAACAAACGGCATGTCGGCGAGCTGTGCGGCGCATGGAGACTCGAAGAGATTATTGGCGTTGGCGGCATGGGCGAGGTTTGGCTCGCCACACGTGCCGATGGGTTGTATCAAGCCAAAGCGGCGGTCAAATTCTTAAAGTCGGACGTCGACAGCGAGCGCTTTGAAGCGCGTTTCGCACAAGAGCGCTCGCTCCTAGCGCGGCTCAACCATCCGGGCATCGCACGATTGATTGATGCCGGTCGGTTGTTCGGCCAGCCGTTTCTCGTGCTCGAGTACATCGAGGGCAGCCCACTATTAAATTACGTGGCGGAGCACGCCAAAACGGTCGATGCCCGCATTGCGATCATTCGCGAAATCGGCGAAGCGGTCGCGTACGCACATTCGCAACTAGTGGTTCACCGCGATCTGAAGCCTTCGAACGTGTTGGTGACGCCCAGCGGTCACGCGAAGCTCCTCGATTTCGGTGTCGCAGGCCTACTGGAGAAAACCGAGCACGACGAGACCACCAGCTCGGAAGTAACAAAAATGGCGGGCCGCGGCCTGACGGTGGAATACGCAGCCCCCGAACTCATCACGGGCGAAGCCTCAGGTGTTGCCAGCGACATCTACTCCATCGCCGCGTTGGCCTACCACCTGCTCGCTGGACACCGCGCGCACACGCCCGAAAAGCCTGGCCGCGCCGCCCTAGAGCATGCCGTGCTGCATGTGGTTCCGCCGCGCGTATCGGAAGCGGCCAGAGCCCGTCCACCGCAAAACACGAAAGACAACATTCCGCCACCAGCCGACGCAGTGCGGCTCGAAGGTGACATCGACGCCATCATCGCGCGCGCGCTCCGCGTCGACCCCGCCGATCGCTATCGCTCGATGGAGGCCTTCGTGTCGGACCTGCGGCGCTGGGCAGAACGTCGCCCGATTGCTGCGCGGCGCGAAGATCGAAGCTATCGCACCAAGCTCTGGCTACGTCGAAATTGGTTGCCGGTCGGCCTGACGGGCACACTGATCATCGCGCTTGCTACGGGTATGGCCATCTCGGTTTGGCAGTACGAACGAGCA
>DAINAJ010000278.1:0-3234 GCA_036733505.1 Casimicrobium sp.
AAGCGACGCCGGTCAGCGCGCCTTGGTTTGGGATGAAATTCGAGACGAAAAACGCGGCAATAGCGATCTATTGCGAGTATTTTCTGCGAAGTAGTTCGCCCAAAACAAGGATGCGATGCCGGTGGCGATTTGTTCAGCGTTTCCCTAGGCATAATCCTCGCCATGGATCGCAAACCCCTCAAATCCAGCAAACTCCGCGCCGCCGGATACGACGAGCGCTCGCGCACGATGGAAATCGAATTCATCAATGGCGACGTCTTTGAATACAAATCCGTTTCGCCGGAGACGTATCGTCAACTCATGGCCTCGCCGTCTCCGAACAGTTTCTTCGAGGACAAAATTGAAGAGGCGTTTTCCGGAAAGCGCATCGGCAAGGCCACAAAATCAAACGCGGCAGACGACTTTGATGCATTGTTTGGCGGTAAATCAAGCGACAACTGATGAAAACAGCGTAACGTTGGGCGTTTGGTGCTCAGCAAAACAGGCAGTACGACATGGCATGGTGGCAACAGACGGGCACGAAGCGGCCGAAGCGGTGGATTCTGGTGGTCATCGCGCTGGCGGCGTTAGCGACTATCGCGGCAATTTTTTGGTGGCGTGGTACAGCGGCTGAAGTCGCGACCGTTACATCTGGCCCCATTCAACATTCACTCGTTTTTTCGTCTCGTGTGTCGAGTGTGGCGCGTACGGATCTCGCGGCAACGCTGACCGCTCGCGTCGAAAAAGTCCTCGTGCGCGAGGGAGATTCCGTGAAGGCGGGACAACGCCTGATCGCGCTGGACGACGACGATCTGCGCGCGCAACAAGCGCAGGCACAGGCCGCGATTGTGACGGCGGATGCGCGCCTGAAATCACAGTTCGAACTCGCAGGACCGGTGGCCTCGCAAGCGCTCGCGCAAAGCCGCGCGAACATGGAGTACGCGAACGCTGATTTTGAGCGAACTAAAGCGCTGCACGCCAAGGGTTTCATCGGCGACGCCAAGCTGCAAGACGTCGAGCGCGCCGCAGCGAGCGCACGCGCCGCATTCCAACAAGCCACCGCACAAGCCACCGCGAATACGCGCGGAGGCGCGGAAGCGCAGGCCACCGCAGCGAGAGTGAAGGAAGCCCAAGCCGCGCTGCAAATCGTCAACGCGAAGCTCGAACAAACCAGCATCGTTGCGCCGGCTGACGCCCGCATCATCGCGCGCAGCGTGGAAGTGGGCGACGTGGCGCAGCCGGGGAAAAAATTGCTCACGCTCGCGATGACCGGAGAGACGCGTTTGATCGCACAGATTGACGAAAAAAATCTCGGGCTCGTACGCGAGGGTATGCGCGCGACCGGTTCGGCAGATGCGTTTCCAGACAATAAGTTCGACGCGGAGCTCATTTATCTCGCGCCCTCCGTGGACGTCACCCGCGGCACCGTTGAATCGCGTTTACGCGTCGCAAAACCCCCGGCATTTTTGCGCGACGACATGACGGTTTCCGTGGAAGTGATGGTCGCGCAAAAGCAAAATGCGTTAACGATTCCGGGCGTTGCGTTACGCGAAGCGGGGGACCGCAAATATGTGGTCGTCGCGCGCTCGGGTGCTGCGCAAGAGGTGGACGTGAAGCTCGGCATTCGCTCGCTGCAACGCGTAGAAATTGTCTCCGGTTTGAGTGCGGGCGATCAGGTCGTGATCGATGAACGCATCCGCGCCGGGCAACGCATTCGTGCGGTAGCGACGGTGCCCGCGCCACGCGCCAAGGGCGTGGACATGCCGATGCCCGCGCAGTAACGCGGCCGACGTAATGCGATTTGAACTTCAACTAGCGCTGCGCTTCTTGCGCGAAGGCCGCACACAATCGGCGCTGATCGTCGGCGGCGTGATGGTCGGCGTCGCCGTGATTGTGTTCATCTCGGCGCTGGTCACGGGCTTGCAAACCAATACGTTTCGGCGCACGCTGGGCGCGCAGGCGCACATCGTCTCAAAGCCCATCGAACCCGCAGCTCGCGTGCAATCAGCGCCGTCAGACAGTGCGATAGCCGTCGTGCAAACAGCCCCTCGCAAATTGCGTTCAATTGAAAATTGGCAACAAGTAATCGCGGCCTACGAAGCGGTGGCTGGCGTGGTGGCGGTGTCGCCTCTGGCGTCCGGCGCGGCGATTGCGTTGCGCGGCGAAGGGCGCAACGCGGTCACAATTTTTGGTGTTGATCTAGCGCGCTATGACCGCATCGTTGACCTTAGTGACAAGCTGGTCGCGGGCACGCTACGCCTAGAGCCGGGCGACGTGCTGGTCGGCACCGAACTGGCGAAGGATTTGGGCGCGACAGTGGGCGACCGAATAAGCCTCACGACTGGCACGTCAAGCGCGAACAGCGAACGTTTCCAAATTTCCGGCACGCTCGATTTGGGTAACCGCGACCTCAGCCGCCGCGCGGTTTACTTGCCGCTACATACCGCGCAAAACATGCTGGAACTGCCCGGCGGGGTCACCTCGATCGAGACCAGAATTCGCGACGTATTTACGGCGAACGAAGTCGCAGCAAAACTCGCGCGTATCACGCCGCTCACGGTTGAGAGCTGGATGGTCACCAATGGCTCTTTGCTTAGCGCGCTCTCCGCCCAATCGGCGAGTACCGCCATCATCCGCGTGTTCGTTTCTATCGTCGTGATGCTGGGCATTGCCAGCGTACTCGTGGTCGCGGTCGTGCAAAAAACGCGAGAGATTGGAATTCTTCGCGCTATGGGTGCGTCGCGCGGGCAAATGACACGCGTTTTCTTATTGCAAGGCGCGTTAGTGGGCTTTGTAGGGTCGGCACTGGGCGCTGCGCTGGCGGCGCTGTTGGTCTTCGCGTTCGGCGTGTTCGTGCGCGGGCCGGATGGCGGTGTATTGTTTCCGATTGATCTGACCGCGCAGCTTTTGATAGTGGCCTGCGCGGCGGCTACCGTGTGCGGCACGCTCGCAGCGATCGCGCCAGCGCGTCGCGCCGCGCGACTCGACCCGGCTCAGGCGATGCGCGCATGAACAAGCCGTCAGGTAACGTCTTGCAGCTCGCGGGCATTCACAAGTCGTACAACATAGGCACGCCGGTGGAAGCGGAGATCTTGCACGGCATTGATTTAACGCTGGCTAGTGGTGAATTTACTGCGCTAATCGGTCCATCGGGTTCGGGCAAGAGCACGCTCCTGAATATCATCGGACTGCTTGAGGCTCCGACCCAAGGCAGCGTCGAAATTGCGGGGCGCCGCGTGAGCTACGACGACGACA
>DAINAJ010000279.1:0-3215 GCA_036733505.1 Casimicrobium sp.
CCCGCGATCTTTCCGATCAGCGCGCGCGCAATCGGCGAGCCCACCGAAATCTTGCCAATCTTGAAATCGGCTTCGTCTTCGCCAACGATTTGGTAGGTCGCTTTTTTCTCGGTGTCGAGGTCTTCGATTTCGACTGTTGCGCCGAACACGACTTTACCGTCGGCATTGATGGCCGCTGGGTCGATGATCTGTGCGTTGCCGAGCTTGCCCTCGATTTCCTGAATGCGGCCCTCAATGAACGACTGCTTCTCTTTGGCCGCGTCGTACTCCGCGTTTTCGCTAATGTCGCCCTGCAAGCGCGCCTCGCCGATGGCGCGCGAGGTTTCGATGCGATCCACCGTTTTCAGACGATGGAGCTCGACCTTTAGTTGTTCTGCGCCGGTTTTAGTGAGGGGAATCGTGCTCATAAGGGTCTCGAATTGGAATCTAGCGCGCTGCTCACGGCTTACCGATCACAGTTCACATTTCACAAAAAAACAAAGCCCGCCGAATTCGCTCTCGGCGGGCTAAATGCGTTAACGGGGTTACTGTACTACAACTTCTTTCAAAAGTGCTTGAAGCGGATATGGGGTTAACTCGGGGCCGTCCTGGATGCCCATGGCAGCCGCCTTCGCGCCCGCCATCGTGGTGTAAATCGGCAAACGAGCCTGCAACGCCGCACGGCGGATGTAGGAGCTGTCGGCGACCGCGCCGCGTTTTTCTTCGACCGTGTTGATCACTAGCGCGATCTGCGCGTCTTTGATCATGTCGACGATATTCGGGCGGCCTTCTTGTACTTTTTTGACGATATCGACCGGAACACCCACGGCGGAGATGGCAGCCGCTGTTCCCTTTGTCGCGACAAGAACGAAGCCCACTTCGTGCAGGATGCGCGCGACTTCGCCCACTTTCGATTTGTCGCCACTCTTCACGGAGAGGAACACCTTTCCTGATGTTGGCAAACGTGTGCCCGCCGCGAGCTGCGATTTCTCGAAGGCTTCGGCGAAGCTGTAGCCCACGCCCATGACTTCGCCCGTGCTCTTCATTTCTGGGCCGAGAATGGTGTCGACGCCAGGGAACTTGTTGAACGGGAACACCGCTTCTTTCACGGAGAAGTACGGCGGCATCGCTTCGCCGATGATGCCTTGCGACTTCAGCGATTGCCCCGCCATGCAACGCGCGGCAATTTTCGCGAGCTGACGGCCCGTGGCCTTCGACACGAACGGCACGGTGCGAGACGCGCGCGGATTGACTTCGAGCACGTAGACGACGTCTTTGCCGTCTTCCTCTTTCACGGCGAACTGCACGTTCATAAGGCCCACCACTTTGAGCGCTTTGGCCATCAGCTCGCTTTGGCGACGCAGCTCGTCTTGCAGCGCGTTCGACAGCGAATACGGCGGCAGCGAACAGGCGGAGTCTCCCGAGTGCACACCCGCTTGTTCAATGTGTTCCATGATGCCGCCGATGACCACGTCCGTGCCGTCGCACAACGCATCAACGTCGACTTCAATCGCGTCGTTTAGGTAACGATCTAGAAGTACCGGCGAGTCGTTCGACACCTTGACCGCTTCGCGCATGTACCGCTCCAAGTCTTCCGGTGCATGCACAATTTCCATCGCACGACCACCCAGCACGTAGCTTGGGCGAACGACGAGCGGATAACCAATTTCATCAGCCAAACGCAGTGCGCTGGCTTCGTCGCGTGCGGTGCGGTTTGGCGGCTGCTTCAGACCAATGTCTTGCAACAATTTCTGGAAGCGCTCGCGATCTTCGGCGACGTCAATCGCGTCTGGAGTGGTGCCGATAATCGGCACGCCGCAACGCTCCAAATCACGCGCGAGTTTCAGCGGCGTTTGTCCGCCGTATTGAACGATGACACCGACTGGCTTCTCAATGTGCACGATCTCCAACACGTCTTCGAGCGTGACAGGTTCAAAGTACAAACGATCCGACGTGTCGTAGTCAGTCGATACGGTTTCCGGGTTGCAGTTGACCATGACGGTCTCGTAGCCGTCAGCGCGCATCGCCATCGCGGCGTGAACGCAGCAGTAGTCAAATTCAATGCCTTGGCCGATGCGATTCGGACCACCACCGAGCACCATGATTTTCTTGCGATCCGTCGGCTGCGATTCGCATTCTTCCTCGTAGGTCGAGTACATGTACGCCGTCTTCGTCGCGAACTCGGCCGCGCAGGTGTCGACGCGTTTGTATACGGGACGCACGCCTTGAGCGTGACGTGCATTGCGCACCGCGTCTTGATCGGCCTTGAGCAAATGCGCGAGGCGGCGATCCGAGAAACCTTTACGTTTCAGGTAGCGCATCTCGTCTTTGGAAATGCTGGTGAGCGTGCGTTTTTCAATCGCCAACTCTAGGTCAACGATTTCCTTAATTTGGTGCAAGAACCACGGATCAATCGAGGTGTCTTCAAACACTTCGTCAACGGTCATGCCCACGCCAAACGCATCAGCTACGTACCACAACCGCTCAGGCGTGGGGTTCGACAATTGCTCGCTGATCTTGTCTTTGTCGACCGACTTCAAGTTGAAACCATCGACGCCCACTTCGAGCCCGCGTAGCGCTTTTTGCAGAGACTCTTGGAAGGTGCGGCCGATAGCCATCACCTCGCCCACGCTCTTCATTTGCGTGGTGAGATGCGGATCCGCTTCTTTGAATTTTTCGAACGCGAATCGGGGCACTTTGGTGACCACGTAGTCGATCGACGGCTCGAACGATGCGGGCGTTGCACCGCCGGTAATTTCGTTTTTCAGTTCGTCGAGCGTGTAGCCGACCGCGAGTTTGGCGGCGACTTTCGCAATCGGAAAACCCGTGGCTTTCGAGGCGAGTGCGGACGAACGCGAGACGCGCGGGTTCATCTCGATCACGATCATGCGGCCGTCCTTCGGGTTCACCGAAAACTGCACGTTAGAGCCGCCAGTGTCGACACCGATTTCACGGAGCACCGCAATCGATGCATTACGCATGATCTGGTATTCCTTGTCGGTGAGCGTCTGCGCCGGGGCGACAGTGATCGAGTCGCCCGTGTGCACGCCCATCGGATCCAAGTTTTCAATCGAGCAGATGATGATGCAGTTGTCCGCCTTGTCGCGCACGACTTCCATCTCGTACTCTTTCCAACCGAGCAGCGATTCTTCGATTAGCAACTCGTTAGTCGGCGAAAGTTCCAAACCGTTCTTGCAGATCGTGACGAACTCTTCGTGGTTGTAGGCGATGCCGCC
>DAINAJ010000280.1:0-3175 GCA_036733505.1 Casimicrobium sp.
CGTGGGCGCTGATCAAGGCGCGATTCTCGCGCGCGATGGTGAAACGTGATCCGTCCCTCACCGCAAACACGCATGGCGAATATCCCGTCTGGCAACGCCGCTTCTGGGAACACACCATCCGCAACGAACGCGAACTTGAAAATCACATCGCGTACATCCACTACAACCCGGTGAAACATGGCCACTGCGCTCGGCCTATCGATTGGCCGCATTCGTCATTTCATCGTTTCGTGCGCGATGATGTGTTGCCTTCCGACTGGTCGGCGGTTACGGAATTGCCGTACCGGACTGATCCAAACTTCTTTGCGCCAACGTAAATTCGTCGTGGCACAACCACGTTAAATTCGCTGTATGGATCTCAGCAACATTGCCTTCCCCGCCGAATGGACCTTCGCGTTTTGGGTTGTGGCGCTACTTGTGTTGCCAGTGGCTGTGGTGATGGCCAAGCGAAACGCGCAAACGGGCTACGCGATCACGCCCGCTTGGCACGGTGGCATCGCGACGTGCGTGCTGCTTTGGAGCTTGCAAGCGACGGTGTCAGGCAACTTCACATTTCATCTTCTGGGTATGGCGGGCCTGACGTTGGCGCTTGGCGCGCCGCTCGCGCTGGTGTCCGCCGCGGTCGTCGTGGCCGTGCATTTGCTGATTCATGGCGGTGCATGGCAAAACTTTGCCGTGGTGTGGGTGACATTGGGCGTTACGGCGATTGCGGTGTCATGGCTCACTTTGCGTGTGGCCGAGCGCTTTCTCGCGCCAAATTTCTTCATCTACATTTTTGTTGTTGCGTTTTTTGGAACGGCGTTGTCGCTCGCGGTTGCGGGCTTGTTGTCGATCTCGGTTTTCGCGCTCGCCACCGACGCACCGCTCACTCACATGCTCTCGAACTATGCGCCGTACTTGTTGCAGCTCGGGTTCGGCGAAGCCGCGCTGACGGGAATGATTGTCACGATTGGTGTGGTGTACCGCCCGCAATGGGTGGCAACGTTTGATGACGCCCGGTACTTAAAACCGCGTTGACTTCTCCTAAAGCCGAGAAGACTTGCGGCATATCAAGCAGTCTCGTTGGCTGACTGCTACGATGAATCAACGACACATTTTTCGTCGCGAAACATTCGTGGCGCTCGCCGAATTTTTAAGGAGACCCTATGCGTTCTGACTTGCTTCCTCACGCCCTCAACCGCGAATTCCCAGAACTCAGCGAAGCGGTTAGCAAGCTCAAATTGAGCAACGCGCACTTCGCGCATCTGCTGTCGCAACACGACGCCCTTGACCTTGACATCACCAAGAGCGAAACCGGCGTGGCACCGATGAGCGACACGGCCGTCGAAACGCTTAAGAAGCAACGCTTGCACTTGAAAGACGAGCTGTATCGGATTGCGACCGCAGCGAAGTAGCGTCGCGCACCCGCTTGCTATGATCGCGCCACACATTCATGGGCGAGGCGATCATGTCGTTTGCGGGCAAAGTCATCATCATCACGGGCGCGTCGGACGGCATTGGCGCTGAACTTGCGCGCCAACTCGCGCGCGACAAACCCACGCTCGTGCTCGCCGCGCGACGACCCGATGCGCTCGCGGCCGTTGCTGCGCAGTGCGAAGCGGCGGGCGCACAAACTTTATGCGTACCCACCGATGTTTCCGTTGAGGCAGATTGCCGCGCGCTGATCGCCGTCGCCGTTGCAAAATTTGGGCGCATTGATGCGCTGGTGAACAACGCGGGCGTGTCGATGCACGCGACGCTCGATCAAATTCCCGACACCGACGTGTACGAACGCTTAATGCGCGTGAATCTCATGGGCAGCATTTGGCCGACGCACGCGGCGCTTGTGCACCTAAAGGCGAGTAAAGGCTTGGTCGTAGCGGTGGCGAGCCTCGCGGGGTTGGTCGGTGTGCCGGGCCGCACAACCTACTGCGCGACGAAGTTTGCGCAGGTGGGTTTTTTTGAAGCGCTACGCACCGAGCTGCAGCCGGACGGCGTGGATGTGACGATTGTTTATCCTGGCGTGGTCGCGACTGAAATTCGCCGCAATGGCTGGAACGCAAAAGGCGAGCGGGCTGGCGTGTCGGGTCTCGCGGAAGAAGGCGCGATGAGCGTTGAGGAATGCGCGGGCTTGATCGTAGCGGCGATGCGTTCGCGTAAACGCGACGAGGTGATGAGCGCGAAGGGCAAGCTTGGACGCTGGTTAAAGCTTATCGCGCCGTCGCGCGTTGATGCGATGGCGCGGGCGGCGTTGGCCAAGGGTGGCGCGAAGCATTGAGAGTCGGCGTGGTATAGCGCGGCCAAGCTCCAATATCGTTCCTTGAATCGATCTGTAGGCGCGGACTCGGCCGCGCTTTACCAGTGGCACGAAGCGACGCCAAGTCGTCGCCTACCGCTGAACGGAAGAGTATTGGGTCATGTCCGAGCCTACGAGCGGGCTAGATAAATTCAGCAGTCTTCTTCGAAAGCGCGCTCGCCGCCTGCCGATATTCCGCCTGCAAACGCTCAACCAGCGCCGCAGTCGTTGGCACGTCATCCATCTGCCCCACGCCTTGCCCTGAACCCCAAATATCTTTCCACGCTTTGACCGCGTTTCCGCCGAAATTCATTGCGGACTTATCGGCGCTCGGGAGATTGTCTGGATCGAGGCCCGCGGCTTTCACCGAACTCTTTAGGTAGTTGCCATGAATGCCGGTAAAGAGTGACGAATACACGATGTCCTGTGCCGTTGAGTTGACGATCGCGTCTTTGTAGGCGTCGACGGCGCGCGCTTCTTGCGTCGCAATGAAACGCGTGCCCATGTAGGCAAAGTCTGCGCCCATCGCCTGCGCCGCGAGGATGCTGGAGCCATGCGCAATCGAGCCCGAAAGCGCAATCGGACCGTCGTAAAACCGACGCACTTCGCGCACCAACGCAAACGGCGAGAGCGTGCCCGCATGTCCACCTGCGCCCGCGCACACGAGGATCAAACCGTCGACGCCAGCCTCCAGAGCCTTCTCGGCGTGGCGCACTGAAATCACGTCGTGAAACACGATGCCGCCCCAGCTGTGCGCCTGCTTCACCACGTCGCCCGGTGCGCGCAGGCTGGTGATAAGCATCGGCGCTTTGTGTTTTTCGCACATGTTCATGTCGTTATCGAGGCGGTCGTTGCTCGCGTGCACGATCTGGTTCACCGCATACGGTGCGATGCGGCGCG
>DAINAJ010000281.1:0-1310 GCA_036733505.1 Casimicrobium sp.
GCCGTGAACATTTCCACCTCGTGCGTCAGTGTGCTGAGGGAGTGTTGCAGCGCAAGCCGCACAAGCTCGTGATCATCAGCGATAAGTAGCGATATGCTGTCGGACATGAATGGGCTATTTAAGTCGGGGCAGGCGGGAGGCGAGCGTCTCACGGCAATGGATTCGAGTGTAGCGTTATCGCAGCTCGAAACACTTGACCGTGCAGCATGGCGCACGCGTTTTCGCGACCCGTCGGAGTTGAAGCGCGCAGCCGACGAGCTTGCGGCGTGTGGTGGCCCGATGAGTCTCGAAGCGGGGTTCGCCGCGCTTCATTATGCGTGGCACAGTTTGGCACTGTTCGATCAGTTAGCAGCCATGGGGCACCACGCGCGCGCCACAGAAATTTTCGAGCATCATAATTTCGGACGCGGGCTCGATCGTTTGCGTTCGGTTAAAGCGCTTGTTTTGTTACGCGCTGGAAAGAGCCAAGCGGCGCTGGAAGCTACGGCGGCGCAACAGCGCGCGCCTGACGACGACCCGCTGGCCGAGGCGCGTTACATAGCGCTAAACGTACGGGCGCTTTGTTTCGGAGATCTGGGTAACCTCGACGAGGCAATGCGCACTTTTTCTGCCGCGCTTACGGCGGCTAGGCAAACCATGTTTCCGGCTTTTGAGGCGAACGCACTTGGAAACTTTGGCGGGTTTCATGCAGACATTCACAATTTTGAGGACGCTGAGCGAATGTGCCGCAGTGCGTTCGCGCTGGCAGATGGGGCCAGTGCGCCAGCACCTTGGGTCACCTCCGGTACCAACTGGATGCTGTCGCTGTTTTTTCTTGAACGATATTCCGAAGCGCGCGCAGTGGCCGAGCAGTTGCTCGCCCGGCTTGATTGGTTGTTACCCGCCAAACGCCCCGCCTACTTCACCAAGTTTGCCGCTGTCTTCTTACACGCAGGTGAGCTTGAGCGCGCAGCAGAATTTCTCGATCTAGCGGAGGCAGCGCCAGCAGCAGCCGAGGCGAGGGTGACGCTGCGAACGGTGGAATGGTTCTGGGTGTGCGCTGAAGTACGTAACGCGCAATCGCGCTTCGCGGAAGCGACGGAACTGTGCCTACAGGCGATCAACGAAGCGTCAGATTTTCATCAAGTTTCACTGCCGACCGATTTGATGCGCCTCTACAACGCGGCAGCACACGCCGCCGAGGCGCAGAGTGATTTCGAGTCAGCGTTGCGCTTCAAGAAGGAGGCTTTCGCGAAGTACGAAGCGCTGGTCGGTCAAAGCGCGCGTGCCAAACGACTCGCGCTTCAAATGGAATACGAGATTCAACACGC
>DAINAJ010000281.1:1410-3124 GCA_036733505.1 Casimicrobium sp.
CGCTGCCGATAACGAGCGTCTTATTGCACATTGACAATGAGTTTGGCCCCGCAGCTCTTGATCGTGGTCTTGAACTGCGCTTAGCTGCACGCGAGGCTTGGGTCGCGAGCGACCCGTTGCTACTCAAGCGAATTTTGCAAAATTTAGTAGCCAACGCGCTGGCCTACACCGAGCGTGGCGGCGTGCTAGTGACCGCCAGGCCACGTGGGACCGAGCTGATCGTTGACGTTTGGGATACCGGCATAGGCATTGACGCAGCGCATCAGGTGCGGGTGTTCGACGAGTTCTACCAAATCGCCAACGTTGCCCTTGACCGCCGCAAAGGGATGGGCTTGGGTCTTGCCATCGTGCGTCGGTTAGTCGATTTGTTGGGTCACACGCTTGAAGTGACGTCGCGAGTCGGCAAAGGAACGCGTTTTCGACTGCGGTTGCCACTTGCTCAACCACTAGCCCCGATTGTTGACAACACAGCTCCAGCACCGACGTTTGACCTACGAGGCAAGGTGGCGCTGATCGTTGACGACGAGCCTGATGTCCGCGACAGTATGGCCGCTGCACTTTCGGCCAAAGGTTGCATCGTCGTCGTTGCAAGTCACGCTGCAGACGCGATCAACGGAATAGCGCAATTGCCGCGTCCCCCAGACTTTGCGGTGATGGACTTTCGCCTAGAAACGCAATCCGGCTTGGCTGCGCTTTCAGAAGTTCGCGAGTACCTCGGATGGTGCTTGCCAGCATTGATTGTCACGGGCGACTCTCTTGCATCCGACCTTTCACAATTTGCGGCCACCGGGGAAGCGTGGCTCATTAAGCCAGTGAGCGCCGATGATTTGCATCGTGCATTGACAAGGCTGCTGTCGCCGATATCTCGCGAGGAGGATGTTTGAACAACGACGCGATGCACCTCCACGCGCTGCACCAAGCCGCTTGGCAAGCGCGCTTTGTTGACCGCAACCAGTTGCGAGCAGCGGCAGACGAAATTCTTCGCTCGGCCTCATCAGGCTCTGTGTACGAAGCGCACGGCCACTTCCATCTCGCGGCATTCGCTTGGCAGAATAGTCAACACGAACGCGCTCGCGTGGAACGCATAGAGGCGGCGAGACTTTACGAGCGCTTGGGCGATGCTGCTGGAGAAGCCAATTGCCGTGATCTTGAAGCGCTCGCGGAGCGTGTCGCGGGCAACTATTCGCGTGCAGCCGCGTTGTACAAAATTAACCAGGACCTTCCTGAGTCGATTCGATCGCTTGCTGAACGATGCGTAACCTGCAACGGCGAAGGTGTCTTGCGCCTAGCTCGAGCGGAGCACGACGAATGCCAACGGGTGTTGACGATGGCGGTGTCGTTAGCGCAGCGGTCGGAAAACCTGGGGCTTGAGGTCTCCGCGCTTTGCAACCTCGGTGCGTTGCACATTGCGGTTTGCAATTTCGAGGATGGTCGTCGAATCAGTCGTCAGGCATTTGAACTCGCGGACCGAGTATTCGATATCGACCGCGCATCCAGCATGAGTACAGGATGGTTCAACAGCGGTATGAACCTTCTCGTAGCGCTCGACTGCAGCGGAAGTCACGCCGAAGCCTGCGCCGTCGCCGAGCGAATCGTCAGGCACGAAGCGCATTTTCCGAGTGGACAAGCGGCGAACTACTTCGCGACATTCGCCAGCGCGATGCTGCATGCACATGAGCTTGATCGCGCAGAGCAATTTCTGCAAAGGAGCATG
>DAINAJ010000282.1:0-3085 GCA_036733505.1 Casimicrobium sp.
TTTGGGCAATGCCAAAAGTACCTCGCCCAACGGGCGAAACCAAGCCGTGGCAAACAAATCCAATCATTCAATCACCCCCTCGCCACGCTCCAGGCGAAAAAACGCCGCACGCCTATGCGCCACGTCCTACACCCTCTCCCCCTGTACACCTATGTTCGGCCCCCAACCTGCGGCCTACATTGGGCAGGTGGGCGCGCGCTGTTGCTCGCCTCGTTTTATCTGGAGTTTCACTATGAACAGAGATCAAGTCGCTGGCCGTTTGGATCAAGCTGCGGGCAAAGTCAAAGAAGTTACGGGCCATCTTGTCAAAGACAATACGCTCGAAGCCAAAGGCAAAGCTGAGCAAATCGCTGGCAAAGTAAAGGCTAATTTTGGCGATGCCAAAGAAATCATCAAAGATAGCGCCAAAGACGTCGTCGATAAGCTTTAGCGCAAATGCAGCCGCGCTCTGTGGATCGCATTGATCCATCGAATGTGACGGGGGTGCCTCTCGAGGTGCCACCGTTGTTGCAGACCCCACCTACGCCGATTGCGCCCCCTGCGCCAACGGCTCCCGATACACCGGACTGGCCCAATGAACCCCAACGGGTTCAAGAGCCCCCACTGCCCGCCCCGTTTCCCGTAGAAGCGCCACCGCCAGCAGTAGTCGCAATTTGAAAGCTACACATCATGACTAAGCAAACAAACAAACCAATTGGCGTCCGTCGCGTAAGTGCGGCTGTGGTCGCGGCGTCATGCGCTGTGGCTTCACTTTCGTTACTCGCTGCCTGCGATTCGTCAGACAGCAACAAAACGGTCGGACAGAAAATTGACACGGCTGTCGCGAAAACCGAAGCGAAGGCAGAAGACATGAAGGAGGCAGCGCAAGCATCGGTCGACTCCGCTGGGGCAGCGATACGTGAAGGAGCAGCCCAGGCCAAAGACGCAGCGAAACAAGCCGCCAGCAGCGCCAGTACAAATAGCGAGGATGCGGCGATCACAGCGTCGGTGTCGGCGGGCCTGATGAAAGACCCAGATCTCAGTGCAGTAAAAATCGACGTGGATACCGCCAATGGCAGCGTAACGCTCATCGGCCCAGCTCCGAACGAGGCCTCACGCAGCCGCGCCAGCATTATTGCGATGTCCGTGAAGGGAGTGTCGCGCGTCGATAATCGCTTGGTGTTGAAAGGCGCGTGACGCGGGTGGCCCTTGCAGCGAACACAAACCTCCGCGTGCGGAGGTTTTTTTTGTCAAGTGAGCTATGGAATCTGCGCCAAAAAAAGCGCCCCGCAGGGCGTTTTTTTCACGTGGTCCGATCAGCTTACGGACGACGAATGACGATGGAGTTTTGCACGCTCCGAACGCCGTTGATCTCACGGGCGATTTGCTCTGCTACAGTTTTCTCTTCGCTAGATTTAGCAAAGCCTGAGAGCTGAACCACGCCCTTGAGTGTCTCGACACTTATGGCTACGGTGTCGACGCGCGTGTCGCTCGCCATACGCGATTTGATTTGCGTAGTGATCGTCGTGTCATCGATGTAAGCCCCGACGGACTCCTGCGACCGAACAACGGCACAACCGCTGCCGAAGAGAGTAACGCCAGCAAAGATTGCGGTTGCGATGAGTTGAGTTGATTTTTTCATATGTATCTCCTGAGGTGAGTGACGGAACGCTGCGATGTATCTGGGACAGTTATCGCCGATGCGGCAGCGCGCAATAGGCGAAAGGTTTTGGGCAAGTGCGGCGCGAACTTCTGGGTATCGCACCACCTCACTGTTTTCTCTCTTGAAGCGCTTCAACAGCTGACTGCAAGACGTCCGACGTCATGCCGGAAAAATTCGAGGAGCGCCACAGACTCAGTGCAAGCGCCGAAGCAGAAACCATGCGCCACGGCCTTAGCAACACAATGGCCGCTCCGGCCACCGCCGCCACCGCGACCAACTGCAGGGGCTTTCGCTGCGCGATTTCCACAGTCACAGACTTCACAAGCGACGCGCCCGCGTGCAGCGGGTGCTCACGCCACCACGAGGACAACCCAGCCTCCACCAATGCGCTCCAGTTAAAGCCGCTGTCTGTAGGCGCGCCGGCGCTAGACGCCGAGCGGGTGCGTGGCACCTCGCCACTGCGTTGCCGAAGTGGCGATGAGTCATCGCGTTGCACTGAAAAAAAATCAAGCAAAGCAGCTCGCGCTTCATCTATCGACGGACTCGCATGCTTAGTTGCGGTGCCGACGATGCTGCCAGCGGGTTCGCTCATCTGCGCGACTCCAGCGCCACGCGAAATGACTGTAAGTCTCGATGCAGTTGGCTACCCAGCGAATCACGCGAGCTTGATTCGCCTCGTGCGAGAGCAATTGCGGTTGAGAAGGCGCAGAGCACCAACATGAAGCCTGGTACGCACAGCAGTGCCCATGTCGCGTATGGCTGTGACGACGAGCTTACTATGATGAGCGCAATGCCAGCGAGAACGAGGAAAGCGAGCAAAGTAGCGAACGCGATCGCCCCAGCCACGACTCGCCGTACGAGACGCATTTTCGCTAGTGCAATTTCGTCGCGCGCCAGGGTCGAGTAAGCGAACACATAATTGAGCAAAAGTTCTGGCTGCCGTGTCAGCAGTTTTAACGTGGTACCGATCATGATTCGCGCACTCCTTTAAGCCGAGGTTCGTCGCGTTAGCGCGCGTTGTTGCCGTTGCACTTGCTAGCGCGATTGCGCGAGAGCATCAGCACCACGGCGGCAAGCGCAGCGCCAGCAGCCGCCGCCATAGCAACCGATTTCATAGGTTGCTCGGCAACATACGATTCGCAAGCGGCGGTGTAGCGCGAAACGGCTTGTTTGCCTCGTTCACCTGCATCTCGCGTGCTCGTCATCACGTCGTTGGCCATCGCTTCGCCGCGAGCGACCATGCGGTCGAACGTAGGTTTCACTTGGCCTTCCAAACGATCCATTTTTTCGCCGACATTTGACAGCGCGTGTTGCGCGGCATCGTTTGCCGACTCGACGGCGTTTTCAATTCCATTGACTGCTTGGTTTCCGCGTTTGCTGAGTTCGTCAGCGACTTTTTCTGCGGTGGTTTTACCGAAGTTCATGATGTTGTACCTTTGAGAA
>DAINAJ010000283.1:0-1870 GCA_036733505.1 Casimicrobium sp.
GGCACAACCCACGACGTGGTGTTCGTCGTGGAGTTGGAGCCCACCGTTGGGTACTGCGTGCTGCTCACCGTGGTGAACTTACACGCGTTGTATGTGCCCGCCGGAACCGCGATGGACTCTCGCGAAACGTAGGTGATGTTGCCGCTTTGCGTGGCGTTGCCTATCGAGGTTGCGGGGTTGAACTGCACAGACCGTGTGAAGTCAATCCGTTGTCCGACTGTCATCGATTTCGGGTAGGTGATGGGTGGCGCGAAGTACGACTCTTGGATGCCCGTGGCGGAGGTTGAGCGCGTCCCCAATTCGCTCCATGTGGTGCCGTTGTCTTTAACCATCGTGGCCGATGTGTCGGTGCCTGTGGTGTCAATGATTTGCAATGCGGCTTGTCCGTTAAACGTGGTCGGCGTCGTGTTGTAGCTGCGCACGAAGGAGCTCGCGGGACCGACGGAACTGGTCGATTGGTAGGTGATTCTTGACGTGGAGAAGTGGTACGTGCTGCAATCGCCCGCGCCGCTCGATGGCGGGGCTACTGTCGACACGGGAGTGGCAGAGACCGCGCAAAACTGAACGTCTTCGCCCGCGTATCCGGCGGCCGCGGCGGCGTTGTAGTTTGCGGTGCCTACGCTGTAGCGGTGGTTCGGTGTCTTGCCGTTAGCCGCCGCACGGAATCCACGATAGATCGGAAAGGCGCAGCCCGCTTCGGGCTTGGCCACGGCGAAGTCGTAGCCTTCCCACGTGAAGCCGGCCAGGTTCATCGCTTGAATCGGCTCGCAGTCAACGACTTCGCGGCCATAAAAGTGCGAGCTGGTGTAGGGCTGTGTGAGGTTTACGTAGAAGCGACAAATTTTCACCTGTGCGCTGGTGGCAGCGGTTGTGGGCGTCGCCACAAACGTCATGCCAGTGCGCTCAAAGTCCGGTACGGCGTCGAGCGCGGCTTGCTCGCTAGCGCGGCCTGTAATGAAGTACGCGTCAAGCGTTTTATTGCGGTACTCGACCACGGTGATGGTCTGTGCGAATGTGCCAATCGCGGAGAACGCAACGGCCGCGGCGAGCGTGCGAGTAAGCCAACGAGTCAACATAATGTTCCTTTGCATGTATGTGTTTTGGTTGATTGAGTATGTGCGTATTGTGCGGTACAGAAAGGGGATGAACATAATTTATTGCGCGAGATTGACGAGTCCACATTCGGTGACGAGGTAGTTGCGAATGCTCGCCCAATCGCTTCGCGTGCGCGGCAATGTGCCGAGCGCATCCGCTGGCACCGATGCGCCACCAAAGCCTAGCAACGCGCGTACCAGCAGTACCGCATCGGTGCTTGCGCCCACGGCACCATCGCCATCGACGTCCAGCGTTTTGCTACTAATCATCGGATCAATGGCGTTTGCGATGTCGAGCGCCGCAGTGCGCAGCCCCAATGGGTTGTGCGCGTTGTTGATGAGCGCGCCATTACTTAATCCCAGAATGCGCCGCAGAATTAGCAAACCGTCGGTCATCGGCAGCACGGCGTTGTCCTGATCAATGTCGAGATTGCAGAGCGCACGGAAGGTCACCACGATGCTGCACGCCGCCGCAAGCGGAGAGGTCGTAATGTTGTTGCCGACGCGGGTGACGCTACACCCCGTGGCAGACACGGTGTTAATCACGTAGCCTGCTGCCGGTGCTGCGGTCACGGCCGCACTCACGCCTGAATACGCGGGTTGGGTGGCGAGCGACACCGTACCGCCGCCGCCCGTGACGCTCGCGGTGACGGTGTACTGCGGCAGAGCGGGGGGCGCCGTGGTTTGGATCACGGCGAACAGCGTAAGGGTTCCGCCCACCAATATGTCGTTAATGCCATTTAGCGCGTTGTACTCGGGGCTGTCGGTCCACGTGA
>DAINAJ010000283.1:1970-3085 GCA_036733505.1 Casimicrobium sp.
GTCCAAGTGATCGCATCGGGGCTTGTAAATACGCCGCCGGCGGTAGTGCCAACGAAGGTCGTGCCGTCAGTGGCGACACGGAAGGGGCCGGCTGTCGTGGCGATAGGCAGCGTCGTTCCCGTCCACGTTATTCCGTCGTTGCTCCAATGGACCGATTCGTTGCCGCCGCCCGCGACATAACGCCCAGGCTTGATGGCGATACTGCCTTTTTCGTAACTTCCGACCGGATAGAAAGCGCGCGACGACCAGCTCACGCCGTCTGGGCTGGTCATGATGTAGTTGCCGACCGCGATGTATTGCGCGCCATCCCAGCCGAGCGCATATGACCGATCCAACGCGGCGGAGGGCGGCAGCGTCAATGTTGATTGGTCAACACTGGTGTAGACCGACGCAAACGCATTGGTGGCTGCGAAAAGCAAGCTGGCGAGCAGGACGCCAGAGGTTTGCCTTAGGCGATGCATGCTCAATGGGCTTGGTAACAGGAACGAGATGCACATTGACTTTTCCGGTGGAGACTGGCTTGGTGGCTCGAAACTAGGAACTTGGCAGACGGCGACACGCGTGACATCAGTCCGAACCAGAGCCTGCTCCAATCACGGGGTAGATATGTCTATAAGCAAGAAAAGCCCAAAAAACGGCTCATTTATTTTCAGCGTCACTAAAATTAAAAGCAATTCACACCCCATATGACCCGTGCCAACAAGCCGTACGCCTGCCGCAGCAGCTCAGTTTGATGCCCTTTACGGCACGCTGCATCGCATTGCGGCGGCTCAGATGCGTCGCGAGCGTGCCGACCACACGCTTAGCGCAACGGCGCTGATGCATGAGGCCTATCTCAGTTTGGCGCGGTCGGGCGAGGTGCCCATGGAGCCGGCGCAGTTTTCAGCGCTCGCCTCTCACGTGATGCGCAACGTGTTGGTGAACCATGCAGTTGCGCGGTCAGCAGAAAAACGCGGCGGAGGCGAAGCGGCGTTGAGCTTGACCCAAGCCGTGTCGATGGAAGGCGCGGCAGCCGGTGCTGACGAGGCAGAAAACATTGATGTGCAAGCGCTGCACGAAGCGTTGCTAGCACTTGAGAAACGAAGCGAACGACAGGCGCGCATCGTGGAGTTGCG
>DAINAJ010000284.1:0-3072 GCA_036733505.1 Casimicrobium sp.
AGATCGGACGTTCGGAATTCTTCAAAGCCGAGTTCGGGTTCGCTGTGAATATCACGGCGGATCGCGATAAATTCGTCGGCTTGGGCGTAGAGTGCGTCGATGAGTGCAGACATGTATCTTCTTTCGCAAGGTGGCAGTGTCTAGATGATGTGAATTTTGCGCGACCACTAGGCAAAGCGACGCGTCGCAGCTCGGTATTGGGGCGCGCACCCAAACGAGCCCACTATGCCCTATTCTCCGCGATGCGATCGCCGAGAAACGCGATGATTTGATTCACCGCTTCCTCGGCGCTGACGACGCTGGTGTCGATTCGCAAGTCTGGATGTTCCGGTGGTTCGTAAGCGGAATCAATACCGGTGAAATTTGGCAGGACCCCGCTGCGAGCTTTGCGATACAAGCCTTTCGGATCGCGCGCCTCGGCGATGGCCAAAGGCACGTCGACGTAAATCTCAACGAATTCGTGCGCCGCAAACAACTCACGGGCAAAACGACGTTCGCTACGAAATGGTGAGATGAACGCAGTTATTACAATCAGTCCGGCGTCCACCATGAGCTTAGACACTTCGGCGACACGGCGTACGTTTTCAACGCGATCTGCCTCGGTGAATCCCAAATCCTTATTGAGTCCGTGTCGGACGTTGTCACCATCAAGGATGTAAGTGTGTCGACCGTCCGCGTACAAGCGTTTCTCAAGCAAGTTGGCAATCGTCGATTTTCCAGCGCCGGAAAGACCAGTAAGCCAAATTAGGCAGGGCTGCTGCTGCTTGATCTTCGCATGCGCTGCTTTGTCAATCTCCAATTTCTGCCAGCGCAAGTTACTGGAGCGTCGTAAGGCAAAATTGATCATTCCCGCGGCGACCGTATCGAAGCTAACGCGATCGACCAATATGAACGCGCCAGTGTCACGATTACGCTCATAGGGATCAAACGCGATGGGCCGATCGAGGTGCAACTCCGCACTAGCAATATCGTTTATCGCAAGCGTTTCTGCAGCGATATGCGCGAGACTCGCCGGATCAAACTTGTACTTGATTCGCGTAACGGTCGCGATAGCCGTTCGCGAGGCGATTTTCAGCTCGTACTCACGACCACTTAACAGCGGCGACTGGCTCATCCACACCAATGTCGCGTCAAACTGAGACCCCGACGGCGCCGGCGAATCGGCGGCGCAGATCAGGTCGCCACGAGACACATCAATGTGCTGCGCAAACTCAATCATCACTGCTTGCGCGGACTGCGCACTGTGACAGTCCGCTTCATATCCGACAAGCCGAGATACAGTCGCTAATTGCCCCGACGGTTGAATGCAAACGGTGTCTCCCTGCCGTACGCTGCCGCTTGCGATCGTTCCACAATAACCGCGAAAGCCATCCGCCGCGCGCGCTACGTATTGAACTGGAATTCTTAAAGGTTCAGTCGATTTTTCCCAAAACGTTGCCGGACAAGTTTCGAGCACATCAAACAGCGTTGGCCCCAAATACCAAGGCATATTCAATCCCGCATGCACGACGTTGTCGCCCACACGACCGGACACCGGAATGATTTCGGAAGAGGCCAACCCAACGTCAGCTGCGAGAGTACGACACTGCGCTGCGATCTCGTTGAACACGGCCGCGCTGTACGCTACGCAATCCATTTTGGTAATCGCGAATACCGCGCTTCGGATCCGCAGCAATGAAACGATGAAACTATGGCGGCGTGTTTGCGATAGCAAGCCTCGCGTTGCGTCAACCAAAATAACCGCGAGATCAGCCGTCGAAGCGGCAGTGACCATATTGCGCGTGTATTGTTCGTGGCCCGGCGTATCGGCCACGATATAGCGCCGTCGCGGCGTAGAAAAATATCGATGAGCGACGTCAATCGTGATGCCCTGCTCGCGCTCCGCTTCTAGCCCATCAAACAACAGAGAGTAGTCCACCGACGCCGCAGAATCGCCAGCCGCCGCTGAGTCACGACGCAACTGATCCAACTGATCGCGAGGCACTGCACCACAATCGAAAAGCAACCTGCCCACGAGCGTGCTCTTACCATCGTCAACGCTGCCGCAGGTGATGAAGCGCAGCGCAGAGATTGGCTTCGCTCCATTCAACGACTCGTTCAAAAATAGCCCTCCCGCTTCTTTTTTTCCATAGAACTGGTGCCGTCGTGATCGATCAAGCGCCCTTGCCGCTCCGAATCACGGCTCTGAAGCAACTCGTCGATGACCTCAGAGACGGTGCGCGCTGTGGACTCAATGGCACCAGTCAATGGATAGCAACCCAGCGTTCGAAAACGCACTGTTTTCTCAACGATTCGCTCGCCAGCGTTCAACGGCATACGCTCGTCGTCCACCATCAGCCAAGTGCCAGCGCGCTCAACCACGGGTCGCTGTGCCGCAAAGTACAGTGGAACCACCTCTAGATGCTCTTGGGCAATGTATTGCCAAACATCGACTTCAGTCCAATTGGAGAGTGGAAACGCACGCACCGATTGCCCTGGTGCGCAGCGCGTATTGAACACGCGCCACAGTTCGGGACGCTGCAACTTTGGATCCCACGCGTGGGATGACGAACGAAACGAAAGCACCCGCTCCTTTGCGCGCGAGCGCTCCTCGTCGCGCCGTGCGCCGCCGAAGGCTGCGTCAAAGCCAAACTTATCCAACGCTTGTTTCAGGCCCTGCGTTTTCCACATTGTGGTGTGAACGTCCGAACCGTGATCGAAGGGATTGATGTTGCCCTCACCGGCGAGAGGATTCTTGTGAACTATTAGGCTAATACCCGGCTCGTTGGCGATACGGTCGCGCAATTCATACATCGCGCGAAACTTCCATGTGGTGTCAACATGTAAAAGGGGAAACGGCAGCGGCGCGGGATGGAACGCCTTGCGCGCAAGATGCAGCAACGCCGTGCTGTCTTTACCGAGCGAATACAACAAAACGGGCCGCTCAAAAGTGGCCACCACTTCTCGAATAATGTGAACGCTCTCGGCTTCGAGCCTATCTAAATGTGATGGCAGACTCATATGGCCGAAGTCATTTACCCGCTGTAGCAGCGCGCTTAAGAGGTGACGCGCGGCGATTGCCTGGGCCTTCGA
>DAINAJ010000285.1:0-3025 GCA_036733505.1 Casimicrobium sp.
ACGGCTATTGGTGCGAATGCCAGCGCGGCAAGATATTTTTTCAAGTAATGCTCCCTCTAATTTCGCGACGAATTATCCATTTTGTACAGCAGCACTGCTGGAGCGCAACCATCCAAACTCTCAAAAGATTTTAAAAGGCAACCGGCCTTTCGTACAGCTTTTTGACGCGCGACGCACAAGTCGTCATCCGCTGCGTTGGATTTGCGTCTCGCAACGCAGATGAATCGGACGATTCATGGACAGGATTGCAGACTAACGTCGCTGATAGCGAGAAATTGTCCTAGCCATTACGGTTAACAGCTTTATTGGTTAAAACTCCGTAAAGTAACGATCTGCAACGCTTTTTCCTAGAAGTCGAGTGCAAGGAAATATTGCTGCAAACCGCCATACAGGCGTCGCTCCCATGCAAGAGTTGTTCAATAACTTTTGGAAGGCAGTGAACTACCTTCGCTTCTCGGCCGACGGAATCGAGACTCGCTTGGTCGCCAGCACCGGCTTCAATTTATCCGCTACAAATGTGCTCGACCAGTCCACTTCGCCCACGACGCGGTAGCGCAGCGTGCCGTTGGCGTCGATCACAAATGTCGTCGGCAAAACTCGCACTTTCCAAGTACCGGAGGCTTCTTGCCACGGGTCGCGCAGTAGCGGAAACGGCACGCCAGAGCTCGCGGCGAAATCGCGAATTTTTTGCGCTGATTCGTGGTAATTGACACCTAGCACCGCAATATTTTTCTCACCAATTTTCTTGGCGAGCGCTGCCAACGAAGGCATCTCTGCGATGCATGGACCGCACCATGTTGCCCAAAAATTAACCAAGACCACTCTACCCTTGTACGCGGCCAAGTCGTGCTCTTTACCATCTACGGTTTTCAGGATCAGCGCGGCGGCGGGTTCGTCTTCGGGATACCAGCGGCCGTTCTGAGCATGCGCACTAAGCGCTGCGAATGCGCAGAAAAACCAAAGAAAAAAGCCGCAGCGAGCTGCGGCTTTCTTAAATACAGCCAAGAGGAACAACGCTTACGCCTTGATCTCTTTAGTCGTAATCGTGTATTTGAAATTGTCTGGGTCGTACGGATCAAGGCGCCCCTCGGCCGTTTCGGCTTGGGGGTACATCAGAAACGCCACTTTCGGGCCTTTTGCGCCCGGAAGCGTCACGTCATGCGCGGTGTTATAGGCCAGCCAGTTGCCCTCCCACGAGCCGAACAATGCCTTGTACACCGGCGCAACCACCGGGTGATCGGTCGTCTTGATCCACTCAGCAGTTTCCACGCGCTGCACTTTACCTACGTCGGCAGGGTCCATCGGAACCCAGCCATAGCCCGCGAGGAACACTTCTGCACGGCAATGCTGCGCGCGCGTGATGTTCGCACTCCCAACGCCGAGTTCTTTGTAGCCAAACGTCGAGGGTGCGATGCGAATGCCGTAAATGTCGCGCGCCGGAATTCCGACCGCACGGCACAAGGCCACAAAAATCGCGTTGTTATCGGCGCATTTGCCACCGAAATTGTCCGCCTCAAGCGCTGCTTTGACGTCACCTACGCCGCAGCCCTTGGTGTCGACTTTGCGGAAAGTGTTAGCAATCGTCCAGTCGTAAAGCGCGCGCACTTTGTCGACTTCGGTCGTCTTGCCCTTGGTGGCTGCAAGTGCCTTTGCGAGCACGATGCCGTCGGTCGGCATAAGCGCCGTCGCGGCCGTCCATTTCGCGCGCTCGGCCGCGGAAAGCGTGACGTCGGAGCGTTGTGACCAATCTACAGCGCGCGACTGCGTCTGCAGGCGAGTCGTCATTTCAACTACGGGCTTGGCGTCCTTGGTATCCAAGTCAACCACGAGCATCGCCGCGCCGTAAACCGGATCCAGGACGCGTGTGGCTTGGCCGGAAGACACCGTCCATTTGGTGTCAAGATTGCGCTGATAGCCGCCCTCGACCACGGGAATAGGAATCCACACTTTGGTCGCACCCGCGGGCTTCAGAAGCTCCACACGGTGCACCACCTCAAAGCTGCGCCAGTCGCCCGTTTTCGGGCTGAACGTGCGCACCGTTGGTGTTTGCGCGAAGGCTGGCAATGCCGCGGTGACGGACAAGGCGGATGTGGCTTTAACAAATGATCGACGATCCATAACAACTTCCTTTGCAACAGCAAACAACAATAGACATGACGGTCAATTCTATGGTTTCCAACCTGAATTGTTCGCATTAGTAGCAATTGCGGTAAGAGCCTTACAACCAACTCCTCTCGCGAACCGCGCGCCGCGCCATTCCGGCTAAAGGTCTTTGGCGTAGCGCTCCAGCATCTCTTCGCGTGTTTCTGGCGGCGATAGGGTGCCCGTCTGCTCATTGAGCATCTCACCCATCGTCGGCAGCGTTGCGCGGTCGATGTGGCGCGTCGCATCCCACAGTTTCGAGCGCATAAAGGCCTTGGCGCAGTGCAAATAGGCCTCCGTCACCGTCACTTCTATGGCGAGGCGTATGCGCGCATCGCCAGCGAAAGGAACTATTGCGCCCTCGTCACTTCGCAAACGCACGGTGCCGTTTACGCGGAGCGTTTCGTCCATACCGGGAATCATGAAAAGCAGCCCGATTTGGGGCGACTCCACCAGATTGGACAAGGAATCGAGCCGATTGTTGCCTGGCGAATCGGGAATCAGCAGCGTATGCGTGTCAACCACGTGCACAAATCCCGGCACGCCGCCGCGTGGTGAGGCATCTGGCGCGCCACTCGCTGAGGCGCTCGCGACGACCACAAACGGAGACAATGAAATGAACCGAATGCAGTGTCGGTCTAAATGATTAATCTGCTTTTTGACCGAACGCACCTTCGCGGGACCGTAGATCTCGCGCAGTGTGACTATGGAATCCATCGACATGCTGCGCCCCTGCTTTGCAATGAAATCTCGTACGGCATCGACCTAGAGGTGCCGCGGCGGCGGAAACGAAAAAGCCCTGTTAATCAGGGCTTTAGCTTTTGTTCGTGGCGGAGAGGGGGGGATTCGAACCCCCGTTACCTTGCGGTAAGCCTGATTTCGA
>DAINAJ010000286.1:0-3017 GCA_036733505.1 Casimicrobium sp.
CGCTGGCTAATTACGCGTGAGCGTGTGGGCTAGACCGCAACGGATGACGTCTATTCGCACTCTTCAACGCGCCAACACTGGGCTGAACCGCATCATCAAACGTGCGGCAAGCGGCGCGCTTGTCTGTACGTTATTGATGGTCCCGTCGGGCGTGTTGGGCGGCGGAGGTCTGGGCTACAGCGACGCTGAATCTCTGCTGCTCAAAGCGCTGCGCGAGGTGCGCCTCGCGCAACTTGACTCGGCGCGAAAGACCATCACTGAATTACTCGGTCGTTATCCAAACTACCGACTCGCGCACTTGGTTCAGGGCGACCTTTGGTTGGCCAAGGCGAAGCCACTGCAAAGCTTTGGCAACGCTGCACAACCATTTGAACAATTGGTTGGATTGCGCGCCGAGGCCGCCGCTCGTGTGCAGCGCGAAAACGACGCGTTCAAACCTGAGCAAGTGCCCGCCAATTTTTGGCGCCTGCCCGTTGCCCAGCAGTACGCGCTCGCGGTGGACGTCGACAAGTCGCGCCTGTACGTCCTCGAAAATAAAAACGGTCGACTCGTTCGCGTGGCCGATTTTTACGCGAGCGTAGGCAAGGCGGGCGGTGGCAAATCCAAAGAGGGCGATCAACGCACTCCGCTCGGTGCCTACACCCTTAAAGGTGCGATATCGCGCGACCGCCTCACGGATTTTTACGGAGCCGGAGCCTTCCCCCTCGATTACCCAAATGTTTGGGATCGCCTTCAAGGGCGCAACGGTTTTGGCATCTGGTTGCATGGCGTGCCAAGTGACACGTACGCGCGCGCACCTCGAGCCAGCGATGGCTGTGTTGTCGTATCGAATCCAGATCTGAAGCTCATCGAAAAATTCGTGTCGCCGGGACAAACGTCTTTGGTAATCGCGCAGCGCATCGACTGGGTTGAGCGCGAGGTCGCCAGTAGGCAGGCGCAAGGGCTGCTCACCGCCGTTGAGCGCTGGCGCACCGATTGGCAAGCGCTCGACACGCCCAAATATTTGCAACACTACGCCCCAAATTTCACGAGCGACACCGCGCGCCTGCCGGAGTGGCGCGCGCAGAAGCTGGCAGCCAACGCTGCTAAGACATGGGCCAGGGTGGAACTGGGCAACCTCGCCGCCGTCCAATACCCCGGCGTTAACGACCTTGCGATTGTCACGTTTGACCAAAATTACCAAAGTAGTAATTTGAGTGGCCAAACACGCAAGCGCCAACTATGGCAATTGGTGGGTGGCCGCTGGCAAATCATCTACGAAGGCGCCGCCTAATTTTTCTTTTCGGAAATTTCACAATGAAACTCACCCTCTCCCGCGCCATTGCGGCCGCTACCGTCGCGCTCTCGCTTACCGCAGTTCACGCGCAAGATAAACCGCGTGTCGAGATGAAAACCAGCCTCGGCACCATCGTGATCGAACTCGATGCGGCAGCAGCGCCAAAATCTGTCGCCAACTTCCTCGAGTACACGAAAGCGGGCTTTTACGAAGGCACCGTTTTCCATCGCGTCATTAAAGGCTTTATGGCTCAAGGCGGCGGTTTTGACAAAACGTTGAAGCAAAAAGAAACGCGCGCTCCGATCCAAAACGAAGGCGAAGCTGCGGAAAAAGCAGGCTTAAAAAACGATCGCGGCACCATCGCTATGGCACGCACGGGCGATCCGCATTCGGCAACGGCGCAGTTCTATATCAACTACAAAGACAACACGATGCTCAACGCCTCGCAAGCGAAGAACAACGTGCCGCCGCCCTGCAAAGCTGAAAACGCGCCGCCGCAGTGCAAACAATTCGGCTGGGGCTACACCGCCTTCGGTCGCGTGGTTCAAGGCATGGAAATCGTAGACAAAATGGCCGAAGTGCCGACCGGTGCGGGCGGCATGTTCCCGACCGATGTGCCGCAAACGCAAATCGTGATCGAAAAAGTTACCCTCGTTACCAAAAAATAAAAGGACGCCGCATGGCCCTCGTTAAATTCAGCACCAACCACGGCGACTTCACCCTCGATATCGACGAAGTAAACGCTCCAAAAACGGCTGCAAACTTTCTGCAATACGTCAAAGACGGTCACTACGACAACACGATTTTTCATCGTGTCATCGAAGGCTTCATGATTCAAGGCGGCGGCTTCGAGCCCGGCATGAAACAGAAAGCAGGACGCGCTCCGATTGAGCATGAAGGCGTCGCCACCAGCAAAGCCGGTCTGCGCAACGCGGAATACACCGTCGCAATGGCGCGCACCAACGAACCGCACTCCGGCTCATCGCAGTTCTTCGTGAACGTTGCTGACAACGCCTTCCTCGATTTCAAAGCGCCGTCGGGCAGTTCGTGGGGTTACACCGTGTTCGGTAAAGTAGCTTCCGGCACAGACGTGGTCGACAAAATTAAAAACGTGCGCACCGCAACAGCGGGCTTCCACCAAAACGTACCCACTGAAGACGTTCTCGTCACCAAAGCAGTCATCGTTTAGCTCACCGCCGACCAACGGTGAGTCCGGCCTTGGATAACGTGCCAACACTACAATCCAAGCCAACTATCGCGCGCATTCGCTCATCGAATAGGTGAACGCAATGCGCGCGATTTTCATTTCCGACCTGCACCTGAACGAACGCGACACCGCGACGCAAGCGCGCTTCGACGCCTTCATGCGCGTCGACGCGCCGACGGCAGACGTGCTCTACGTCTTGGGCGATTTGCTCCACGTCTGGCTCGGCGACGCGATGTTGCCGGGCGACGCATACGCATGTCGCATCGCCGAACAATTCAAGGCGCTATCGGAACGCGGCGTAAAAACTTTCATCGCGCGTGGCAATCGCGATTTCATGATCGGCACTGCGTTTGCGGCCGCATGTGGCGCAACGTTGCTCAACGAGCAAACTGTCATCGAACTCGGCGGTAAACGCACGCTGCTGATGCACGGCGACGAGCTCTGCACCGACGACGTTCGCTACCAGCGCGCCCGCAGAATTCTTCGCACCGACACGCTGCGCATTGTGGGCAATGCCCTGCCGAGGCGCTGGCG
>DAINAJ010000287.1:0-3013 GCA_036733505.1 Casimicrobium sp.
GGTGTGCCGGGGCCGTCGAAACTCGTGTCGAGCGAGCCGTCTGCGTTGAGTCGTGCCATGCAGAAATACGTGCCGAGCGCGCCCGCGCATTGGCCGGCGAGAACAATTTTTCCGTCGGATTGCAGCGCGATTGCGTTGGCACGGTCATCGTCGTTGGTGCCGATCACGAGCGCGGGGACGTAGCCGTTGGTAGCCCCGAACGTAGTGTCGAAACTACCCGCGACTTGAGCGTGCGATGCGCTCGCCGACACCAGAACGAGGACGGCGGTGCGAATGAAATTTAGGACTGAGCGAATCTGAGGGGTGGCATTCATGGCTTTCACATCAGGCAGAGTGGACGCAACGGTAAAGACGTGTTCTGCGGCGCGAGCGCGCCAGCGGGCGGCGCACCGCGCGCAATGTGCCAAGGGTAACGGATTGACTTTTTGGCCCGAACGACCGTCTGCAGGCGCTTGCAGCCAATTTTCATAGTACGTCGACTTTACGGCATTTTCGGCTGCAACCACCGCTAGATGGTCGTTAGACTGAAAAAGCTTAAACCCACACTTGTGCATCCGTGGCGACGCTAAGGCATGTGCGCGGCTATGCTCGCCGTAACAACGCACTCTGCCGCGCACCATGACAGTACCCTTCAGCCAAGCCTGCGAAAACAATAAGCGCCCGATCCTCGCGCACCTGCAAAACGTGTTCAAGGCGGGGAGCACCGTCCTCGAAATCGGGTCGCGCACAGCACAGCACGGCACGTTTTTCGCGGAGATGATGCCGAGCATTCGTTGGCAACCGACTGACATCGCGGAGAACATGCCGATCCTCGTCGAAGCGCTCGCCGAGTGCAAGCTCACGAATGTCGCACCGCCTGTGATGCTCGACGTCACGATGAATCCGTGGCCGCTTGACGCGATGGTCACGAACGCGTTCGACGGCGTGTTCAGTGCGAACACGCTGCACATCATGCCGGCGTCAGCGGTCGAGTGCTTCTTCGCCGGTGTCGGCAAAGCATTGGCCGCGAAAGGCCGTCTGTGCGTTTACGGTCCGTTCAAATACGACGGTGCCTTCACCACCCAAAGCAATGCCGATTTCGACGCGTCGCTGAGGGAGAAATACCCGTTAAGCGGTCTACGTGACTTTGAGTGGGTGGATACGCTAGCGCGGGCGCAAGGCCTTTCGCTCGTGAGCGACTTTGCGATGCCCGCGAACAATCAGTTCGTTGTTTGGCGGCGATAGCAAGCCCGCCGGCACATCGCCCAGGGAGCATAGCGAAGCCGCTGGCGCGTGAACACAGCACTCAGAGCCAGTTGGCGTGTTGCGAGGACACATCCCACACGTAGATCAATTGCCGGATAAGGATTGCTGGGCCGCACGTTTGTGACGAGGCGCGGCGCGCTGGTTCAGGTCGCCCAACGAGCACCTAGGCGCGCACGCTCCGACTTACTCGGGTAAGGTCAAGCCGGTTATTTTTGGAGCACGATAGCGACTTCAAAACTGTGGGGAGTCGTCATGTTTCAAGTCTGTCTTGCATTTGTAGTGTGCGCCGTTGCAACGCTCACTGGCTGCGCCACGCAACGCCCGGCCTCGTTATCACTTACTCAACTCGGCAGCGAAACCGAGAGTCACACCGGCGCGGAGGGCGAAACTTATCGTAGTCTCGTCAACATCTCTGGACTGGCTCCTTATCAACCTCTCGGTATGACGACTACAACGCCGAGCCGACACCTTTCCGACATGTTCTCCATCGGAATCAGCCATCAATGTTCGAAGGTGCTCATTCAAGACTTCGGAAAACAAGCCAAACAAGCGGATGTTGTCGCGCTGCGAGATGGACTGGACGAGCTCAGACGTGAACTAGAACAAGTTGTCTCGCTTAAAGTCAGTCTCGTGGTGTTGGAAAAGTACCAACAGAAAATAGCGGCAGCAACTAACGACGCCGAGAGCACAGCTGCGCTAACCGAAATTCGGACCTTGACGGGGGACGGCACGCTGACTGCAGCATCGCTTTCAGGCGCGATCAAGAAAGCAAATGACGACCTCCTTGCTCTGCAAAAGGTGGTCAGCGCTCAGGAGCGTAAGGTTCGCCAAGCGCGTGGTAAGGCAGGAATTCTGGTATCAAGATGGAACATGGCCGACAACGACAGCTTCTCAGCGCAACTGGGTAGGTTAATTGGGCTCAACACCGCAACAAAACGTCAACGCGCTGGGTTTGTGGTGGTGGGAGACCTGCGCATGGCATCTATTTGGTTCGGCGACGACCTCATCGTGGGAGTGAACGGACCAGGCTATGCGAGCGGAATTGATGCTGCGCTAAGGGAGCGTTCCGTAGTGACGCACACGCTAGCGGCCAAACATATTGCGTACGTAGAAGAGCTATCGGTGGAGCGAATACTCAATGCTAGTTTGTCGGTAAAAGTCGAAGACATCAACAAACTTTTTGGCGGCGAAATCGCCGCACGGCTCAAAGACGAACTCGTATCGCTGCAAGCCGCGTTCGTACGCGCAATGAACGTAGGCGAAGAAGGTTTAATTTCCGAACCAAAACGATATCTGTACGAGTACAGATTCTCAAGTGATCGCGCTCGGGAAGCAAGTACACTTCAGCAGGTTATGCGCATGGACAAATACGCGACGTTCTTCAGCGTACGCACGAATCTTGCCGATATAAAAGAGCGGCTTGCCGGCCGCGTGACGGTCGCGACGTGTGCCCATCAAACAGAGCCAAGCACCCTTGTAGCGAATCGGCTTGCCGAATCCGTTTGCACGCCAGGCGAAACTCAAAAAGACGATCAGAGCGCGAAATGCGCGTCGCTAGTCGCTAACTTGCTCGCGGCAACGCCGTAACCTGCGGGACACCCAAGCACTATGATCGCGGGTTCGTTTACCGTGAGTCATGCGAAGCGATCGGCTAAGGCGGGGATACACTCGACAGAGCATATATTGGTCAAGGACTTCGAATGCGCTCACCTATTCACGTCGCCTCTCACTGCGCGAAGCTCGCCCGCGTTGCGGCGACCCTGCTCGC
>DAINAJ010000288.1:0-3002 GCA_036733505.1 Casimicrobium sp.
GCTCCTGCTGCTGCTGCTCCTGCCGCCGCTGCTCCTGCTAAAGCAGCTGACGGTGCTAAAGCCGCTGCTCCTGCTAAGAAAGCAAAAGCTAAAAAAGCAATGAAAAAAGCAAAAGCAAAAAAAGCCGCTAAGAAAGCTGCTTAATTCGACGGCGTCGTAAGGCGCTTCGGATGAAAAAGGCACCTTCGGGTGCCTTTTTTGTTGCCCTGTCGTCTCTTTTGCACCTTGTCGGATAATTTGTCCAAATGAAAGTCATTGTTGGTCTCTCTGGCGGCGTCGATTCCGCCGTCTCTGCATGGTTGCTCAAACAGCAAGGCCACGAAGTGCTCGGCATTTTCATGAAGAATTGGGAAGACGACGACAACAGCGAATATTGCTCCTCGCGCGAGGACTTGGTGGACGCGGTCAGCGTGGCCGACCACATCGGCATCGATATCGAAGTCGTCAATTTCGCCAGTGAGTACAAAGACCGCGTTTTCTCGTACTTTTTGGCAGAGTATCAAGCCGGTCGCACGCCGAATCCAGATGTACTGTGCAACACGGAGATCAAATTCGCCGCGTTTCTCGATCACGCGATGCGTCTCGGGGCAGACAAAATCGCAACGGGGCACTACGCCGGTGTGCGCGAAACCGATGGCAGATTTGAACTCCTAAAGGGCGACGACGACAGCAAAGATCAGTCGTATTTTCTGCATCGCCTGACGCAAACGCAGCTTTCAAAAGCGATGTTTCCGCTCTCGGAAATTCCGAAGCGCGACGTGCGCGTGATCGCCGAGCGTGAAGGCATTCCAAACTTCGCAAAGAAAGATTCAACCGGCATATGTTTCATCGGTGAGCGTCCATTCCGCGAGTTTCTGGAACGCTATTTGCCCAAAACGCCGGGCGAGATGCTCACGCCGGAAGGCGAGCATGTTGGAAAGCACCAAGGGTTGGCGTATTACACGCTGGGTCAGCGCGGCGGCCTGCACATCGGTGGGTCACGCGCGGGCTCGGGCGAGCCCTGGTATGTGGCCGGGAAAGATATGGCGAAAAACGAGCTGATCGTCGTGCAGGGGCGCGAGCATCCCGCCCTGCGTCGCAAGGATGTGCCTCTCGTCAATACGCACTGGATTGCAGGCGTTGCGCCCGAGACGGGCAACGGTTACGGCGGCAAGACGCGTTATCGTCAGCCAGACGCCGATTGCCGCTACGCGCCTGCGGACACGGCGCACGCGTTGCCGACGCTTCATTTCAACGAAGGCCAGTGGGCACCGACGCCTGGGCAATACGCTGTGCTCTATCGCGGCAACGTGTGCTTGGGCGGCGGCGTGATCGCGTGAGACTGGACGTCAGTGGGCGGTCTCATACGTATCGATTTCACGACCAACACGCGAACTCGGCTCACTGAACGCGACAAGCCATACAACTTTATGCGTCTAGCGACGACCCTACGGTCGTTGTGGCGTAATTTTATAGATTGTCGACTTGCATTAATTTTTCGTTCAATCGACCACCTGGCTGTCGTTAGCGCTATAAAGCTGTTAATCCGAATTTTTACTCACCCGTCCCAAGCGTCCCGTCCCGTGATAGCGTTCACTCTATGAGCACCCGCCACCGCAGCACCCAAATCATCGCCACCATTTTGATCGCGTCGCTGGCCGTGCCGTCCTTGCCTGTGGCAGCGCAACAAGCGACTATCCGAGTGACACGCGTGGCGCTGGACAAGTATGCCGTCAGCAAAAGCGATGTGGTTATTACGACCAAGTATTGTCATGAATACTCGCGCGACGAAGAGGCGCTGCTGACGACGCGCGCGGAAGGTGCGGAGAACGCGCTGCTATTTGCATCTGGCGCGCAGTGCGAAGTAATCAGCGCAACAAAGCCCGAAGACAGTAGTTTTTCACTGTTAGATTTTTTGATTCAGCTGGGCTTGATGATCGCCACCAAGGGTGTGCTGGGTTCGCCCAAGCCGATGCCGAAGCGAAACTAAGCCCGCTCAAATCCCAAGAGCACTCCAGCTACGTTGTCCCCAATTTCGGCCACAGCGTAGCCGCCTTCCATCACAAAAAGCGCGGGCAAGTTGAGCGCGGAAATCGCACGCCCCACCCGCGGATAGTCCGACGTTTTCAGCTTGAAATGCGAGATCGGATCACCCTCGAACGTATCGACCCCGAGTGAAACAACCAGCGCGTCAGGCTTGAACGCCGCAATCGACTTCAGCGCAACCGCGAGCGACTCAAGCCAAACATCGGCATCGGTTCCAGCGGGCAATGGCAGATTCAAATTGCAGCCGGTGCCCTCGCCGACGCCGCGCTCGTCGGCGTGACCGAGAAAAAACGGATATTCGGTCAGTGGATCGCCGTGCACGCTGGCGAAAAACACGTCGCCGCGCGCGTAAAAAATATCTTGCGTGCCGTTGCCGTGATGGTAGTCAACGTCGAGTATCGCCACACGCGCGCAGCCCGCGTCGCGCATGGCTTGCGCTGCGATGGCCGCGTTATTAAGAAAGCAATAGCCACCGAAAAAATCATGCCCGGCGTGATGTCCCGGTGGCCGCGTCAGCACCAGAGCACTGGTCTCGCCCGCGCTCAACAGCGCAGCACCGGTCATTGCGCAGTCTGCGCCTTCGCGTGCAGCCGCCCATGTCCCCGAGGTTAGCGGCGATCCAGAATCGAAAGAGTACAGCCCCATTCGCGCAGCGAAGTTTTTCGGTTCGACGTCTGAACGCATTCCGCGAATCGGCCAAATCGATGGGAACACGTCACCCTTGCCGCCGAGTGAAACATATTCCGAATGTGCGCCGCGCAGAAAGCTCACGTAACGCGCGCTGTGCACTTTAAGGATCGCATCGTCACTATGCGGCGTAGGCGCCAGCACATCGCCGACACCGTCGCGCTGCAAAGCCGCGAGCACCCAATCAGCGCGCTCTGGCTTCTCGAACGCCGCCACCTTTTCGCCACGAAAAAATTCGTATTCAGCGCGGTGCAGAGCGTGCTTAGCGTTGTAGATCGTTTTCATTCGTT
>DAINAJ010000289.1:0-3000 GCA_036733505.1 Casimicrobium sp.
AGCGGAATCGCCGCCGTGACGGCCGCGACGAGACGGGTGAAAGCGTGGGACATAAGGACCTCCTGATAAATGTGATCAATTCGGGAACGCTACCAACTGCACGCGCGGGATGGCCGCTCGCTGCGGCTTTTCAGTATTTTCGCCGCGATGTTCGCGAATGTGCAGGTTGTGCAGAAACTAGCAGATATAACAAATTGGCATGAGAAATCGCTAGATATGTTGATTGTGACGAAAGTGACGTGGCGCTCGATAGCGCTCGAACGCCGCGGGCGTACGTGGCCAGCGCGTCATTAGGCTGCTTCGCTCGACCAAGACCCGTTTGTAGTGGTTTGCGCGCTCACCGAGTACAAGATCGGCGAGTTGCGCGTCTTCTGGAAGGCCTCCAGCGATTCCCCGCGCATCGCAGCGTAGATGTGCAAGTTCGACACACCAACGACGGCACCGAGCTTTTCGAGCACAAAGAAAATTGCGCCGTGGTGAATGAGCCCGCGCCAGTCGCGGTTGCGGATCAAGGTGCGCTCCTCGTCGCTTAGCTTTGCGCGATGGAACGCTGCCTCGGGTTCGGCCAAAAACTGCGCACGGTGCGACGGCTCTACGAGTTGGTGAAGAAATTTATTGATGCGATAGCCTTTTGCGCTGCGGGCGAGTGTGTACGGGTAGGTACCGGAAAGAGCCTCTGCGCCAGCTAGCTGCGCACCCATGTGCGCAAGATGTCGCTCGGCCTCGCTTGCGACGGGCGCTGATGCATTGTTTTCATAGATGGCGGTGGCGATTCCGGTCATTGAAGGCAAGTAGTAACTCTGGTGAATTTTGTTTACGTTCGCCGAGAGCGCGCCGCGCATGATGAGCCACATGATGACCTCCGCACCTTCCATGCCGCCGAGGGCTGCAAGCTCAGCGAGCGTCATTGAGGCGATTCGCTCAGGGTCGTTCTCAAACAATTCCAGAAATTGGGCATCCCACTCAGGATTGTTGAAACCTGCACGCTCGCCGTGCACTTGATGGGAGAGGCCGCCAGTGGCGACGATGGCAACCTTTAGATCCTGCGGAAAGCTCTCGATCGCACGCCGCAGCGCAGCCCCGAGCTTGTAGCAACGGCGCGCCGACGGCACCGGAAATTGCAGCACGCCCACTTGCAATGGAACGATGGCGACGGGCCAGCTAGAGTCCGGGGTGTAGAGCATTGACAGCGGCGAAAAGCAGCCGTGATCGAGCGCCTTATCTTGAAAAAACGACAGGTCGAATTCGTCGGCCATGAGCGATTGACCGATATGCTGCGACAGCGCGACGTGCCCAGCAATTGGGGGTAATGCGCGCGCGCCACCGCCTTCATCGGCGACAACGTACTGCTCACCGACCCCAAGCGCAAACGCCGAATAGTGGTCGAAGAAAAACGACGTGATGTGGTCGTTGTAGACGAAGAACAAGACGTCCGGGCGCTTGTCCTCTAGCCAAGCTCGAACCGGTGCGAATGCATCGAATACCGGCTTCCAAACGGCGTCGTTTTGTTTGCCGTTATCCAGCGCGAACCCTATGGTGGGTGTGTGCGAAACGGCGATGCCGCCGATGATGGTTGCCATGAGTGGGGTTGGTCTTTCGTGTCGGTGTGGATTCAGCGGTGAGTGAAACGCCCATCGCATTCGCCGCTCGGTGCTCTGATCTAGATCAAAGCGCCGCGAATTTTGTCCGGCTAGGGTCTGGCTGAACAGATGCTGATTTCGCGTTCGCGATAACCGGAAGTTATCGCCAGCGTGCGATGTGAGATAGTCCATCGCATCAAATTGGGTGATCGCAGACGATGAAACTGACGACGTTAACGGCGCTGGTCGCGTCGATTGAAGAGGGCAGCCTGCGCGGCGCGGCACGGCGCGTGGGCGTGTCGCAGCCAGCGCTCACCAAAATGCTTCGCGAGCTAGAAGTGGAGTTGGGCACCACGCTGCTGGAGCGCACTTCACGCGGCGTTTTACCCACAGCGCAAGGCAAAGTGCTTTACGAGCACGCGGTGAACGTGGGTAAAGAGCTGGGCGCAGCGGTCGATACGATCAACCAACTGGGTGGTCGTATGGTGGGTGAGCTCACGGTCGGCGCGGTGCCGCTGGCGGTGATGCTGTTGATGCCGGAGACTTTGCGCACCTTTGGCCGCGAATTTCCAGCGGTGCGTTTGCGGGTGACGGAGGAGCTCTACATCGCGCAGTTGCAGCGGCTTCGCAAGGGCGAAGTAGACGTCGCGGTAGGCGGCGTGCCCGACGATTTGTCGCGTGGCGAATTTGTCGTAGAGCCGCTGATGACGACGCGCATGGTCGTGGTCGTTCGAAAGGCGCATCCGCTAGCGCGTGCTACGTCGTTGCAAGATTTGGCGGCCGCCAAATGGGTCTACACAGGAGCCACGCCGCAGTCGGGCTATGCGCGTACATTGTTCGAGCAGCATGGCCTGAAAGCGCCGTCCGGCGGTGCTACGGTGAACTCCACATTGGCGCTGCTCTCGCTCCTGAGCACTGGCGATTTCGTGGGCCTCATGCCGCAACAAATCGCCGAGCATCCGCTGGCGAAACATTTTTTGAGCATCGTCCCGGTGGCGGAGCGCGGACTGGATTTACAGGTTGCGGCAATGCTGCGCCGCGAATCGGAAGTGCTGCCGGCCGTGCGCCATTTCATCGCGCATTTGCACCGCGCCGCGTATCACCACACGAGGGAGGCGAGACCTGCGGGCGAGTGAATTGCGCGGGACGTGCCGCTTTAATGGCTTTATGGCTACAGCGACATCCACACTTGGGTTTCAGCCCGTATATGATGATTGTTGACTAAGCATGAAAAATCGCTGAAAGCCAAGCCCGGCTGTCGTTATCGGCGAAAAGCCATACGGGTTGCAATCTAACGATATTGGTCCAACACCTTAACCACTGCGATAACCGTAAGCACCGGCATAGCGCTACGCCACCACCGGCGGAATCAAATCACAGATCATTTTCGAGAGCAGCGTCATCGTTGCTTTCTGCGTTA
>DAINAJ010000290.1:0-2984 GCA_036733505.1 Casimicrobium sp.
GCATCGTCGGACGTGGGTTCGCTGTTGCAGCGGCTGTCAGCAACGCCGCCTGCCACGCGTCAACGGACGCATCATGCGGAAGCAGCGTCGCACCCTGGTGACCGCGCAGTCGTTCACCAAGCGCACCGATGTCGGACGCGACGATGGGCATGCCGCTTGCCAACGCGACGCTCAGCGTGTAGGCGTAAGTCTCCGGCACTTGCGACGGCAGCCACAATACGTCGGGTCGCTCCAGCGCGATCAGGCGGGGCAGATCAGGCGCCTCGTAGGTGCCTGTTGCCGTGAATCCATCAGGCAGAGGTTCCGCAGCGTGGCCAATCAATCGAAGCGAGAGCGATGCGCCATCTCTACGCGCGCGCTCGGACACAGCAATAGCCACTGCCAACCCTTTGGCCGGGGCGAGCGCTCCGAGGAGCGCTACCTTGTGAACGCGTGGCCAATTTAGCTCAGGTTCAGCGTGCGGCAACACCGTGAATTGTTCCGTTGGCAGGTAGCGTGCCATCCGAAGGACGACGCTATGGCTCGGCGCGAAAACCCGCTCCGCACGCTGCAACACCACGGCCATATTCCGCCGCCAAGTCGCGATGTCTAGCCCCCACGCATTCGGTCGCTCGGCGATACAACTAGCGCAGCCACCCGCGTCTGGTTCGCCGCAATAGCGAGAGTTGATGTCCTGCAATTGGTACTGTGGACACACAGCCCAGTAGTCGTGCAACGTGCAGTCGAGCGGACGTTCGAGCGCAGTGTCAAGCGAGAGAATTTCGGGAGGCAGGCCGTGGACGTGATGCAAATGCAAGCGATCAAATTGCAGTTCACGTAAGGATTCAACAAACCTTGGCCAATCGCCAAGTGCAAGCTCCACGTTCGCTCCGCCTGGCAAAGTAAGCGTAGCTCGCGTCGCATCTACCGCACGCAATACCGCTACACGTGCCCGCGAGCCGCACAGCGAGACCAAGTCGCGCACGTGTTGCTCCACACCGCCACCCCAGCCGTGCGTGATGAAAAGCAGCCGCGGCACGCCGGCCGCCGCGAAGTTCGCTAAGCCCTTTTCAATGCACGCATTCATCACCGTGGCACCGAACCCGTGAGTCGCCGCGCGACGCGGACGAGCCATGGTTCCTCGACCGAAGTGGCCTCGACGACTTTGTCGGTACGGGGAGCAGGCGCAGCCTTCAACGCCGCAATCTGCTGGTGCAACATGGCGTTCTCACGGTATGTGCGCGACCATTCCGCGTAGACCGAGTGCTCGCGGTCGGCGACGAGGCTTAGCTGTGATTGCACGCTGTTCAAGCGGCTAGCGTCGCGCGCGCAGAACACCATGAAGTACATCGCTTCCGGGTATGCGTTGCTGCCGTCAATGGCGAGCGCGGCGGCGCTCGTCGCTGGCTGGTCGAGTGGCCACACCATCGAATGAAATGCGGCCTTTTGCGCAAACCACTGTTGTGCAGAAAAATGCGGATCGAGCAACGCTTTGAGTTCGGCTTGGTCTAGCTCTTTGACGTGATATTCGTTTTTGTAACCTGTGCGATCGCTGTACTCCGGCCGATTTGGCGACGAAATGATGAACAGACCATCGGGCTTTAAGAGGCGCGCAACTTCGCGGAGAAATTCGGCTTGCTCGTGGATGTGCTCGATCATCTCGAAGGAGATGATCACGTCAAAGCTCGCGTCAGGTTCTGGGATGTGGGTGCAATTGGCGGCAACGTATCTCAGGTTCGCCCCGGAGTAACGTTTATTCGCATGCGCGACGGCATCGGTGGAAATATCCGTGCCCACAACGGCGAGCGCTTTCGCGGCAAGCAAATTTGATCCGTAGCCTTCGCCGCACGGCGCGTCGAGCACACGCTTTCCTGCGACGTACTCGCGCGCGATGAGGTAGCGATGCCAGTGCTCGTAAACCATTTCGCCCGCACACTCAGGAAGGAATCGCTCGCCGGTAAACGTCAAACTCATGTCGATTGATTTTCTCGCGCAGTCGCGCGTGGAGATTGTGGCCTAACCGCTATCGTTGCCACTGTAGTTCTTCGCGAACATTTCGGCGAGCTTGCGGCGATCTTGTTTGGTAGGGCGTCCGCGCATCGGCGGCTGCAAAGAATTGGCGGCTGCCCGGATGGCTTGTTTATCTAACCTGGCAGCGATGCTAGTTTCGGTTTCGCGATAAAGCAATGCCGCATCGGTTGCGGAGCCGCGCCGATCCGATACCGCGGTCACCACGATTTCGTGCAGGCTGTCGCCTCGTTGCACGGCGTAGGTGTCGCCCACGCGTACGTTATGCGCGGGCTTTAGTCGGTCGCCGCTGACCGAGCCGACACTGCCTCGGCGCACGTGGCCCGCGTCAATCGCATCGGTGGCGAGTGAGCGCGTTTTGAAGAAGCGCGCAGCCCACAACCACTTGTCGATTCGTACTGAAACGGTGGACGTGTCGGTCATGCCTGTTGCTGCTTACGCCGTTTACTGAAGCGTGTCCGTGCCGGGGGCGCGGTGGTGGCTCACGTCACGAAAGAGCGCGAGCAATTGCGATTCGCTGACCACGTATTGCGCGCCGCAAAACTCGCAGCGCGTTTCGATCACGTTCTTCTCTTCGAGCAGCGGCATCAATTCCGCTTCACCGACGAGCTTCAACGCGTTGAGTACGCGCTCGAAACTGCATGCGCACGCAAACGCTAAAGCTTGTGCCGGATGCACTTTCACATCATGGCCGGGAAATGCGAACTGCAGCCACTGGACATACGGAAACGGCATGAACGGCTCGGCGAACATTGTCTCGGCTTGCGCAACGACGGCGTCCCACGCGGCGTTCGCCTCGTCGCTCGCTTTTTCTGGCAAGCGCTCGAGCATCATCGCCTCGATGGCCTCGCCGTCCTGACGCAACCACAGGCGCGTTTGCGTTTGCTGCGAATTGGTCAAGTACTCTTCGAGAAGTGTGGCGACTGACCCGCCGTGCAGTCCGACGATGCCTTGATATGGTTGCCCGTCGACCGGCA
>DAINAJ010000291.1:0-2932 GCA_036733505.1 Casimicrobium sp.
TGCGCTAGCGACAAGCGGGTGGGCGTTTCAGGTCATTTAGCCTGTATGTCAACATACGGCAAAAAACGCGCACAACGACCGCCCATAAGTCGTTCGCACATGAAAGCTGTATCTGCAATTCAAACCCAGTTTTCGCGCGTCACTCAAGGAACGTGGCCACCTGCTCCCAAGGTTTTCGCGCGATGTTGGGCACGGTTGCGCCTTCGGCGGGGTAGCCGACGACAAGGATCAAGTACGGCGTTTCGTGCTCGGGCCGCATTAGGATTTGATTCAAGAACTTCATCGGCGCGGGCGTGTGTGTGAGGGCGACGAGCCCGGCGTGATGCACGGCGGTGATCAGCATGCCCATCGCGATGCCCACGCTCTCCGGCGTGTAGTAATGCTTTATTCGCTCGCCCTGCTCATCGATGCCATACCGCTGACCGAACACCACGATGAGCCACGGCGCGGTTTCGAGAAATGGCTTGTGTTGGTCGGTGCCCAGATGCGAGAGCGCATCGAGCCACTCTTCGCCCGCGCGACGGTTCACGTAGAACTCATGCTCCTCGGCCTCGGCGGCGACGCGAATTTCGCGCTTAATGTCAGGGTTCGACACCGCCACAAAATGCCACGGCTGCTGGTTCGCGCCGGACGGCGCGGTGCACGCGGCGCGAATGAAATTTTCAATGATGTCCCGAGGCACCGGCCGATCCGAAAAGTCCCGCACGGTGCGCCGCAATTGCATACGCCCCGCAAACTTAGTCGCTCGCGCTTGCATTTCTTCGACCGGGCGTTCTTGGAAGTTTGGGAGCGGGATTTGGGGGTTGGCGTTCATGTGGAAATGAGGTAGCGCGTAACGAACTTTCGGTATCAATTGACAATACCAGAACGACCGGAATGCAAGCGTTATGCGACGCCAGCTACATTGTCGAAATCGTGGCAAAGGAATCGTGAAATGAAACTTTGGCGTGGATGGATTGTTTACGCGCTTACAGCGCTACTGGCAGCCGCAACGATTGCAGCATGGCTGGTCGTGCAGCCAACGTGGACTCGCGCGGGCGCGAGCGCTGCGCCGCCCGCCTTGCCGGCAGCGCTTCGCAAACACGTTCATCGCCTCGCGGTTGATTTCGCGCCGCGGGTGCACACGAATTTGACGCAGCTAAACAATGCTTCGGCGTATATCGAAGCTGAGTTACGAAGCACGACGGCGACGGTGTCCGTGCAAAGCTACACCGTGACCGGTCGCGGCTTCCAAAACTTGATCGCGCAGTTTGGCCCAGACACTGAGGACGTGATCGTCGTCGGAGCGCACTACGACGTCGCGGACATTCAGCCCGGTGCCGACGACAACGCAAGCGGCGTGGCTGGGTTGATTGAACTCGCGAAAGCGTTGTCGAACGCGAAACTCAAACAGCGCGTTGAACTCGTCGCGTACACGCTAGAAGAGCCACCGTACTTTCGGACGGCGAACATGGGCAGCGCGGTTCACGCTAAATCGTTGAAGGCGAACGGCAAACGCGTATCGCTCATGCTTAGCCTAGAGTGCATCGGGTACTTTAGCGACGAACCGTACAGCCAGCAACTACTCACGCCGCTCATGAAGGCGGTGTACCCCACGACGGGCAATTTCATCGCGCTCGTTGGCAATTACGCCGAGGGCGATTTGTCGCGCCGCGTGAAGCGTTCCATGCAACAGGCCACCTCGTTGCCGGTGTATTCGATCAATGCGCCGTCCGTTTTGCAAGGCATCGATTTCTCGGATCACCTGAGCTATTGGAACGAGGGCTTCGTCGGCATGATGGTCACCGACACCGCGTTTTTCCGCAACGAGGCGTATCACACCGAAGACGACACGCCAGATCGCCTGGACTACAAGCGGATGGCGGAGGTGGTCGTCGCGGTGACCCAAACCATTCTTAGCGAGGCGAGGCGCTGAGACGCACGAGACTCAATCGGTGCGGATTAGCGCTGCCGCGAGCCGCGGCGCCGAACGACCGAGAACGAAGTCACCATCAGCAACAGGCTCAATAACGCCAGCGCCGTTCCGTTCAAGGCGGGGATCGCGACAGGCATACACGTCACTGAAATGTCCGTGATGGCACCGCTTCCGACCGTGCCGGAACCATTGTTTACCGCACAGGTTGCGCCAGCGGGCTGCGACTGAACAGTCACAGCGTACGTCGCACCCGTTTGCAACGGAGAGGGGAACGTGAACGCACCCGCTGCGGGCGATGTGAGGGTCTGCGCGCCACTGTTGAGTGACAGAACCAGCCCGGCCAATGGTGCTGGACTGGTAATCGTTCCACCCACCGTGTAACCCACGACTTCGACACGTGCGGCCCACCCGGCCTGCGCCACCGAAGAGTCCGAACAGAACGCGAAGGTCAAAGCACTTCCGGTCGACACGACAATTCCTGGTCCAGCGTTGTTCGGGGCGACGCTTCCCTCAAAGCCCTGAGGCGCGCAAGAAACGACGCCTGCCGAGGTGATGCCCGACGGAATTATTGACGCCGAGGTGGTCGCGCCGTCGTAAACGTAGAGGCGATCTGCCCACGAGGCCTCTGTAGTAAACGATGAGAAGGTGACACGAATACGTTGTCCCGGCGCAGCGTTAAACGTCACGACGCTGTTCGCTGCAACCGCACTATTTGAGTAATTGCCCGACGCGCCGCCATTGTCGTAGTAGTTGAAATAGGCGGTGCCGGCTCCTGAGTTCAACGTATAGCTGGCGCTGCCGGTGTTGAAGGGATGAGTCACCGACGATTGGCCGAACGCCACTGACGCACACAAAAATGCCGCAGCGGCGGCCATGACCTGATTACGAAAACTCATATACCCTTCCATGCGCATGACGTCGTCATGCAAGATCAACCTTGATTAACCACTATATCAAAATGGCCATAAAAATACAAGATTCAGCGCGTCGATAGAGCATGTGCCGCCTCCTAAAGCC
>DAINAJ010000292.1:0-1165 GCA_036733505.1 Casimicrobium sp.
TACACCGGCGCGAAGATGTGCGGCACCGCGGTGACCGTGCTCTTGCAACCCGGCGACAACTGGATGATGCACGTTGCGGCCGAACAAATTCAGCCAGGTGACGTCGTCGTTGCCGCGTGTACGACGGACAACGAAGATGGTTTCTTCGGTGACTTGCTCGCGACGTCGTTTAAGGCGCGCGGCGCGCGCGGCCTGATCATCGACGGCGGCTGTCGTGACGTGAAAGACCTGACCGAAATGAATTTCCCGGTGTTTAGCCGCGCGATCAGCTCAAAGGGCACAGTGAAGGCAACGCTTGGCTCGGTCAACATTCCCGTCGTCTGCGCGGGCGCGCTCGTGAATCCCGGCGACGTGGTGATCGCCGACGTGGACGGAGTAGTCGTCGTGCCCGCTGCCGTCGCGCAACAAGTCGCAGACGCCGCCGAAGCGCGCGAAGCGTTTGAAGGCGAAAAACGCGCAAAGCTCGCGGCGGGCGTGCTTGGCTTGGATATGTACAAGATGCGTGAACCGCTGGAGAAGGCTGGGTTGAAGTACATCGACTAGATCCCGGTTACAGCTTTTAACGTTAAACGGCTGATCTGCGGTCATTACAGCGAGATTTCCTGAGTTCTCGACTTATAGATAAATTGCCTCTGAACGACCGCCAGGCTGTCGCTAACGGCAAAAAGCTGAAACTTCCGCGGTTGTAAGCAGGAATATTCGCCGCCACAACCTTTCGCCACAGGAACAATGCAATGAAATTCGAAAAAACGCCCGGCTGGTTGGACTGGTACTCCGGCCCGAGCAAACCCACATTCAAAGTGCCCGCGGGCGCGGTCGATGCGCACTGTCACGTGTTTGGCCCCGGCGAGCAATTTCCGTTCGCACCCGAGCGCAAGTACACGCCGTGCGACGCGTCGAAACACCAGCTCTATGCGTTGCGTGATCACCTCGGTTTTGCTCGCAACGTCGTCGTGCAGGCCACTTGCCACGGCGCGGACAACAGCGCGATGGTTGACGCGCTCGTGCACTCGAACGGCAAGGCACGCGGCGTCGCCACCGTGAAGCGCACGGTTACCGACGCCGAGCTGCAAGCCATGCACGCTGCGGGCGTGCGCGGTGTGCGCTTCAATTTCGTGAAGCGCTTGGTGGACTTCACGCCGAAGGAAGAGCTGCTTGAAATCGC
>DAINAJ010000292.1:1265-2912 GCA_036733505.1 Casimicrobium sp.
TGGCCGCACCCCAATCTGAAAGATCACATGCCAGACGACGGCTTACTCGTCGATTTCATTCCACACATCGCCGTGACTGCCGAGTTGCAACGCAAATTACTCGTTGACAACCCGATGCGCTTGTATTGGCCGGAGGAACAATAAATGTCCCTAGAAAAACCCTATCTCGATGTCCCCGGCACCACGATTTTCGATGCAGAACAATCGCGCCGTGGCTATCACTTGAATCAGTTTTGTATGTCGCTCATGAAGGCCGCGAACCGCGAACGCTTCAAGGCCGACGAGCGCGCGTATCTCGATGAATGGCCGATGACGGAGGATCAAAAGCAGGCGGTCCTCGCGCGCGATTTGAACCGCTGCATCGGCCTCGGCGGCAACATTTATTTCCTCGCCAAAATCGGCGCGACCGACGGCAAATCGTTCCAACAAATGGCGGGCAGCATGACCGGCATGACCGAAGAGGAATACCGCAACATGATGATCAGCGGCGGGCGGTCGGCCCAAGGCAATCGCTACCTCGGCGAAGACGGCGACGCGCAGCCGCAGCATCAGCCCCAAGGTGCTGCGGGTCGTAACAAAGCAAAGGCAGTTTGATATGGCAAAAATTTCCGCCAGTGTGTACACGTCTCACGTCCCCGCCATCGGCGCGGCGCTTGACTTAGGCAAGAGCAACGAGCCTTACTGGCAGCCTGTGTTCAACGGCTACGACTTCTCGAAACAATGGATGAAGGACAACAAACCGGACGTGATTTTTCTCGTCTACAACGACCACGCAACGGCGTTTAGTTTGGAGATGATTCCGACGTTTGCGATTGGTTGCGCTGATTCATTCCAACCCGCGGACGAGGGCTGGGGGCCGCGTCCGGTGCCGGTCGTCAAGGGGCATCCGGAGCTCGCTGCGCACATCGCGCAATCGGTGATTCAGCAAGATTTTGATCTCACCATCGTCAATAAGATGGATGTGGATCACGGCCTCACCGTGCCGCTCTCGCTCATGTGCGGACAGCCGCAAGAATGGCCGTGCCCGGTGATTCCATTCGCGGTGAACGTGGTGCAATATCCCGTGCCGTCGGGTCGCCGTTGCTACAACCTAGGCAAGGCGATTCGCAAAGCGATTGAGTCCTACGACGAACCGTTGAACGTGCATATCTGGGGCACCGGCGGCATGAGCCATCAACTGCAAGGGCCGCGCGCGGGACTCATCAATCGCGAGTTCGACAACGCGTTTCTTGATCGCCTAATCGCCGACCCCGCAGGGCAAGCCGACGTGCCACACATCGACTATGTGCGCGAAGCGGGCAGCGAAGGCATTGAGCTTGTGATGTGGCTTATCGCACGCGGCGCAATGTCTGACAACGCCCCCAAAGTCGCGCACCGTTTCTATCACGTGCCCGCATCCAACACGGCCGTCGGCCACCTGATTCTGGAGAACAAATAAATGAGCAAAACCATCAAAGTCGCCCTCGCTGGCGCTGGCGCATTCGGCATCAAACACCTCGACGCGATCAAGCTGATTGACGGCGTGGAAGTCGTGTCCCTCATCAGTCGCGATCTCGACAAGACCAAAGAGACCGCTGCGAAGTACGGCATCGGTCATGTCACGACCGATCTCGCCGACAGCCTCGCGATCAAAGAACTCGACGCGGT
>DAINAJ010000293.1:0-2906 GCA_036733505.1 Casimicrobium sp.
TGCGTCGTGAAATGACGATGGACGACGCGGGCGACGCGCTTCTGGAAAACATGATGCGCACCATCAATGGTCGCCTCACGTGCGCCGAATCGCTGGGCCATCGCGAGTTCGTGTTGACCCGTTTGTACGAATCGGCCTAACGATGAACAACGCGCGCACTCAATCGAGTGTGCGCGTGCGCTGGTTCGAATGGGATAGCGAGTCGAATAGCGAACAGGAATTGACGGGGACGCTTCCGAACTTTGTCTTTCGGGACGAAGCCGAGGCGCGGGCGCGCAGGCGAGATCTGACGCGTCGGAGATGTTCGCGCGATGTGCGCCGTGACTGACGAGGATTGCGAGCATCCCGCAACGCCGCGATCCGCCCGACCAACGGATTTGTAGAAGTGTCGATATGAAAGCTTTGGTTAACACCGCACCGCTCCAGATGATGTACCGCGACGAGCCGGAGGCGTTGCGCCTTGCTGACGACGAGGTGACGTTGCGCATCGACGCAGTGGGGATTTGCGGCAGCGACATGCACGCGTATCACGGGCACGATCCGCGACGTATTCCACCGATTATTTTGGGCCACGAATTCGCGGGCGAAGTGGTGGCCGGCCCCTATCTGGGCAAGCGCTTCACGGGCAATCCGCTCATCGCGTGCGGCGCGTGTGAATACTGCCTACAAGGGCGCAGCAATTTGTGCAGCAATCGCAGCATGGTCGGCATGACGCGGCCCGGCGCATACGCCGAGTACATGACGATTCCGGCGAAGTGTTTGATCGAAATTCCACAGGGCATGAGTGCAACGCTTGCCGCGTTGACCGAGCCCGCTGCAACGGCGTTGCACGCGCTGCACATGGCGCAGCGCGCAGCGGTGCGTCCGCTGCAAGAGTCGAAAGTGTTCGTGATTGGCGGCGGCGCGATTGGCATGTTCATGGCGCTCTTACTCCGCAACTACGGTGTACGAGAAGTGAGCGTTGCAGAAACCAACGCGCTGCGTCGAGCAAGCGTCGAGAAGCATGCCGGTGCGCAGGCGTTCGATCCACTTACACAACCGGGGCCTGCCGAGAGTAGTTGTGACATCGTGTTTGATTGCGTGGGCTCAAAGCACACGCGCACCGCGGCGTTTAAGGCGATTCGTCACGGCGGCGTGATGGTGCATGTGGGCTTGCAAGATTGGGCGAGCGAAATTGACATGCGCAAACTCACGCTCGCGGAGATCACGCTGATTGGAACCTACACGTACACGATGTCGGATTTGGGCAGCACCGTGAAGGCGCTGCACGCAGGTGCGTTCGGTGACTGCGCATGGGTCGAAGAGCGCGCTTTGTCCGACGGCGCTGCCGCGTTTGCGGACTTGCACGAAGGACGCAGCGCCTCGGCAAAAATTGTCTTGCGGCCGCATTGAAGTCGCATCGCGAGCGCATTTCGGACTATGCCTACACCTAACAGCTTTTTTGCACCAGCGACTGCCTGGCGGTCGTTAGCGGCATGAAATGAATAAAGTCGACTTATTGCCCATTATGGCTGTATGTCCCTACAATCAGTCGATTGCCCCAAAAGCTGCTTGCGAACATAAGGCGTAGTGAACGGCTCACCCCCGCCCAACCGATGGAAACCTACATGACGAGCCTTGACGGCGGACCGCTCTACAAAGGCGTTCAGCGCGCGCTGATGGAGCAACTCGCGTCCGGCGATCTAAAGCCCGGTCAGCTCATTCCGTCTGAACGGCAGTTGGCGCTGGAATTTAATGTCTCCATCGGTACGCTGCGCAAAGCCATCGACGAACTCGTCGAGAACCGCATCCTCATTCGCCAACAAGGCAAAGGCACGTTCGTGTCCTCGCATGATCGCGAACGGTTGCTCTTTTACTTTTTTCACATCGTGCCTCAAAAGGGCGCGAAGAGTTATCCGCTTGTTGAATCGGTGTTCTTTCACAAGTCCGTCGCAGACGAGGAAGTTTCCGCGCGACTAAAGATCGCCATCGGCACGCCCACGTTTCACATTCGCAATAAGCTCTCGCTCGTCGGGGTGCCTGTTTCCGTCGACGACATTGCGATCGAACAGGCACGCTTCGAGAAGCTCTCCGCCGCGCAGTTCAAAGAGCGGCCGAACACGATCTACAACCTGTATCAAGATGCGTTCGGTATTACCGTCGTTCGCACCGATGAGCGCCTGCGCGCAGAAGGCGCGTCAGAGGATCACGCGAAACTGTTGAAGGTCAAACCCGGCTCACCCGTGCTGACAATTCGCCGCACAGCGTTCGACATGAGAAACGAGCCAGTGGAGCTACGCATCTCGACAGTGAACACCGCTGCACACGAATACTTCGCGGAACTGCTCTAGCCAACCGGTTTTTGCTCGCACTCAGGCTGTCGAAGTACCTGTCGGGTCATAAACCCGCCAAAATTCGTGCCTTCCGTGCCTCCCAGAGCCGCCAACCAACGCCATTTGGCCCAAAACTCGGCTATACTTATCGGCTTTCCCTGATCTATTCAACCCCCGAGCGCTAGCGGTCCATTTGACGTTTGCGGCGTTCAGATCCTTCATCCGTACAGGGCGGAAGCGAAGTCACTGGAGTTCAACATGTCACGCGTATGTATCGTCACCGGCAAAGGGCCGATGGTGGGAAACAATGTTTCTCACGCTAACAACAAAACTAAGCGCCGCTTCCTGCCAAATCTGCAAAGCCGCCGCTTCTGGATCGAAAGCGAAAACCGCTTCATCCGCCTGCGCGTTTCGACAGCCGCTATCCGCCTGATTGACAAGAACGGCATTGACGTCGTGCTTGCTGACCTTCGTGCCCGTCGCGTTATCTAATCGAGGAGACTAAATCATGCGTGAAAAAATCAAACTCGAATCGTCAGCTGGCACCGGCCACTTCTACACGACGACCAAGAACAAAAAAACGATGAGCGAAAA
>DAINAJ010000294.1:0-2899 GCA_036733505.1 Casimicrobium sp.
GCTTTGCAACAGATGGGGCACGCGGCACGCATGGCGTTCGACGGACCCGTGGTGGCGGTCACCGGAAGCAACGGAAAGACCACGACAAAGCAGCTGATTGCTTCGGTGTGCCGTGCGCACTATGGATCCGAGGCCGTTCTCGCGACCGAAGGCAATCTAAACAATCACATTGGCGTGCCGCTCACGCTCCTGCGGCTGCGCCCAACACACCAGATCGCAGTGATCGAAATGGGCATGAATCACTTCGGCGAGATTGCATTGCTGAGCGGACTGGTCGAGCCAACGATAGCGGTGATTACCAACGCTGGCCCCGCGCACTTAGAGGGCGTGGGTTCCATCGAAGGAGTTGCCGCCGCAAAAGGCGAAATTTTCCAAGGCCTGCGCGCCAACGGGGTTGCGGTGCTCAACGCTGACGATCCGTTTCAGGCGTACTGGCAAGTGCAGTCGCGGGCATATCGCCGGGTCACGTTTGGTCTGCGCACGACAGCCGACATCGCAGGAAGTTACGATGCTGTGCGCACTTCGTTGAAGGTTACGTTCTCGCCATCGGCAAGTTCCGTGACGATCAAGCTTCCCTTCGCCGGCGAACACAACGCTCAGAACGCTCTGGCCGCGGCCGCGGTGGGGCGAGCGTTGGGTATAGCTGATGTTGAGATTGCGTCGGGACTCGAAACGGCTTCAAACATCGGCGGACGCCTAGCGCGCATCACATTGTCCGACGGCACCAAGCTGATCGACGACAGTTACAACGCCAATCCAGCCTCAATACGTGCAGCCGCTCAAGTGTTGCTCGCGGAACCTGGGGCGAAGGTTCTAGTGATCGGCGACATGGCAGAAATAGGCGCAAGCAGCGATGCAATGCACCAGGCATTACTTAACGATTTAGCCACGCTTCCGATCGCTGCTGTCTTTACGCTTGGTGATCGCATGCAGCGCGCTGCCGCCGCCATGGCGATTTCGCCTGATCGCGTGACGACGTTCACCGACATTGACACGCTTGTTTCAGCGCTCAAAGCGCGCCTGTCGCCGAATACGACGCTACTGGTCAAAGGCTCGCGCTCAATGGCGATGGAGCGTGTCATAAAAAAATTAGAACCAACATATAAGGGGGCGCACTAATGCTGCTCTGGCTCGCGAATTTATTGAGCACCGAAGTGAGGGCGTTCTCTGCGTTTAACTACATCACACTGCGCAGCGTCTTAGCCTGCGCGACGGCAATGGCGATTGCGCTGGCTATCGGACCGCGCATGATACGTTGGTTGCTCGACATGAAAATAGGTCAAGCGGTGCGCAGCGATGGCCCGCAATCGCATTTGGCTAAACAAGGTACGCCCACGATGGGCGGAGCGATGGTGTTAACCGCGATTGCGATTTCGACCTTGCTGTGGGCTGATTTGAGTAACCGGTTTGTGTGGGTTGTTCTCTTTGTTATGGTGGGCTACGGCGCAATTGGCTGGGTGGATGACTATCGAAAAGTGGTCCACAAAAACCCGAAGGGAATGTCGGCAAAAGAGAAACTGTTTTGGCAAGCGTTGATTGGCATCATCGCGTCAACCTACCTCGCGTTTGCCGTGTCTGCACCTAGTACGAGCAAAATTTTTGAGTTGATTTTTGCGTGGGTACAGAGCGGCTTCACCAAAGATTTGCCGTCCCAGGCGGATCTCATCGTTCCATTCTTTAAGAACGTGGGCTACCCGCTTGGCGTGTTTGGCTTCATCGCATTGACTTGGTGCGTAATCGTGGGAACGAGTAACGCGGTCAATTTGACCGATGGCCTCGATGGCTTGGCGATCATGCCTGTTGTGATGGTGGGCAGCGCACTGGCAGTGTTCGCGTATGTCGTGGGACGTGTTGACTATTCCAAGTATTTATTGTTTCCGTACATTCCGGGCGCGGCTGAACTCATGGTGTTCTGCGGAGCGATGGCAGGTGCCGGACTGGGATTTTTGTGGTTTAACGCGCACCCGGCCCGAGTGTTTATGGGGGATGTCGGCGCGCTTTCGCTAGGCGCATCGCTGGGCACCATCGCGGTAATTGTGCGTCAGGAAATCGTCTTGGTCGTAATGGGCGGCGTGTTCGTTGCTGAGACGATCTCCGTGATGTTGCAAGTGGGTTACTTCAAGTACAGCAAAGGCAAGCGAATTTTTCGAATGGCTCCGTTGCACCACCACTTTGAATTGGGAGGTTGGCATGAGAACCATGTCGTCATTCGGCTGTGGATCATCACGATGTTCCTAGTTCTGGCTGGTCTCTCCACGCTCAAGCTCCGCTAATCACTTAAACCTCTAATCGAAAGAAAGCTGCACATCGTGTTCCAGTGTTCGAATGCAAAAGCGACCGTCGTGGGCCTTGGGGCCACCGGGTTATCGCTCGCGCGTTTCCTACACAAACGCGGAGCGCAGGTCACTGTAGTCGATAGCGGTGAAACGCCTAGCGGACTGGAACAGTTGCGCTCGGTTTGTCCCAGCGTCGCGTTTCGCCAAATTGATCTGTCGCATGATTCCCTGCCGGCAAGCGACTTCGTCGCTCTATCGCCCGGTGTGCCGCGCGCGCTGACTGCACTGAAACAGGTGATCAGTTCGGGCGTCCCCGTGGTTGGCGACATTGAGCTGTTCGCTCGCGAGGTTTCGCCGCATGCCACTGTAGTCGCCGTTACGGGATCAAACGGAAAAACTACGACGACGGCACTAGCCGGCGAGCTGGCTCGTAGTGTGCGCGCTGATACATGCGTTGCTGGCAACATTGGTGTGCCGATTCTCGACGCGCTGGATGAAATGCCGACTTGTTCCAGTTGGGTGCTGGAGCTATCAAGTTTCCAGTTGGAGTCAACGCAGTCGCTGAAACTTTCGTCTGCGGCCGTGTTGAACGTGACGGACAACCATCTGGATCGATATCAGAG
>DAINAJ010000295.1:0-2899 GCA_036733505.1 Casimicrobium sp.
CGTAACGGTAGGTCGCGTCCGACACTCCCATCACCATCTGCTGCATGGCGTCAACCGCGCCTTCAGCCAGTGGGAAAATTGTTACTTCAGAAAGCGTTAGCTCAATGGCCGCGGCGGCAACGGCCTTACCTGTGGCCCGAGCGTCTTTGGCTGCGAGTGCCGCGTCGACACCCGCGCCAAACACGAGCACGCGAGTAGCCGCTACACCCGGCAGGTTAAAAAGCGGCAATACGCTGCCGCAGCGCCCCGCAAACGATGCCGTCTTCAGGGCAGCTGCCAATGCACCTTTGCTGGATTTATCAAGCTCTTGAGCGGCCCACGAGAGCTTTTGGCCCTCGTGCACAGCCACGGCGACCGCATCGGCCTTAGTGTTGGATGGATGATCCGCACGTAGTGAAAATTCGATCATGTTTCGATCTCGCGTAGAAAGGGTTAGCGCGTCGGTCTCAGTGACCGGCCGCGAGGTGGGTAAACTCGCACATTATCTTATGACTGCTGTACGCGGCGGCCTTAGCGATTCCAGAGCGGAAGCGCCCCAGTGCCTAAACCGTGCAGCGACCGTGCCGCTGAATGATTTTTCGTCGTGCGCTTTTGCGCGAACTCACTAGCAACGCGATTTACGTATTCGTGGTGCTGGTCGCGATTTTTCTCGCGCAAATTCTGGTTAAGCTAATTGGCGCGGCCTCGGCTGGCTCGCTGCCGATGGATGCACTGGTGCCGATGGTGGGTTTTCGCATCATCACCCTGTTGGCGCCGCTCATTGTGATCTCCACGTTTGTGGCGATACTACTGACGCTTTCACGCAGCTGGCGCGACAGCGAAATGGCGATTTGGATGAGCAGCGGGCAGAGCCTCATGTCGTGGATTCGTCCCGTGTTGACCTTTGCACTGCCGCTTCTCGCGATTGCAATGGTGCTCTCCAACGCCCTTTCGCCGTGGGCGGAGCGGCGCACCATTGAGTTTCGCCGCGTCCTTGACGCGCGAGACGAGCTCTCATTTGTTGCGCCGGGCATTTTTCAGGAAATGCGAAAAAACAAGCAGGTGTTTTTTATCGAAAGCGTGAATTTGCTCGATGGCAAGATCAAGAACGTATTTGTGTTTGCCGATGATCCGGCGGGGCCTTCGTTGATTCGTGCGCAGGAAGGGTCTCTCTACACCGACGCAGGGGGCGACAAATACGTCGTTCTGGAAAATGGCAATCGCGTAAAGCGCGTCAGCGCAAAGGCCGCGCCCAACGAATATGAGCTGGCCCGTTTTGACCGTTACGGTGTTCGCATGACCGGAAACGAAGTGAAGGACGATCCGCTGGAAGAGCGCGCCAAGGACACAATGACGCTTCTGCGCGAAGGCGCGCCAACCGGACTAGGCCAGGTGTTCTATCGTCTGTCGGTGCCGTTGGCTGGAATCTCGTTGGTGCTTCTGGCGATTCCGCTTGCGTATGTGAACCCGAGGTTGGGTCGTTCGATTAATCTCATCATCGCGATCTTGCTGCTGATGATTACGCTTAACCTGATGAACGTCGTGCAAACGAAAATTGGCAGCGAGGTTATTTCGCTTCCGGCCGCGCTTTTCTTATTTCACGCCTCGCTCGCCGCTCTGGTCGGTGCCGTGTTTTACCGTCGCTACCGCGGGGCGGTGTTTGGATCTCGCCGCGCGCCGAGCGCCGGGCCTTCCGTATGAAGACGCTAAACCGCTACTTAGCGAAAGAGGTCGCTCTCTCTGCGTTAATGGTGCTCGCAGCGCTATTGATGCTGTGGGTTTTCTACGACTTGCTGGCAGGTCTTGGTGCATTGAAGGCGTTGAACGCCGCGCAATTTGCGGTACTGGTTGCCTCGACTATCCCTGGCCATTTGTATGAGCTGCTGCCCGTAGCCGCCCTGATTGGCACCCTATTCGCGTTAGCGCAACTGGCAAGCAACAGCGAATACGGCGTCATGCGAACCTCTGGCGTATCGATTCAACAGGTCGCTGGCGTCTTGCTCGGCGTGAGCTTGGTTTTCGCGACGGCTGTGTTTATCGTGGGCGAATATGTCGTGCCGCGTGCCGAGCAGCTCATTCTGCGCATTCAGGCTTTTTCGGGCACGAGACCGATGGTTGCGAGAACCTTTGCATCCGGTTTTTGGTTCAAAGACGGCAACACATTTATCAACATTGGGAGCGTGCTACCCGACGGCGCGTTGCGCAGCGTGCGAATTTTCGAGTACACGGATAGCACAAACCTAGGCCGAACAATCGTAGCTGAAGGCGCAGCTTTTGAAGCGGGACAACAGTGGCGCCTTGATCGTGCAACCGAAACGACGTTTAGCCCTCAAGTCAATGTGCAAGTCCGTCCGAGCATGACATGGACCACGGTGCTGACACCCAACATGCTGTCTGTACTCCAAGTAGAACCTGACCGTTTGTCGATAGCAGGGTTGTGGGAATACATCGCGCACCTGCATGCGAATAAACAGGATGCACGCCGCTTTGAAGTCGCGCTCTGGGGCAAGTTTTTCTATCCACTCGCCACTTCTGTCTTGATGCTCCTCGCGCTTCCGTTTGCGCAAATTCAGCAACGCGCAGGCGGCGTGGGGATGCGCATCTTCGTGGGCATTTTGCTGGGCTTAGTTTTCATTGTGTGCAATCGGCTTTTTTCTTACCTCGCCCTGCTTCACGAATGGCCGCCATTTCTCGGGGCGATGCTGCCGGGCATCATTTTCCTATCCGCAGGCGCAGTGATGCTTTATCGATTGGAGCGGCGTTAGAACGCGGCCCGCACGAACGTTTTCACGTGAATCGTGAGCAACAAAAAAAAGGCACCCGAAGGTGCCTTTTTTTATGCAGCGAACTACTGATTACTCAGCGGCTGCCACGAACGGTACGATGTTCGCGTAAGTACGATTTTTCTCGCCCTTAACTA
>DAINAJ010000296.1:0-2888 GCA_036733505.1 Casimicrobium sp.
ATGTTCAAGAGCGTCAGCAGTTCGTCGTCCCACGCGTTGGTGTGGATGTTGAAGAGCAGCGTGCGGCTGGCGTTTGATGGGTCGGTGGCGTGCGTTTTTCCGCCGGTCAGGTTCCAAATCAGCCATGCGTCAATCGTGCCGAACGCGAGTTCGCCTTTTTCGGCGCGCGCGCGAGCGCCGGGCACGTTGTCGAGCAGCCATTTCAGTTTGGTGCCGGAAAAATACGCATCGAGCACAAGGCCGGTTTTTTTCTGAATGAGCGCGGCTTTGCCGTCAGCTTTGAGCTGATCACACAAACCAGCCGTGCGCCGGTCTTGCCACACGATCGCGTTGGCGACGGGCTTGCCGGTGGCGCGATCCCAGAGCACCGTGGTTTCGCGCTGGTTGGTGATGCCGATGGCGGCGATGTCGCGCGCGCTGATGCCCGCTTTGGCGATGGCCGCGAGCAAGACCACATGCTGCGAAGCCCAAATTTCGTTCGCGTCGTGCTCGACCCAACCAGGCTGCGGAAAGTGCTGGCGAAACTCTTTATGTGCGGCGGCAACGGCGCTGCCAGCGTGGTTGTAGACGATTGCCCGCGAGCTGGTCGTGCCCTGATCGAGTGCCAAGATGTACTTTATGCCGTTCACGATACCTCCTTATGCCGCCGTAACCCTCTATTTGCGGACGTTCCAGCTTCGCTGCACTGCACAACGAAAGCGATCTCCGCCGCGCTAGAATCACTGTCCCAACACAGTCTACAAGGTCGTTCAGCACGTTTACGCTGCGAAGGCCTTTAACCGAATCGCCCATGCCGTTGTCTGCTCCGGCCACTCGTCAGCGTCTCCACTTGCGCCGTGTGAGCTACGAAGGTTTTCGTCGCGAGGACGGATTATTCGACATTGAGGCGCGCCTGGTCGACACCAAAGATTACGACTATCCGCTCTCCACGGGCACCCGCAGCAAAGACCTGCCGGTGCACCAAATGGTGATCCGCGTCACGATTGATCGCCGCTTTGAGGTGGTCGACATCGAGGCGTCCACCGAAGAGATGCCGTATCCGGGCCACTGTGACCAAATCACGCCGGAATACAAGCAATTGATCGGATCGAACCTTTTGAAAGGGTTCCGTAAGTCAATTGCTGAAAAAATGGGCGGTGTAAAAGGCTGTACGCATTTGTCGGAATTGTTGGGCTATTTGCCGACGGCTGCGGTACAAACCTTCGCTGGCGAGCGGCGCGAAACGATCGACGACGGCCGCAAGCCGTTCCAGCTTGATAGCTGCCACGCGCTTGCCACTAACGGCGAAGCAGTGCGCTTGTATTACCCGAAGTGGTTTGTTCGCGACAGCGTGGAACTGACGGCGGACGTGACGTAACAAATTTTGTAGGAGCGGCTTGCCGCGAGAGGTCGCGGCAAGCCGCTCCTACAGTGTGATGACGACGATTTTTTGATTGATAACAAAAAGGGGTTAGCGTGAAAATTCACGAGTACCAAGGCAAACAAATCCTGCGCGAATTTGGCGTTCCAGTGCCACGCGGCATTCCGGCGTTTACCGTTGATGAGGCCGTGAAAGCGGCGCAGGAGCTGGGCGGACCGGTTTGGGTCGTTAAGGCCCAAATCCACGCAGGCGGTCGCGGTAAAGGCGGCGGCGTGAAGGTTGCCAAGTCGATCGAGCAAGTGCGCGAATACGCAAGCCAAATTCTTGGCATGCAGCTCATCACGCATCAAACTGGCGCGACGGGCCAGAAGGTGCGTCGCCTGTTCATCGAAGACGGTGCCGACATCAAAAAGGAACTCTACGTTTCGATGGTGCTCGACCGTGGCACGCAGCGCGTGGCGCTCCTCGCCTCGTCTGAGGGCGGCATGGACATCGAAGAAGTCGCGCACAAAAATCCCGACGCGATCAAGAAAGTGTTCATCGATCCGGGCCTCGGCTTGACCGATGCGCAGTGCGACGAAGTTTCGGGCGCGATCGGCATCCCCGCCGCGTCGTTCGCCGAGTCGCGCAAGTGCTTGCAAGGTCTTTACAAAGCGTTCGTCGACAAAGATGCCGCGCTCGCCGAGATCAACCCGTTGGTCGTTACCGGCAACGGCAGCGTGATCGCCCTCGACGCGAAATTCAACTTCGACAGCAACGCGCTGTTCCGCCACCCAGACATCGTCGCGATGCGCGATCTGGACGAAGAAGATCCTGCCGAAATCGAAGCCAGCAAGTTCGACCTCGCCTACATCTCGCTCGACGGCGACATCGGTTGCCTCGTTAACGGCGCGGGCCTCGCGATGAGCACGATGGACACCATCAAGCTCTACGGCGGCGAACCGGCAAACTTCCTCGACGTGGGCGGCGGTGCCACCACCGAGAAAGTGACCGAAGCGTTCAAGATCATGCTGAAGAACCCGAATCTGAAAGCGATTCTGGTGAACATTTTCGGCGGCATCATGAAGTGCGACACGATCGCCGAGGGCGTGGTCGCCGCGTCGAAGGCCGTTGGCCTCAAAGTGCCACTCGTTGTGCGCATGAAGGGCACCAACGAAGATTTGGGCAAAGAAATTCTCGCGAAGTCTGGCTTGCCGATCATCACGGCAAACAACATGGGCGAAGCGGCTGAGAAAGTCGTTGCTGCTGCTAAGGCCTACAACCCCGGCGCGGCAGTTGCGGGTGCTGCGGTTGCGGGTGCGGCCGCGCTGGCCGGTGCTGCGAAGGCGGCTGCGCCTGCCATTGCCGCTACAACCACGGCTGCTACCGCTGCGGCCAAGCCGCTGCAACCTTCGGAGCCAGCTTCGGGTTGGATGAAGTGGCTCGCGCTGATCGTCGCCGCGATTCTCGCAGCGCTATTGCTCAAGCAATGCGGCGCAGCGAAAGACGCTCCGAAAGTCGCCGAGGCTCCAAAAGCCGCAGAAGCGCC
>DAINAJ010000297.1:0-2885 GCA_036733505.1 Casimicrobium sp.
CTAGACATGCGTTCGATGTAGTCACCGTGCGTGAGCGCGACTACGCGCACTGCGGCGCTGTCGGTCGGCAACAAAAGCTTGGCGATGGTGTGCGGTGTGGAGCGCACGCCGATCTGCCAGCGACGGTTCAACAGCGCGGCGAGTTGCGGGTGAATCGAGTCAATCGGCGCAAAGGCCATGCCAACCGATGTAAGCGCCCGCTCCGCCTCCGATGCCTGCTCTGCAATAGGGAAGCTCAGCGCCGAGAACAATTCAAAAGTGGTAACTCGCGTCGGATCGCTGCGCACACCGTGCAACAAAACCGTCACGCCGCGCTGAGCTAACGCCCGTGCGAACAGTGGAGTCAGGTTCGGCAAATGGCGCGCGCCGTTATAGCAGGGCAACACGGCGACAGGTTTGTCGAATCGAACGCGCCACGCGATAGACGCCTGCATCGCCTCAACAAACGCCGCAAGCTCCACCGGCGTTTCGCCTTTGATGCGCATGGCGAGCCACCACGCACCGAGCTGAATGTCATTTACTTCGCCGGACAGAAGCGCAGCAAACGCTTCACGCGCCGCGTCCGTTTCCAGGCCACGCGCACCGCGCGCGCCGCGACCGACTTCTTTGATGACAGACGAGAAATTCATTCGATCAATGGCTTTTGATTGCCAACGACAGCTGTGCGGTCGTTCCAGGCAATTTTAATATGAAGTCGACATTCAGCAAAAACCGGCCACAGCGACCGCCAGGCTGTCAGTAGCGCGTGAAAGCTATTAACGTGCGGACAAAAACGCGTGCCGTGTGCTCAACGCATTCCGGGGAAACGGCCTTTCATGCCCGGCATGCCGGAGAGACCCTTCATCAATTTGCCCATCCCGCCTTGCGAAAATTTCTTCATCATCGTCTGCGTTTGCTCGAATTGATTGAGCAGGCGGTTAACTTCCTGCACTTGCACGCCAGCGCCGGCGGCGATGCGGCGCTTGCGCGTAGCCTTAATCAGATCGGGTTTTCGGCGTTCCAAAGGTGTCATCGAATTGATGATGCCTTCCATGCGCGCCACTTGCTTTTCATCGACGCCACCGGACTTCGCGGCAGCTTGTTGCAACTCGTGCGGCATCTTGTCGAGAAGCCCCTGCATTCCGCCCATTTTTTTCATTTGGCCGATTTGCTGCTTGAAATCTTCAAGGTCAAAGCCCTTGCCGCTTTTCACCTTCGCCGCTAGCTTTTGCGCGGCTTCCATGTCGACGGCTTTGGCCGTGGCTTCGACCAGCGAGAGGACGTCGCCCATACCCAAAATGCGACTGGCCATGCGCTCCGCGTGGAACACTTCGAGGCCGTCGAGCTTCTCGCTCACGCCCGCAAATTTGATCGGAACGCCGGTGATTTCGCGCACTGAGAGCGCCGCGCCGCCTCGCGAATCGCCGTCAAGTTTCGTCAGGATGACGCCAGTCAGCGTGAGTCGTTCGTTGAACGCTTTCGCCGTATTGACCGCGTCTTGGCCCTGCATCGCATCGACGACGAACAGCGTCTCGGCGGGCTTCACGGCGGCACTAATCGCCGCGGCTTCGGCCATCATCGCTTCATCAACCGCCAAACGACCGGCCGTATCGACAATCACGACGTCGAAATACCGCGCCCGCGCCCACTCCACCGCCGAACGCGCAATCGCCACCGGATCGGTGGCCGCGCCGGATTCAGGCGTGTAGAACTCCACCTCGACCTGCGCTGCCAACGTCTTAAGCTGTTCGGTGGCCGCCGGGCGATAGACGTCGCACGGCACTAACAACACTTTCTTTTTCTGATCGTTTTTCAGTACGCGTGCCAGCTTGCCGGCGGTTGTCGTTTTACCCGCGCCCTGTAAACCGGCCAGCAAAATCACTGCGGGCGGCGTCACCGCCAGATTAAGTCCCGGCGTGGCCGAATCCATCAGCGCGATCAGTTCGCGGTGAACGATGCCTATGAAGACTTGCCCGGGCGTTAGCGATGTCGCCACATCCGCGCCAACAGCCGCCGCCTTAACGCGCTCGATAAACGCCTTGACCACGGGCAGTGCCACGTCGGCCTCAATCAAGGCAAGGCGCACTTCACGCAGCGCGTCCTGCAAATTGGCATCGGTGAGGCGGGCTTCGCCGCGCACGGTTTTTACGAGTCGCGCGAAGCGTTCGGTGAGTTGGTTGGACATATTCGTTCTATTCGGTGAATCTGCCCGATTTTAGGCGTTCGCCGCTAGTCGGCAGAAATGCGCCGCAAGGGCAAATTTCGCTTTACAACCAAATGCTTACGCGGCAAACTGCCGAACTTACCTGAAACCGTAGTTTTGCCGTGGCTACCTCGTCCGCCTCCGTTTTGCTTTCTGGCCTTGGCCGCGCACTCGTTCAACACGATGTGCTGCGCCAAAGTGACGCTGAGCAAACCCAGACTCAAGCAAACGCCGCCTCGATGACCTTCGTCGAGCAGTTGATCGCATCCAAGCGCATTACGTCGTCGGAATTGGCCAAGTTCGCGTCGACGACTTTCGGTGTGCCGCTGTTCGACTTGAACGCGTTCGACACGACGCAAATCCACAAAGAGTGGATCGACATCAAGCTCATGACAGCGCGCCGTGCACTGCCCATGCACAAGCGCGGCAATCGATTGTTTGTTGCTGTGTCAGACCCGACCAACTTGCAGGCGCTCGAAGAATTCCGCTTCAAAACGAGCTTAATTGCCGAGCCCGTCGTGGTGGAAGACGACAAATTGGCGCGCGCAATTGCGACCGTAACCACGGCGAGTGACACCACGATGTCGTCCATGGATACCTCGGGTTCGGACGGCATCGACTTCACGATGGACGACGGCAGTCCCGAGGCGCTTGAGGACGATACTGCCGAGGTCGATGACGCGCCCGTCGTGCGCTACATCCA
>DAINAJ010000298.1:0-2868 GCA_036733505.1 Casimicrobium sp.
ATCTTTTCGATCTTTGCATTAAGCGCCCGGTGCTTGCGTCCGTGCTCTCGCTGGTCGTGGTGCTTCTCGGCTTGATCGGCTATCAACGCTTGTCGGTGCGCGAGTATCCAAAGATTGACGAGCCGATTGTGAGCGTGAGCACCGGTTACAAAGGCGCATCGCCCGAAGTGATCGAGTCGCAAATCACCAAAACGCTCGAAGATTCGCTCTCCGGCATTGAGGGCGTGAGCCTGATTACATCGAACTCGCGCTCGGAGCGCAGCGACATAACGGTCACCTTCAAAATCACCAAGGACCCGGACGTAGGCGCCGCTGAGGTGCGCGACAAAGTGGCTCGCGTGCGCGCGCGGCTGCCCGAGGCGGCGGACGAGCCCATCATCGCCAAGGTGGACGCGGACGCGTTCCCTGTCATGTGGTTCGCGCTGACGTCTGACAAACACACGCAGTTGCAACTCTCCGACACGGTCAACCGGCTCATTAAGCCCCGTCTGCTTGTCTTGCCAGGAGCTGCGGACCTGCGCATCTTTGGCGAACGCAAAACGTCGATGCGCATTTTTGTGGAGCCTGCGAAGCTCGCTGCCTACCGGCTAACGGTGGCCGACGTCGAAGCCGCGCTGCGCTCGCAAAACGTAGAAATTCCAGCCGGTCGCATCGAGAGCCGACTGCGTGAATTTAATGTGCTCGCGCAGACCGATCTGCAAACGCCTGAAGAGTTCGGCGCGATTGTGGTTGCTCAGTCCGGGGGGTATCCAATTCGCATTCGCGATGTGGCCAAGGTTGAAGTGGCCGCCGCCGAAGAGCGCGGTTTCCAGCGCTTTATGGGCAAAACAGCCGTGGGCTTCGGCATCATCCGGCAATCCACCGGCAACCCGCTAGAGCTTTCAAAAGCAGCCATTGCGGAGATTCCGCGCATTCAAGAAACGCTGCCGAAAGGCATGAAGATTGAGCTGAACTACGACAGTTCCGTGTTCATCGCGCAATCGATCAAAGCGGTGTTTTCCACCATCGGTGAAGCGGTGATTTTGGTGGCGTTGGTGATTTTCTTTTTCTTGCGCAGCTTCCGCGCAACGATCATTCCTTTGATCACCATTCCGGTATCGTTGACCGGTGCGTTTTTCATCATGTACATGTTTGGCTTCACCATCAACACGCTGACGTTGTTGGCGATGGTGCTGGCCGTAGGCCTAGTGGTGGACGACGCCATCGTAGTGCTCGAAAACATTTTCCGTAACATCGAAAATGGCATGGGCCGCATCCAAGCGGCGCTGGTCGGCACGCGCGAAATCGGCTTTGCGGTGGTCGCGATGACGCTCACTTTGGCGGCGGTGTTTGCGCCGTTATCTTTCGCCACGGGGCGTACCGGGCGACTCTTCATCGAGTTCGCGCTCGCGCTGGCCGGCGCGGTGGTCGTGTCCGGGTTCGTCGCGCTTACGCTGTCACCCATGATGTGTTCGCTGCTGCTGAAGCACGAGCCGAAACACTCAAAACTTTATCTGCTGATCGAGCGCGGATTTGATGCGTTTACGCGCGGCTACAAACGGATGCTTGGGGCTGCGTTGGACAATCGGTTAATTGTGGTGATGGTGGTCTTGATCGTTGCAGGCGCGGCAGGCGTGCTGTTCAAAATGATTAAGACGGAGCTCTCGCCGCTCGAAGATCGCGGAGTGATATTTGGCTTCGTTTCCGCTCCTGAAGGTTCCAATTCGGATTATCTCGGCAAGTACATTCAGCAAGTCGAAAACATTTACAAAACTCTTCCAGAAATGCAGGCCTACGGTGGTAACGGCGGTTTTCCGAACGTGGCCGACGGTACCGCCATTTTGCGCTTGAAAGATTGGAGTGAGCGTCAGCGCTCGCAGAACGATATCGCCAAAGAATTGTTTCCAAAGTTTCAAGGCATTGCCGGGGTTCAAGCTTTCCCGTCGCAGCCCGGCTCATTGGGGCAAAGCCCCCGCGCGAAGCCGATCGAATTTGTGGTGCTCGCGGCCGTGCCATACGAGCAGATGCAAAGTTTCGTTCGGGCGATGCAAGCCGAAATGCAAAAGAACCCCGGCTTTCAAAACATCGACACCGACTTGCGGATGAACACGCCGGAGCTGCGTGTGCGGGTGAATCGCGATAAAGTGATTGACGTGGGTGCGAACGTGGATGTCGTGGGCCGCACGTTGGAGACGATGTTGGGCGGCCGCCTGGTGACGCGCTTTAAGCAAGACGGTGAGCAATATGACGTGATTGTGCAAGTCGCGCGCGATGGCCGCGACACACCGGAGCGCATCAGCGAAATTAACGTGCGCAGTCGCACTGGCGACATGGTGCCACTGTCGAATTTGGTCACCGTCCGCGAGGGAGTGAGTCCGCGCGGCATTGGTCACTTCCAGCGCGTACGGTCGGCCACAGTGAATGCCAATCTCGCGCCCGGATATACGCAAGGTGAAGCCTTAGCGTTCATGGACGCGACGGCAAAACGCGTGTTGCCTCCCACAGTGCAAACTGATTTGACGGGACAATCGCGCGAGTTCCGCGATTCGTCGAGTGATATTTACTTCGTGTTCCTGCTGGCGCTGGGCTTCATCTATCTTGTGCTTGCCGCGCAGTTCGAGAGTTTCGTCGATCCTCTAATCATCATGCTGACGGTGCCCCTGTCGATGACCGGTGCGCTGCTCGCGTTGCACCTCACGGGCAATACGCTCAATATTTACTCGCAGATCGGGCTCATCACGTTGGTTGGTTTGATCACCAAGCACGGCATTCTGCTCGTTGAATTTACCAACCAGTTGCGCGATCAAGGACGAAGCGTGCGTGACGCCGTGGTCGAGGCGGCAGAACTGCGTTTGCGACCAATCTTGATGACCACGGGCGCGATGGTGC
>DAINAJ010000299.1:0-2836 GCA_036733505.1 Casimicrobium sp.
AAACGCTTGAAGATTCGGGCCTGCGTGGCTTGGGCGGCGCGGGCTTCCCAGCGGGCCGTAAATGGCGCATCGTGCGCGCCGAAGCGGGGCCGCGATTGATGGCCGTGAACATCGACGAAGGCGAACCGGGTACGTTTAAAGATCGTGTCATGCTTGAGCGCGACCCGCATCGCTTTCTCGAAGGCATGCTAATCGCGGCGTGGGCCGTTGGCATCGAGACAATTTACGTTTACTTGCGCGACGAATATCACGGCTGTCGCACGATGCTGGAAGCCGAGCTTGCGAAGCTTCGCGCGAACCCACCGATTCAAAACATGCCGACTATTCATTTGCGGCGTGGTGCGGGTGCATACATCTGCGGCGAAGAATCCGCGATGATCGAATCGATTGAAGGGAAGCGCGGCATGCCGCGCCTTCGTCCCCCTTACGTTGCACAAGTGGGCTTGTTTGGGCGCCCTACGCTCGAACACAATTTCGAGACTCTTTATTGGGTGCGCGAACTGCTCGAAAAAGGCGGCGCGTGGTTTGCGTCGTTCGGCGCGAATGGACGCAAGGGCTTGCGCTCGTTTTCGGTATCGGGACGCGTGCAAAGTCCCGGCGTAAAACTCGCGCCAGCGGGCATTACGATCCAAGCGTTGATCGACGACCATTGCGGCGGCATGCTGCCGGGCCACACGTTCTACGGCTACCTGCCGGGTGGAGCGTCCGGCGGGATCTTGCCTGCGACCATGAACAATATTCCGCTCGACTTTGACACGTTGCAACCGTACGGCTGTTTCATCGGTTCGGCGGCCGTCGTTGTTCTTTCCGATAAAGACACCGCGGTGGCTGCGGCGCGCAACACCATGCGCTTTTTCGAGCACGAATCCTGCGGGCAATGCACGCCTTGCCGCAACGGAACCGCCAAAGCGGCAGAGCTGATCGCTAAACCGAAGTGGGACCTCGAACTGCTCGCTGATCTTTCAACCGTCATGCGCGACGCGTCGATTTGCGGTCTCGGTCAGGCCGCTCCCAACCCGATTGATTGTGTGGTGAAGTATTTCCCGCACGAGTTGGCATAGCTGCAGAACAGGATTCACTATGAACGCAATCACCCGCAGCGAAATGGCCTCTCTTGACGCACCCGTCGTCACCTTTGAGCTCAACGGTAAAGCGGTCTCCGCCCGCTCCGACCAAACACTCATTGAAGTCGCGAAAGATCACGGCATCGAGGTGCCCCACCTTTGCTACAAAGAAGGCCTTGATACGGCGGGCAACTGCCGCGCGTGTGTCGTTGAAATCGCCGGGGAGCGTGTGCTCGCGCCCTCGTGCTGCCGCACGCCAACCAACGGCATGAAAGTGACCACCGATAGCGAGCGCGCAGTGAAGTCGCAAAAGCTGGTGCTCGAATTGTTGCAAGCCGACATGCCCGAGACGAGCTACACACGAAACAACGAAGTGGATCAGTGGGCGCAGAAGCTCGGCGTCGGCAAGCCGCGCTTTGCGGCACGCGAGCAGGTCAATAGCGACCATTCGCATCCCGCGATTTCGGTGAACCTCGATGCCTGCATCCAATGCACACGTTGCTTGCGCGCGTGTCGCGACGAGCAGGTTAACGATGTCATTGGCCTCGCCTTCCGCGGCGCGCACGCAAAGATCGTGTTTGATATGGACGACGCTATGGGCGCGTCCACCTGCGTCGCTTGCGGTGAGTGCGTTCAGGCTTGTCCGACCGGCGCGCTCATGCCCGCGCGCGATGCAGCGTTGACCGTGCCCGACAAGCAGGTCGAATCGGTGTGCCCGTTCTGCGGTGTCGGTTGCCAACTCACCTACAACGTCAAAGACAACAAGATTTTGTTCGTGAACGGGCGCGACGGCCCCGCCAACCGCGAGCGTTTGTGCGTGAAAGGCCGCTACGGCTTTGATTACGCGCATCATCCACACCGCCTCACCGTGCCGCTGATTCGTCGCGCCGACGCACCGAAGCGTGGCGATTTCGTGATGGATCCGGATCGCGTTTTAGACGTGTTCCGCGAAGCGACGTGGGAAGAAGCGCTCGAACTGGCTGGTGGCAAACTCGCACGCATTCGTGACCAACACGGCAAAAAATCGCTTGCCGGCTTTGGCTCCGCAAAGGGCAGCAACGAAGAGGCCTACCTCTTCCAAAAGCTGGTGCGCACTGGCTTCGGCAGCAACAACGTCGATCATTGCACGCGCTTGTGCCACGCCTCGTCGGTCGTCGCATTGCTTGAAGGCATCGGCTCCGGAGCCGTGTCGAATCCGGTGATGGATGTGACCAAAGCCGAGGTCGTGATCGTTATCGGCGCGAACCCCAGCGTGAACCACCCGGTCGCGGCGAGCTGGATCAAAAACGCCGTGCAGAACGGCACCAAGCTCATCATCGCAGACCCACGTCGTTCTGACTTGGTACGCGTCGCGCATCGCCATTTGCAGTTCAAACCCGACACCGACGTCGCGATGTTGAACGCGATGATGAACGTCATCGTGACCGAAAATTTGGTCGACGCTGACTTCATCGCGAGCCGCACGATTGGTTACGACGAGTTGCGCAAGAACGTCGAAGGCTACAGCCCCGAAGCGATGGCACCGATCTGCGGTATCGACGCCGATACCTTGCGCTACGTGGCGCGCCTCTACGCATCGTCGAAGGCTTCGATGATTCTCTGGGGCATGGGCGTGTCGCAACACGTTCACGGCACCGACAACGCGCGCTGCTTGATCGCGCTCGCCCTGATGACCGGCCAGATCGGCCGCCCCGGCACCGGGCTGCATCCACTGCGTGGCCAGAACAACGTGCAAGGCGCGTCCGACGCGGGCTTGATTCCGATGATGTATC
>DAINAJ010000300.1:0-2816 GCA_036733505.1 Casimicrobium sp.
ACGCGCTTCTTTTCCGATTCGGGCACCGGCGCTAGCGCACGAATGTGCAGCACGTGATCGACCAACTCGAAACCGTGATCTTTGACGATTTTGAGGATGCGCTTTTCGATTTCGGCGTCATGAAACTCCACCACGCGCCCCGTGTTCACGCACACAATGTGATCGTGCTTATCGCCTTCGTTTAACTCGAAAATTGACTTGCCGCCTTCGAAGTGATGACGCTTCAATAGACCGGCTTGCTCAAATTGCGTCAGCACGCGATAAATCGTCGCGAGCCCTACATCAAGCCCCTCATCCATCAGCAGGCGATACACGTCCTCGGCCGTCATGTGACGCACTTTTGAGCCTTGAAACAAGTCCAGTACCTTCATGCGCGGCAGCGTAGCCTTGAGTCCGGCATCTTTGAGGTCTTGAGCGCGTGCCATAGGTGTTCCGTGTGGGTAGAGCGAGAAATTGAGTAGACGGTCGGGCGTTGGCTATCATAGCGGCTTGCTATTTGCACCGAACGCCTCCTTTATGCGCGCTATTTTTGCTTCTTTTTCTTCACTTGTCGCCGCTCTTTCATTGTTGGCGCTGACCGGCTGCGGTCTCGTCTACAAGATGGAGGTCAACCAAGGTAACTACGTCACCCAAGACATGGTGTCCAAGCTGAAAGAAGGCCAAACACGCCAGCAAGTCAAGGTCATTCTCGGAACGCCAACGACCGAAAGCATCTTTCACAAAGATCGTTGGGACTACACGTATTCGTTGGAGCGCCGCGGCCAAGCGGTTACGTCGCACAAGCTGACCTTGGTTTTTGCGGAGGACAAACTTAAGCGTTGGGACGTCGCGCAATTGCCTACCTCGCCTGTGGTCGATCGCGATCCTGCCTACGCCAACCTCGAAAAAGACAAGCGCACCGACGAGGGCGGCCAGAGCTGGTGGTCCAAGCTCGGCGACTGGTGGCGCAAGTAATCTCGGCGCGCATTCATGATTAATTTGGCAATCGCCGGGGCTTCCGGCAAGATGGGTCGCATGCTGCTCGAAGCGTGCGCCGCGGACGCAGACACACAGCTCGTCGCAGCACTCGACGCAGCCCAAAGCCCGGCGGTCGGTGTTTCGGCGCGCGCGTTTGGCGGCAATCTTGACGTCAACGTGAGCGTTGACGCGGCTGCACTGCCGCGCGGCGCGGTGCTCATCGATTTCACGCGCCCCGAAGCGACGCTCGCGTACATCGATGCCTGCGTACAAGCGGGTGTTGGCATGGTGATCGGTACTACCGGGTTCGATGACGCGGGCAAAGCGAAGATCGCCGCCGCTGCAAAGCAGATTCCGATTGTGTTCTCGCCGAACTACTCGGTGGGCGTGAACACCGTGTTCAAGCTCTTGGAGCTTGCCGCGAAGTCGCTCGATTCGAGCTACGACGTTGAAATCATCGAGATGCACCACCGCATGAAGGTCGACGCACCGTCGGGCACCGCGCTCAAGCTTGGCGAAGTGATTGCCGAGGCGCAAGGCACGAAGCTAGCTGATCGCGCCGTGTACGCGCGTGAGGGGCACACCGGCGCACGCGAGACGGGCGCCATTGGTTTCGTCGCTTTGCGAGGCGGAGACGTTGTCGGAGATCACACGGTCGTATTTGCCGGAATCGGCGAGCGCATCGAAATCACGCACAAGTCGTCCAATCGCACCGCGTACGCCGCAGGCGCCATTCGTGCCGCCAAATTTCTGCAGTCCAAAACGAACGGTTTGTTCGACATGCACGACGTGCTGGGGCTGAAGTAGGCGACAGCATGTGTGCGCTTGCAGCCGCGCCAAGGCCTGTTATTGCTGACGAGAACGGAAACACTACGGCGTGCGGCTCTTGCGGCAGCCCATTTGTTTGCGGCGCGAACGCATCGAATTGTTGGTGCCAAAGCCTTCCACCGCTAGATCTTTCAACGCGCAGTTCCGCCGAGCGCTCTGCGGGCTGTCTCTGCCCATCGTGCCTGCGCGCGGCGACTGAACTCGGCAAAACGCCGATAAGAACCTGATTCAACTTTTCAGGTGCAACGACCGGCCTGCGGTAATTTAGCGGCTATTTTTGCATAAGTCGACATCTGACATTTTATGGCTGCAATGGCCGTATAGCTGTCGATAGAGCCTTAAAGCTTATTCCCACGTAGCCCCGCCGATCAGGTACAATCCGCAAGCTCTAGAGTCGAGATTTCACCTGTTTGAGCGCTCGCATCACTTGCTGATGCGGCCGAACGCGCGAACTCTCGCCGCCGGACTCGTTCGGCACTTCCCTAGGGCTCAAAACTTTAATCGATCGCCGCTCTCACGATGCCGCGGCGGTCTACGCACAGAGCCAGAATCATGACCAGTCTCTCCCAAGCCAGCGGCCACGCGTCGCTCCTGCCTGTCGTCACGCCCGCCGTATTGGTGCTCGCTGACGGAACTGTTTTTCACGGTCGCTCCATTGGAGCCGCAGGCCAAGCCACCGCCGAAGTGGTTTTCAACACCGCCATCACTGGCTATCAAGAAATTCTCACCGATCCGTCGTACTGTGGGCAGTTCGTCACCTTGACCTACCCGCACATCGGCAACGTGGGCGTTAACCGCGAAGACGTCGAGTCGAACAAAGTGTTCGCTGCCGGCCTTATCGTGCGTGATCTCTCGATGGTGGTGTCCAACTTCCGGTCCGAGCAATCGCTCGATGCGTACCTCTCCGCAGCCGGTGTGGTCGGTATCGCAGATATCGACACCCGTCGCCTCACGCGCCTTTTGCGCGACAAAGGCGCGCAAAACGGCTGCATTCAAGCGGGCGAGGGCAACATCGACGTTGCCAAAGCGCT
>DAINAJ010000301.1:0-2795 GCA_036733505.1 Casimicrobium sp.
AAGGGCCATTGCAGCAAGCGATGGAAAAGAATTTGGATTCGTTGATTCCGGCTGCCCAGCAGAAGGTTGCGGCAGCGAAGGCACCAGCTAAGAAGCCTGCGAAGAAGACGTAATTTTGTTCCGGCACCCTGTCCAGACGAAGCGCATAGACGTCTAGACGTCTATAATTGGTCACGTTTTATGAAGGGTAGCTGAGATGAGTTTGCAAAGGAAGCGTCCGGGAGAGGTCCGTGATGCCATCATCAGTGTTTTGGAGGCACGGCCCAGTGGGGCGACAATTTCGGAGATTGAATCTGCAGTAAGTGCGCGGATTGGCAGCACGTCCTCTTCCTCAGTTCGCTCGTATCTGAGATTGAACACTCCCACGCTTTTCGCGAGAATGGACCGCGCTCAATACGCGTTGGCTGATTTATTTGTCGATGACGACGCGACGCTTAGACCGAAGCAAGTCGAGAAAACGGAATCAGTTTTCGAATATGGCAAGGTGAAGCTCGTACTCGCAGACTGCATGGCTTGGATTGAGTCGCAGGCCAACAATTCAATTCATGCGGTTGTTACAGATCCACCATACGGACTAATTGAGTATTCAGAAGAGCAACAGGAAAAATTGCGCAACGGGAAAGGCGGCATTTGGCGTGTACCGCCATCATTCGACGGTGTCAAACGCGCCCCGTTGCCAAGATTCACCGTTCTCGACGCGAATGACCATCAAGCGATAGACGCATTTTTTTATCGATGGAGCGTGGCGCTAAATCGCATTCTCGTTCCGGGTGCGAACGTAGTCGTGGCGAGTAACCCATTGCTCTCTCACATCATATCGTGTGCCATGGCGCGCGCCGGCCTAGAACGCCGTGGGGAAATCGCCCGCTTAGTAATGACACTGCGTGGAGGCGACAGACCGAAGCACGCGCACGTTGAATTTGCGGACGTAAGTGTGATGCCGCGTTCGATGTGGGAGCCTTGGTTGGTCTTTCGCAAAACGTTAGATGGTCGAGTGCAAGACAATCTTCGAAAATGGGGAACAGGGGGGTTTCGACGACCGTCTGATGAGCGCCCTTTCGGAGACGTAATAAGCTCGTCTCCGACACGCGCAGCAGAGCGAGCGATTGCCGCTCATCCAAGTCTTAAGCCACAGGCCTTTCTTCGGCAAGTGGTACGCGGGGTTCTGCCGTTAGGAACAGGAATTGTGTACGATCCTTTTGCCGGTTCCGGATCAACATTGGCGGCAGCAGAACACTTGGGCTACGAGGCGGTTGCGACCGAAAAGGATCTGGAGTACTTTCGAATCGCTAAGACTGCAATTCCGCAACTCGCAAAACTAACGATTAGGTCCGAATCACAGTGATTTAGCTCGCGCAGTGTCTAAAAATACCCAGCTCTTGCGAAGTTTTGCGATACCTTCAGCGTGAAGAGTGGCGGTTCTCGTGCCTAGTTCCCCTCGTGCGTTACGGCGAAAATCATCAGTAGTGACCCTGGCGAGGTAAACCTCTGTAAATCTCATAGACCTGCGGGCAACAGCTGGTTCGGTTGTGTCGTCTATTTCGTAAACGAAAACGCACATCCATTGATCGCGTGCACCGTGTGTGTCGACAGCGCCACCTCGCTTACGAGTCGTTTTGATCTCAACGCCGTCCACACCGGCTTTAGCTTCGTTATTGGGGTAACGACCCTTCACTAGCAAATCAGGGTGCCCATTAAAGTACTTGTTCTCGACCAGCGACCGGGAGTGCCTAGCCAGGCTCGCGGTCAGCATGTCAGACAAAACCCCAGACATGATGGCTGGGCGAAGCAGGTCATCAAGGCGCTCAAGGCCGCGCTCAAATAACCCTTGATTTACGTCATAGAAGAAGTCGTACACATCCTGCATTGCCGATCGAAAATCACCCTGACGCAACTGGTACGGCAATTCGATCGCGAAATTTAGCTTGGATTCGTCAACTACTTGCTTGATGATGCGCATACGATTTGGCGGGAAAGACTCGTCCCGCATTATGCGCAATTGTGCCTACTTACACCGCAACTTTCGGTGCTAGCCGAACGGAATCGTGGTCGGCGTCCGCCTCACCCCAACCCAAACGACTCCGCGCGTGCTCGTTTCCAGTAGTACGCAAACACTTGATGACTCGATGTATCGTCGAGTAGTTCGCCGGGTTTTAGGAATTTGTAGAGCGTAGCCAGTGAGGTCACCTCCGTTGAACTGATGCGGCGGATGATGTGTTCGGGGCGCAGTTGATCGGGGTGCGTTAGGCCTGCGGCTGCTAGCAATTCGGCGAGCGCGTGCAGCGTGCTCTTGTGAAATTCGTTCACGCGTTCGGCTTTGGTGGGCACCACCAACGCGCGCTGGCGGTGTGGGTCTTGTGTCGTCACACCGGTCGGGCAGGTGCCCGTGTGGCAGCTTTGCGCTTGAATGCAGCCGAGCGCGAACATGAAACCACGCGCCGAATTACACCAATCCGCGCCCATCGCCATCGTACGAGCGATGTCAAACGCGGACACAATTTTTCCGCTTGCACCGACTTTCACGCGGTCGCGCACTCCGATGCCAACCAACGTGTTGTGCACCAAAAGTAGCGCTTCTCGGAGCGGCACCCCCACGTGATCGACAAACTCAACGGGAGCCGCACCCGTGCCGCCTTCCGATCCGTCAACTACGATAAAGTCCGGCGTGATGCCCGTCTTCACCATCGCTTTGGCAATCGCGAAAAATTCCCACGGATGGCCAATCGCGAGCTTCATGCCTGCGGGCTTTCCGCCGGAAAGTTCGCGCATTTTTGCGATGAATTCGAGCATTTCGA
>DAINAJ010000302.1:0-2791 GCA_036733505.1 Casimicrobium sp.
TTCCCGCTGATGGAAGTCTTCGAGCTGCCGTTCATGAATTTGAATGCTGAATCGTCTTCGCAAGCCGTGTGGGACTACTACCTCACGACGCCCGCCGTACAAAAAGAATTCACGGGAATCAAGCCGCTGGCGTTTCATGTGCACGACGAAGGGTTTGTGCACACTAAAGATAAACAGATCAAGACGCTTGCGGACTTCAAGGGCTTGAAGATGCGCGCGCCAACGCGCCAAACTAACAAGCTTTTGGCGAAACTCGGCGCAACGCCAGTAGCGATGCCGCTCCCTGCTCTGCCGGAATCGATCAGCAAAGGCGTGATCGACGGTTTCTTGTTGCCGTGGGAAGTGATCCCCAGCGTAAAGCTGCACGAGATGGTGAAGTTTCACTCGGAAACGGATTCGAAAGAGCGCGCGCTTTACAGCGCCGTGTTCATCATGGGCATGAATCCCGCGAAATACGAATCGCTGCCGGCAGACCTGAAAAAAGTGATCGACAACAACTCGGGCGCGGCTCTCGTAAAGCACATCGGAAAGACGTGGGATGAATCAGCGGTCGTAGGGCGCAAAGTTGCTGAAGATCGCAAGAACACGATTTACACGATTCCCGGCGCTGAGCTCGCTAATTGGCGCAACACCTCCGCCAGCCTATACGACGAGTGGGTAGCCGACGTGACCGCGAAAGGTAACGATGGCAAGGCGCTGCTCGCCAAAGCTCAGGCGCTCGTGAAGAAATACGAAAAGTAAATCTGTTCTTGGTCGACGAGCAATCGTCGCGCAGTTTTGTTTTGCGTCCTTCGCGTACGAGGTGACATGAACCAGTCAATTAGCATTGGTTCATCCATCACCTCGGAGCGCACGTGGCCACTTTTCTGCTTACCGATTTCGACGCGAAAAATTTTCAGCTCGAAGAAAAATTGTTTGCTGATGCCGGCATGCGCTTCGTCACCGCGCAAGCGAAAACCGAAGACGACGTAATTGCCGCGGCGACTGCGTGCAAGGCCGACGGCCTGTTGATTCAATACGCGCCGGTCTCGGAACGTGTCTTAGCCGCACTTCCCCAAGTTGGCATTTGTTCGCGCATCGGCGCGGGCTTTGACACGGTAGATCACGTCGCGTGCGAAAAGCTCGGCGTGTGGCTTGCCAATTCACCAGACTACGGCGTGGGCGAAGTGGCGACACATGCGCTCGCGCTAGCGCTTGACATCATTCGCGGCACCACCTTTCATACGGCGGATATTCGCGCGGGCAAATGGCATTACGAATCCAACGGCAAGCGCCGTCGTGCGACCGAGATGACGCTCGGTATCGTTGGCCTCGGTCGCATTGGTAAGCGCATGGCGCATGTGTCTCGCAATATTTTTAAGCGCGTGGTCGCATACGATCCGTACTTGATTGACGGTGATTTTCCGGCGTTTGTGGAGCGTGCGCGCGGTCTTCACGATCTGTTCGCGCAAGCGGACGTTGTGTCGCCACACGTGCCGTTAAACGACGAAACACGGGGAATGATCGATGCAAAGTGCTTCGCGGCCATGAAGCGTGGTGGCTACATCGTGAACTCGTCACGCGGCGCTGTGATCAACATTGTCGATTTGTTGGCCGCGCTTGATTCGGGACAGCTTGATTCGGCAGGCCTCGACGTGTTGCCCGTCGAACCCGCGCGGCCCGGTGAAGCGCTCACCGAGCATCCGCGCGTCGTGCTCACACCGCACTCAGCGTTCTATTCGGTCGAAAGCGAAATCGAACTTCGCACGAAAGCCGCACGCAATTTGATTACGTGGGCGAACACCGGACGGCCAGATTATCCAGTGGTTGTGGGTACGCGAAAGCTGCCCTAGACCTGTCGCCCACGATATGCTTGCCGTCTCAATTTCTCTCTATTGCGCTCCATGAAATCTCTGCTCTGCAAACAGTTCGGCCCGATTGATGATTTGGTGATTGAGGATGGGCCGATCCCGGTTGCGGCGCCCGGCAAAGTAGTCATTAACGTCAAAGCCGCATCGCTTAATTTTCCCGACGCGCTCATGGTGCAAGGTCTGTACCAAGTCAAGCCACCGACGCCGTTCGTGCCCGGCGCTGAATATGCCGGCATTGTGCACGCCGTGGGCGAAGGCGTGGCGCACATCAAAGCGGGCGACCGTGTAGCGGCGTTTACCGGGTACGGCGGCTTCACAGAATATGCCGTTGCCGACGCGATGCGCGTGATGCCGATGCCACCGTCGATGAGCTTCGAGCAAGGTGCGGCGTTTGTGTTGACCTACGCGACGTCGTACCACGCGCTCAAAGACGTGGCGAATTTGCAAGCAGGCGAAACCCTTCTAGTGCTTGGTGCCGCCGGTGGCGTTGGCACCACCGCTATTCAGCTGGCAAAGATTATGGGCGCGACGGTAATCGCAGCGGCATCGAGCGCCGATAAGTTGGCGCTCTGCACATCGCTTGGAGCTGACCATGCCATCAATTACAGTGCCGCGGACTGGCGTGACCAAGTCAATGCCATCGTGGGTAAGAAAGGCGTGGAGGTGGTGTACGACGCGGTGGGCGGGCCCTACGCGGAACCTGCGCTGCGATGTGTAGGTTGGCGCGGTCGCTACCTTGTTGTCGGTTTTGCCGCGGGCGACATTCCGAAAATTCCGCTCAATCTCGCGCTGCTGAAAGAGCGACAAATTTTGGGCGTGTATTGGGGCGACAGCGTTGCCGCGAACCCGAAGGGCCACATGGCCAACATGCGTCAACTTGCCGAATGGTTCGAAGCCGGAAAGATTGCACCGAGCATTACCGAAACCGTGCCACTCGAAGG
>DAINAJ010000303.1:0-2757 GCA_036733505.1 Casimicrobium sp.
TGGGATACACGGCTTTCTTTGGTGAACAGAAGTTCGAAGTGGGTCCCATCGCTCTGAAGTTCGAGCATGACAATGGGCGCTACAAGCTGCGTATCGTTGGACGCGGCAAAGGCATCGCCGCGCTACTCTATCCCGGCACATTCACTGGCGAATCCGAAGGCCGCATCACCGCCGAAGGCCTGCGCCCAGACAAATTCACCGAAGAGCGTGGCAATCCCGACAAGCGCCGTGAAACCATTTTCGATCACGAAAATGGCCTGTTGCGGATTCCAGAAAAAGATCCGATTCCCTTCGAAGGCTCGCCGCAAGATCCGCTCACATGGATCGTGCAGTTCTATTTCGCCATGCCAAAAGGCGACACGGTCACTTTCAGCGTTGGCAGTTCACGACGCATGGACGTTTACACCTTGGTGCGCGAAGGCGATGAAGAGATTGATGTTCCCACTGGAGACGCAGACCCCCTTACGGGTCTGCGTGCAACGAAGAAAGTCATGACGCAAGTATGGAAAGGCTCGCGCAAGCCCGACCCCGATGGAAAGCCACAGGGAAGCGCGCAGTTTTGGTTGGCACCCGAGTGGCATTACGTGCCGTTTCGCTTAAAAGTTGTGAGTCCACAGGGTCGAAGTGCCTCATTCGATTTGACGGGTATCAGTGCCGAATGACACTGCGTGACTGAACGCACGCTGCGCAGTTTGTGATTTTTCCACCATCCGACTCAACCTGACGTGCCCAAATCGGGCGCGTCAGGTTGACCGATTGCACACGGTGTTTGGTTGCTTGTGCGGTATATGCGAAAGCGCATATCTGCTATGTCCTGATAGGCAATTGTGTATTTTTGTCATGCTCCAGAAAATGTGTTCATCACATAATTTTCGTAGGAGTAGGGCATGGATCGTCGGAATTTTGTTCGCTTGGTGGGGGGCGGTGCGGTCGCTGCCGTGACGCTAGGTGCGTTACCGGGATGCGCGAGCTTCACTGCGTTTCCGACCGAGGCGGTAGAGGCGTGGAGCGGTCCCGGCGCTGAGATGGACGTCCGCCGTCGCGCCGTGGCCTACGCAATCACTGCACCCAACCCGCACAACATGCAGCCGTGGCTGGTTGATTTACGCGAGCGGGACGTCATCACGCTCTACTGTGACAAAGAACGCTTGCTCGCCGAATCAGATCCGTTTGCGCGGCAAATTCTCGTGGGGCACGGTTGCTTTATTGAACTGCTGGTGCAGGCACTGGGGCAACAGGGTGTCGGTGCTCTGGTCAAACTCTGGCCGCAAGGAGAGTTACCGATGCAACTCAGCGCGTGGGATCAACGACCCGTTGCGCGCATCGAGCTGACAACTGGTGGCAAGGCGGATCCACTTTTTGCACACGTACTCAACCGTCGCACGGCGCGCTGGGGCTACGACATGACCCGCCCGGTCAGTATGGACGCAGTGCAGATGCTCCTTGCTAGCGTTGGCAGTTCGAGCGTAAAGACGGGTGGTACGGTCGAGGCCAAGGCCGTGCAGCGCTTGCGGGACATCGCACGCGAGGCAGGGATGGTAGATAAGACGGTACCTCGTGTTGTGATTGAAACGCTGGGCAAACTTCGCATCGGTTCGGCCGAAATCATGGCGCACCGAGACGGCGTGGCGCTGACCAACTTCTTGGCGCGATTTGCGGACACATTTGGTTTACTCGACCGAACGGCCGTGCCAGCGGTCGGTAGCCCTGCCGATAAACAAATGACCGAGATGTATGTCACGACTACCGCCGAGACGATGGGTTGGGTTTGGCTCGTGACCGACGACAACCAGCGCACGCAACAGATCAATGCAGGACGCGCGTTTGTCCGCATGCAACTTAAAGCCACCGAAATGGGATTGGGGCTACATCCGATGAGTCAGGCGCTACAAGAATACCCGGAGATGGCGAAGCATTTCGAAGCCGCGCACCAGGCCGTGATCGGCAAGCATGCGCCTCGCACAGTGAGTGATACAACCGTGCAAATGCTCTGTCGTATTGGGTACACGACCGAGCCCACACCCGCCGCGCCACGCCGCGCTCTTGAGATGATCCTCCGAACCTGATCTCGCTTCGGCAAAACAATGCGACGTATCGCAAAGGCATCCAAATGAACCACGATCAAGTTTTCCAATTCGCCAGCCTACCGATGGCCTTCGGCTGGGTGCTCTTGTGTGCCGCACTCCTTGGCCCTGTGCGTTGGCAATCGCTCGCGCTAACGGTCGGTGGCCGCGTCATGCCGCTTCTTCTTTGCGTTGGCTATGTCATCGTGCTCGCGTCGTCACGCGGCGCACCCGGCGGATTTAGTTCTCTATCGGACGTCGGCGTGCTTTTTTCGTCGAAGGGCCCGTTGTTGGCGGGTTGGATTCACTTTTTGGCGTTCGATTTACTGATTGGGCGTTGGCAGGTGGATCGTGTGCTCGCAATCGGGCGTCCGATGTTGCTGCGTGTCCTCACATTGTTCTGTTTGTTTGCCACGCTGATGTTTGGGCCGCTTGGGTTGTTACTGTTTCTTGTGGTGTTCAAGCTCACTGAGAGATCGCACGCTGCATCGAGGCTGGCGCAATGAGCACGAATCTTTTGTCGCCACTGGGCGCACACCCCACGGCTCAGTATTCCGTCGCGTCAATCTGGCGAAGTATGACCAATGCGTCGCCTGCGCTAGCGTGGACCGGCGCGCTCTTAGTTCTCTGCTCCTGTGTTACGGCCTTGCTCCCGCTGCTCGATGCGCGGCTATTTCAAGGCGTTAGCGTATGG
>DAINAJ010000304.1:0-2745 GCA_036733505.1 Casimicrobium sp.
ACATGTAGAAAATTTTTAATCCCGACCAAAAAAGTCGGGAACTTTTCAGTATGATTAGCACTCTCATGTGGTGAGTGCTAAAACGGTGAATCGAACCAGTCACCTGATGCACTTGGGCAGCCCCGGATGGGGCGGGCTCGGCGGGAGCGGCAAGCGATCGATGCTTGCACGTCCGCCCCCTCGTGGGACTGTACCTGGTACCGGCGCCCCGTCTGCGCTGATTAACAACAGACGGCTTTGCACTTTGTAGTTAGGGGAGTAGTTTTAATGTCGAACCCAACCGCCACTTTGAATTTTCCGGTTCCGTCCGCACTGGGCACGATTGACCAGTACGTAACCGCTGTTAACAAATATCCGCTGCTCACGCTTGAGCAGGAACAAGAGCTCGGCCTGCGCTGGAAATACACGCAAGACGTCGAAGCCGCGCGCGCATTGGTCATGAGCCACTTGCGCCTCGTGGTCTCCGTGAGCCGCAATTACATGGGCTACGGTTTGCCGCAAGGTGACCTCGTACAAGAAGGCAACGTCGGCTTGATGAAAGCCGTGCGACGCTTTGACCCAGAACGTGGCGTTCGCCTCGTGTCGTTCGCGCTGCATTGGATTCGCGCCGAGATTCACGAATACATCCTGAAGAACTGGCGCATGGTCAAGGTCGCGACGACCAAGGCCCAACGCAAACTGTTCTTCAACCTGCGCGCCATGCGCTCCGGCGAACATGCATTGACGCAAGCCGAAGCCAAGCGCATCGCCAAAGAACTTAACGTCAAGCCGGAAGAAGTGTTCGAGATGAACATGCGCCTCTCCGGACGCGACATCGCGATGGACGGAACACCGGACGACGCTGAGAGCGAAGGCACCTCGCCGATTGCGTATCTGCAAGCCGATGAAAACTGTGACCCCGCGCGCATCATCGAAGCCGAACAAACGGGTCGTGTGCAGAGCGAAGGCCTCAAGCTCGCGCTCACGCAGCTCGACGAGCGCTCACGTGACATCATCACGCGCCGCTGGCTCGCCGAAGACGCAGAAGAAACGCTGCAACACCTCGCCGACAAATACGGCGTGTCCGCAGAACGCATTCGCCAGATCGAAGTGAAGGCGATGAAGCAAATGCGCAAGGTGATTGAGAACTAAACGCGCTCAACCCTCTAAAGAAAGCCCGACCTAGTGTCGGGCTTTTTGTTGCCTGAAATTATTGTTGCGGAATGTGTCGATTCCGACGTTGCTCGCGCATCAGCGTGTAGAGTCTGACAATTCGTCGGGCCGCCAAACCACACCGATAGGAATTTCCATGCAATACATGCTGACCTTCTACACAGAGCCGCAATCGCAAACCGCGCCAGTCGATCCCGCCGCGCGACAGGCCTACCTCGGTGCGTGGGGCGCGTACATGGGCGCGATGAAAGGCGCAGGCGTCATGGTCAACGGCCACGGCCTGCAACCGCCACACACGGCGACGACTTTGCGCATCGTGGGCGGCAAGCGGCAAGTGCAAGACGGCCCCTTCGCAGATTCGAAAGAGCAGCTCGGCGGCTATTTTGTGATCGAAGTCGCCACGCTCGACGACGCGCTGGAGTGGGCCGCCCGAAGCCCTGCCGCTGCTGTCGGTGCGGTGGAAGTGCGACCCGTGTTAGTCCCACCGGGCTAAGCGATTGCTACCAATCCTGCAACGAAATCGACGGTGATTTCGCCACCCGCAGCGACCACCTCCGCGCACGCGGCCGCAGTGCGCGCCGCGCGCGATTCTTACGCGCGCCTTCTCTCGTGGCTCGCCTACCAATGGCGCGACGTTGCTGCAGCAGAAGACGCCCTCGCGACCGCGCTCACAAAAGCGCTGGAGCACTGGCCCGCGCAAGGCATTCCGAACGCGCCGGACGCGTGGCTACTGAGCGTCGCCAAACGCGAACTCTCGCAGATCGCAAGACACCAGCGCTTGCACGACAGTCCGGAGGTGCAAGCGCTGCTAGAAGGCGAAGGCGTAGCCGAAGAGCTGCCCACGATTCCTGATGGTCGACTCAAACTCTTGTTTGTGTGCGCGCACCCCGCAATCGACGCCACCGTTCGGCCTGCGCTCATGCTGCAAACCGTGCTTGGGCTGGACGCCAACGTTGTTGCGCAAGCGATGCTCGCGTCGCCCGGCGCCATGGCGCAACGCCTCGTGCGCGCGAAGCAAAAAATTCGCGACGCACGGCTCAAATTTGAAGAACCGAGTGACGCCGAGTTGCCAGAGCGTTTGCACGCAGTGCTCGAAGCCATTTACGCTGCGTATGGCCTTGGTTGGGACGCGATGCAAGCGGGTGACGTCGACGAGAGCCACGGCTCGCATCAGGAGGCGTTGCGCGGCGAAGCGCTGTATCTTGGCGAACTCGTGTGCACGCTATTGCCGAATGAACCCGAAGCGATGGGCCTGCTCGCGCTGATGCTGTTTTGTGAAGCGAGAAGCGATGCACGCTTTGACAGCGAGCGCGGATTTGTGCCGCTCGCCGCGCAGGACACCGGGCGGTGGAATCGCGAAGCCATAGTGCAGGCCGAAGCACTGTTGCGTGCGGCGGCGGCGCATCAATCCGTTGGCCCATTCCAACTCGAAGCCGCGATCCAATCAGCGCACTGTCAACGGCTATTTACCGGCGAAACACCGTGGCTCGCGGTCGCGAAACTTTACGAGCAGTTGATTGCGTGTGCGCCAAGTCTTGGCGCGCAGATCGCCCATGCTGTTGCGCTCGCCCAGGCTGGCGAAGTGTCGGGCGC
>DAINAJ010000305.1:0-2726 GCA_036733505.1 Casimicrobium sp.
GCCACACGCGGCATCGGCGCGGCCATCGCACAATCGTTGGCCTCGTCCGGCGCAAAGGTTATCGGCACAGCGACGTCGCAAGATGGCGCGGACAAAATCACCGCCGCTCTGGCGCCATTTGGCGGACGTGGCGTTGTGTTGAACGTTACTGACGCTGCCGCCATCGACGCCGCGCTTAAGGACATCGAGGCGAAGGAGGGGGCTGTCGCCATTCTCATCAACAACGCGGGCATCACCCGCGACACTCTGTTGATGCGGATGAAGGACGACGACTGGGACGCTGTGCTCGACACCAACCTGAAGAGCGTATTCCGCCTGACGCGCGCAGTCAGCCGCAGCATGATGAAGGCGCGCTTTGGTCGCGTGGTGAACATCGGCTCGGTCGTTGGTTCGATGGGCAACGCGGGTCAAGTGAACTATGCCGCAGCGAAGGCTGGTTTGATTGGCATGACCAAGTCGCTCGCTGCCGAGCTTGGCTCCCGTGGCATCACGGTCAATCTGGTTGCTCCGGGCTTCATCGACACCGATATGACGCAGGCTTTGCCAGAAGCGCAGCGCACGAAGTTGGTCGAGATGATTCCTGCCGGACGCCTCGGAACGCCCGCGGATATTGCTCATGCCGTGAGCTTTTTATGTGACGACAACGCAGGCTACGTGACTGGAACGACGCTGCACGTAAACGGCGGCATGTATTTCGCCTGATTTCGCCGAAGTTAGGCCGAATTCGTAATATTTCACCCCTGTCGAGTTGCTGCTCTAGGAACTCGATTCCTTTGTTAAAATTCTGGTTATGCGGCTTCTTGCCGTTTTTCCTTAAAGGATCCATCAAGGATTTGTTATGAGTGATATCGAAGCTCGCGTTAGAAAAATTGTTGCCGATCAACTCGGCGTTGCCGATGCAGACATCAAGAACGAATCCTCGTTCGTCGATGACCTAGGTGCCGATTCGCTCGACACTGTGGAACTTGTGATGGCGCTCGAAGAAGAATTCGGCACTGAAATTCCGGATGAAGAAGCCGAGAAGATCACCACCGTGCAATTGGCGATTGACTACGTCACCGCACACAAGAAATAAGTCTCAGGGTTCGTCGCCTTTGAGCTTTCCAAAAGGCGGCAACTGTGCCGCCTTTTTTGTTTCTAGAAGAAGTTTTTCGCCATGACATCAAGACAGCGCCGCGTCGTTGTGACCGGTTTGGGTATCGTCAGTCCCGTGGGGATTGGCGTTGCGCCCGCGTGGGACGCCATCACCAATGGTCGCTCCGGCATTGGCCCGATCACCAAGTTTGACGCATCTGCGTTTAACACCAAGATTGCGGGTGAGGTCAAAGGCTTTGACCCCGCACAGTTCATGTCGGGCAAAGAGGCGCGTCGCTACGACACGTTTATCCATTACGGTATCGCCGCAGCCAAAGAGGCGTTGGCTGACGCAGGTATAGCCGCGAACCCCGCCAACCCAGACCGCTATGGCTTGTCGATCGGCTCGGGCATTGGCGGTTTACCGCTGATTTTTGAAACGTCGCTAGCGCTGCACGAAGGTGGGCCGCGAAAGATTTCTCCTTTCTTTATTCCCGGTTCGATCATCAACATGATCTCGGGTTTGATTTCGATTGAGTTCGGCTTTCAAGGCCCGAACCTTGCCGCCGTGACCGCCTGTAGCACCGCGAACCACTGCATCGGTGAGAGCATGCGCAAGATTGAGTACGGCGACGCCGACGTCATGGTCGTGGGTGGCTCGGAAGGTGTTGTGTGTGGTTTGGCGATTGGAGGCTTTAACGCCGCTCGTGCCTTGTCGACCCGTAACGACGACCCGACAGCGGCCAGCCGCCCGTGGGATGTGGATCGCGACGGCTTTGTGTTGGGCGAAGGCGCGGGCGTGCTCGTGATCGAAGAGCTAGAGCACGCGAAAGCGCGCGGCGCGAAGATTTACTGTGAACTCGTCGGTTACGGGGTTTCCGGCGACGCGTACCACGTCACCGCTCCACGCGAGGACGGCGACGGCGCACGCCGCTGCATGGTCAACGCCATGAAAAACGCGTCGCTCAACCCGACCGACATCGAATACGTCAACGCTCACGGCACTTCCACGCCGTTAGGTGATTTGGCCGAAGCAACCGCGCTCAAAGGCGCGTTTGGCGATCATTCGAAGAAATTCATGGTCAGCTCTACTAAGTCGATGACCGGCCATTTGCTCGGAGCGGCGGCGGGTATCGAAGCCGTGTTCACGATTTTGGCGCTGCGCGACGGAATCATCCCGCCGACGATCAACTTGCATAAGCAAGATCCAGCTGTCGACATGGACTTGGTGCCGAATACCGCGCGTCAGGCCAAAGTAAACGTCGTCATGTCCAATAGCTTCGGTTTCGGCGGCACCAACAGCACGCTCATTTTCAAACGCATCTAACGATGCTAGGTGAGCGGTTAGCGGTGAACAGTGAGTAGTCCTTCGGGCGCGAACTAACTCCGCGATGGGTCGCATAGCTGTGGCCCACTGTTCACTGCTCACCGTTCACTTCTCACTTTTCCAAAAAAATGTCTCTAGTCGTTCACAAATACGGCGGCACCTCGATGGGCTCTGTGGAGCGCATCAAAAACGTCGCAAAACGCGTCGCCAAATGGCACCGTGCTGGCTACCAAATGGTCGTCGTGCCGTCGGCCATGTCCGGCGAAACCAATCGCTTGTTGGCGTTGGCCAAAGAAGTTAACGCCGATCCGGATCCGCGCGAACT
>DAINAJ010000306.1:0-2717 GCA_036733505.1 Casimicrobium sp.
GTTTTGTTGAGCGACGCGTGCAGCGCTTGCTCGTGACGCGTGATGACTTCCGAGGCGGTTTTGATTAGCGTGTGAAACGCGGACACATCGAGTGGCTTTGGATTTTTCTTGTCGCGTCCCATCGTCCACGGTCCGACCAACGCGGGTTCGGCTTGGCCGTCGATGTACATCTCCACCGCCCAGCCTTCGTCGTCTTGGTTCTTCACGACCTTCGCGGTCCAACCGTCGTCGCGCCAGAGGCGTGGCTCTTTGATCGCCGTGTTTTCGTTAGAGTCGTGGGCGTCGTTCGACGGGGAGTTTGCTGCTTCGGTAGAGGAGGTCATGCATCAATGCTAACCGTCGCGCGGCAACGCGCGGGCGCGTCGGATTGCCTCGTCGGTTGCTTTACAACTTTATGCGCCAAGCGACAGCCACGCGGTCGTTGCCGTGGAATTTTTGATTAAGTCGACTATCCGTAAAAAATGCGTGAAACGACCGCCTGGCTGTCGCTCGAGCGGAAAAGCTATAGGTGGATTGTGACAGTTTGGCGCAGTGGCGTGGTGGCGCGGGCAGTGCAAAATAGTGTGGATTCAATACTCTTCGTTTGAGTGACTTGTAGGCGCGGACTTGGCCGCGCTTGGCCGTGGCACCCAGCGACGCCAAGTCGTCGCCTACAGTTTGGGTGACGCCAAGTCGTCGCCTACAGTTTGGGTGACACCGCGTCGTCGCCTCCCCTGTGAGCGACACCGCGTCGTCGCCTGCGGCTTGTACGAAGAGTATTTCGCACCGATTTTTTTATTCGCGCCTCGCGCGCACCTTCGCACTTTGATCAACAAAATTTTTCCAACGATTGCCGACGCGCTCGCCGATGTGCGTGACGGCGCGACGATCATGATTGGCGGCTTTGGCGGCGCGGGCATGCCGGTGGCGCTTGTTGACGGACTCATCGCGCAAGGCGCACGCGACCTCACCATCGTCGCCAACAACGCGGGCAACGGCGAGACGGGCATCGCCGCGCTGCTCGCTGCGGGCAAGGTGCGCAAGGTGATTTGCTCGTTCCCGCGCCAAGCCGATTCGCATCACTTCGACGCGCTCTATCGCGCGGGAAAGGTGGAGCTTGAATTGGTGCCACAAGGCAATCTCGCTGAGCGCATTCGTGCGGCGGGCGCGGGCATCGGCGGATTTTTCACGCGCGTGGGCTTTGGCACCGAGCTTGCGAAGGGCAAAGAAGTGCGCGAGATCGACGGCCACATGTACGTCTACGAGACGCCGATTCGCGCGGACTTTGCGTTGGTGAAAGCGGAGCAGGGCGACCGCTGGGGCAATCTAACCTTCAGCAAATCCGCGCGTAACTTTGGGCCGGTGATGGCGATGGCCGCGAGCGTCGCGGTCGCGTCGGTTCACAAAATCGTCACGCTCGGCGAGATTGAACCGGAGCACGTCGTGACCCCGGGAATCTTCGTGCAACGCGTTGTGCTCGTCGAGCAGGAAGCATTGGCCACATGAGCACGACCACGTCCCCCACTTATCAGCGCCTCACACGCGACCAGCTCGCGGCGCGCATCGCGCAGGACGTTCCCGAAGGCGCGTATGTGAATCTTGGCATCGGCATGCCGACGCTCGTGGCGAATCATCTGCCACTGCATCGCGAGATTGTGTTGCAGAGCGAAAACGGCATCCTCGGCATGGGGCCTGCGCCAACGCCGGGGCAAGAAGATTTGGATTTGATCAACGCCGGAAAATCGCCGGTCACGCTCGTTGCGGGCGGTTCGTATTTCGACAGCGCGGAGTCGTTTGCGATGATGCGCGGCGGTCACCTCGACATCTCCGTGCTAGGCGCGTTTCAGGTCGCAGCCAACGGCGATTTAGCGAACTGGCACACCGGTCGCGCGGCCGATATTCCGGCCGTCGGCGGCGCGATGGACTTGGCCGTCGGCGCGAAACAAACGTGGGTGATGATGGAACATTTCACGCATCAAGGCGTGAGCAAAGTCGTGCAATCTTGCAGCTATCCGCTGACAGGCGTGCGTTGTGTGACGAGGGTCTACACCGACCTTGCCGTCATGGACATCACGCCCGACGGCTTCTTGCTCGTCGAGGCGGTTGCGGGTCTCACGATCGACGAATTACAGCGTGTCTCCGGCGTGCCGATCGCGGCGGCATAAGCGCGGCGCTTCCGGGAGCCTACGCCGGCGCTAGCTCGTCGGCGAGCGACATCGCACGCGCCATAGTGTCACGATCCGGCGCACCGAGGCGGCCGCCGAATACGGTGCACTTCAAGCTCGCTGCAATGCACGCAAACTGCGCACCCGCGTCGATGTCCATGCCTTCGGTCAACGCGAACGCGAACGCGCCGCGAAACACGTCGCCCGCGGCCAGTGTGTCAATCGCCGCGACGTCTACCGCCTCTGCGTGTCGAGTTTCACCGTTGGCCTGCCAGTAGAAGCCTTCGGCTCCGCGCGTGACGCCGACGAACGCGTTCGGCGATGCACGCTGCGCGCGCTCAAGTTGAGCCGATGCAGTCCCAGCGCCAACGTGCGCCGCGAGGCCTGACTGGCTGTACAGAACGTGCGACGCACGCGCGGCAACGTCCGGCAACGCATTCGGTTCGCATCCGTCCACAGCCAAAATCCCCGGAATGCGTGCTGCACGCGCTGCATCAAGCACCGCGGCGGCGGTCTCGGGCCACGTCAACTCGGTCACTACCGCAGAAAACTCGCCGCGCGCGATTCGCTCCA
>DAINAJ010000307.1:0-2708 GCA_036733505.1 Casimicrobium sp.
CTTGCTTCAGGACCGGCGCGGCAGCCGATGCGACTGCACCGGCAACACCCGGTAGCGAGCGCGCAATCTTGGCGTATTGCGCGAGTGAATTGGAAAACGCTGCGCCGATCATGTCGCCGATTTTCATATCGGTTTTGGCGGACTTTGCGGTTGCACTCGCGGGCGGCAGCACGTCGCGCGGGGTTGACGACAGATCGAGGATTGAGTTCGCCAATACCGTGCCGCCCTTGCCGTCGAGCGCAGCGTGGTGCACCTTCCCGTAGAAGCCCACCTCGCCAGATTTCAGGCCGGTGAATACCGTAAATTGCCAGAGCGGCTGTGTGCGATCGAGAAGCTGTGCGTGCGCTTTGGCAACCGCATTTTCGAGCTGGCGCATCGTACCGGGCTTTGGCAGCACGACATGCTGCACGTGATACTTGAAATCAATGGTGTCGACATGTTCCCAATGTGGATGCCCAAGGCCAAAAGGAGCCAGCGCCAACACGTTGGTGAAAATCGGCGCAAGGTGCGTGCGCCGCTTCAAGTGCGCGACAACCTCGCTCGGAAAATTGCGCTTTAGCGCGGGCGGCACCTCGTAGATGCACAAACTCGAAACGTGCATCGGTTGCTCTGCCGTTTCGAGATACAGAAACGACGCGTCGAGCCCCGACAAAGAATGCTTGGCCATGCTGTTTTCCTCCTGTTCGGAGGATAGACGATTTCACAGCGTTGGAGCGAGCCCGGTGAATAGCGCTAAATGTCGCAGCAACCGTCGGCGCCGCGCGCAGCGGTTGCTACACGCAGCGCCCGCCGTCTACTTCGAGGCACGCGCCAGTGATGAACTCGGCTTCGTCGCTAGCAAGAAACAGCGCAGCGTTGGCGATGTCTTTGGGTGTCGACAATCGCCCAAGGGGAATTGAGGCTTTGAACAGCGCGCGCTTCTCCGGCGTGTCTTCGCCCATGAAGGTGGCCAAGAGCGGCGTTTCGCCCGCCACTGGGTTAATGCAATTTACGCGGATGTTGTCTTTGGCCAGCTCGACGGCCATGGATTTGCTGGTGAGAATTACCGCGCCTTTGGACCCGTTGTACCAAGTCAATCCGGGGCGTGGACGCACGCCTGCGGTCGATGCGATTTGCACAAAACAGCCACCACCTTGTGAGCGAAACACCGGTACGCAGTGTTTCGCCGAAAGGTAAATCGACTTCACGTTGGTTGCGTACACGCGGTCAAACTCTGCCTCGTCAACTTCGAGCATCGGCCGGTTCTTATGTGACACCCCAGCGTTGTTCACCACAATATCAAGGCGCCCAAACGCCACCAGCGTGGCGTTTACCAACTCATCCCAATCGGCGCTCTTCGATACGTCCGCCTGTTGCGCGACGGCAGACACGCCGTGCGCCAACAAGGCAGCGACGGCTTTTTCAGCGGCCTCACCTTGTACGTCGGCGATCACCAACGAGCAGCCTTCTTGCGCGAATCGCTCGGCGATTCCAAGTCCGAACCCTTGCGCGCCACCGGTAATGATGGCTACTTTGCCTTTTAATCGCATCGCTTCACTCCTAGAGATTTATCACTGCGATAGTAGTCGCGTGGAGACTCGCCGCGAAGGGAGGGCATCGAAATCAACAAGACGCTGTTTACAGCCCGGCCGCCGCCCGCAACGCTTGGGCCTTATCTGTGGCTTCCCACGTGAATTCCGGTTCGTCTCGGCCAAAGTGTCCGTACGCGGCCGTTTTTTCGTAGATCGGGCGCAGCAGATTGAGCATGTTGATGATGCCCTTCGGACGGAGGTCGAAGTGCTCGTTGATGAGTTCCGCGAGTTTCTCGTCGGAGACTACGCCCGTGCCTTCGGTGTAGACCGTGATGTTCATCGGTTTCGCCACGCCGATGGCGTACGCCACTTGAATTTGGCATTGCTTGGCGAGACCGGCCGCGACGATGTTCTTCGCGACGTAGCGAGCGGCATAAGCGGCCGAACGATCCACCTTGCTGGGGTCTTTGCCCGAGAACGCGCCGCCGCCGTGTGGGCACGCGCCGCCGTAGGTGTCGACGATGATCTTGCGACCCGTTAGGCCGCAGTCGCCCTGTGGTCCGCCGATGACGAAACGACCGGTTGGGTTGATCAAGTACTTGGTGTTTTGCAGCCACTCTTTCGGCAGCACGGGCTTGATGATCTCTTCGATGATCGCTTCGTTGAACGAAGCTTTCATTTTGGTCGGCGTTTCGCTTTGATTCGGATCGTGTTGCGTCGAGAGAACGACCGTGTCGATTGAATGCGGCTTGCCGTCGACGTAGCGCATAGTTACTTGCGATTTAGCATCGGGGCGCAGGAATGGCAAACGGCCGTCTTTGCGCAACATCGCTTGTCGCTCAACTAGACGATGTGCGTAGTAAATCGGCGCTGGCATCATCGACGGCGTCTCGTCGCAGGCGTAGCCGAACATCAGGCCTTGGTCGCCCGCGCCTGTGTTCAAGTGATCGTCGCTTGCGTGGTCAACGCCCTGCGCGATGTCGTTACTCTGCTTGTCATAGCAGACCATGACCGCGCAGCCTTTGTAGTCAATGCCGTACTCGGTGTTGTCGTAACCGATGCGCTTGATCGTGTCGCGTGCGACTTGGATGTAGTCGACGTGCGCGTTGGTTGTGATCTCGCCCGCGAGCACCACGAGGCCCGTGTTGGTCAGCGTTTCGGCGGCGACGCGTGAACGTGGGTCTTGTTTGAAGATCG
>DAINAJ010000308.1:0-2707 GCA_036733505.1 Casimicrobium sp.
GTGGATTAACGAATGAACTGATTGACGTATTCCCGTCCCAGCCCGACGGCCTCATAGTGCGCGCGACACATTTCGATCTTAGTCCAAACGTCTTCATAGCCCGTTTGCTTGTCGTCGGCGTCTAGGTAAATCATCGCGCCTTGGATGTTGAAAAACGTGATCATTTCGGTGCAATCGGCGGGCACCTCCAAGGTATGCACTTCACCGGGCGGCTCGTACACGAAGCTTCCTGTCTCGGCGACCCAATTGTGCTCGCGATAAAACCATCTGCCTTTGATGACGTAACCGACAACGGCCATCGGATGCCGATGCCGCGACAGAACGCCACTTTTTCGAACGCGCAGCAAATTGCACCAACCGCCGGACACGGTGTTGAGCAACAGCGGTCGAAACCAAACGTCCGGCGCTTGCGGCACCCACACGCGCTCGTCGTCTGGGATCGCGGCGACCGCAATCTCGGGCTGAATAATGTTCACGCCTATTTCCCTAACGCGGCGTTCCACACCGCGTCAACGACTTCGCGCTGCGCGCCGCGCTCGCGATACAGGCGAATCTCCATCGTGCCGGTCCAGTGCGCATCACCGCAGCGCGCGATGCGTTTGCCTTTGAGTTCCCGCGTCACGGCACTCTCTGGCAACCATGCCAAGCCGTGGCCCTCAAGCGCCATCACTTTGAGCGCTTCCGACATATCGTTTTCGTAAACGCAGTCGAGATGCGCGCGAACCGGCGATTGACCCAATATCAGCTCAACCATACGGCCAAGGTAGGCCTGCGGTGTGTAGGACAGATACGGAATTTTTTTCTGCTCGCTACCGGGCAGCGCATAGAGCGCGCGGCCTTCGCTGTCGGCCTTTGAGAACGGCGCGATAGTCTCGGTGCCCAGCACCACCATCTCATAGCGCGATTCGTCGAGTTGAACGGGCTGGTTCGTGTGGTGATAGCAAAGCAACAAATCACAGTTGCCTTCAACAAGGCTCATCACCGCGTCGTGTACGTTTGCCGCAACGAGCTTGGCCTTGACGCGCCCGAGTTTTTTCTCCAGAACGTTGAGCCAGGTCGGAAAAAACGTTAGCGACAGCGTATGCGGCGCCGCAAATAAAATGGTGTCGGTCGGCGCGCTTTGCAGGCCGCGTGCGATCGCCCTCGCGTCAATCGCCTGGCGCACAATCTCCGCCGCACGCTCGCGAAATTGCTCGCCTGCCTTGGTGAGTTTGGTCGGGTAACTCGTCCGGTCAATCAGCTCCGCCCCCAGCCATTGCTCCAGCGCGCGTATGCGCCGTGAGAACGCCGGTTGCGTCACATAGCGAAGCTCCGCTGCCCTAGAAAAACTGCCCGTATCGGCCAGTTGCAAAAAATCTTCAACCCACTTAAGTTCCATAGGACGGGAGTGTAGTCAAAACTATGCAAGAACGGTATGAGGGGTTTCGCTTAGAGGAAAACGACCGTCGTCAGCGCTCAACGTTCGCGCGAGAAACGCCTCGCTCAGCGCTGCACTTCATGCGCAAAAAACAACCGACTCTAGTCGCCGACTTTGCCACACTTGGTCCCATCGAGCGACGCCAAGTCGTCGCCCACCAACGGCGTGTTCGGTGCGTCCGTACGAATTGGCTAACTACGTCGTGAACCCCATGCTGCGCTTATCAAACGCAATCGCCTTGATCAACACAAACACCGGCTGCCCAGCCACAAGCTGCATCTCGTCGAGCGCTTGCCGCGAAATGCGCGACAGCAGTTCGCGTCCGCCGTGCTCACTTTCAGACGCACCCAGCCGCACGCGCACCTCCACGATCGCTCCTCCGCGATCTTCAACCGCGGCAACGCGTCCTTCGATCACGTTGCGCACGCTAATTCCTTGCGGCCGTGTTGTCGCCAACGTTACGTCGCGCGCGCGAATGCGAATCCGAACCCGTGCGCCAATGGCCGTCTCAACCCCCGGCGCGATAAGCTCGCCGCCATCGAAAGCAAACGTGGTTAGGAAGTAGCGGGCATCGTGGCGAACGGCTCGCGCCTCGATCAGCGCGCCGCCCTCGAAGCGGCCGGTGTACGGACGCAAATCGGAGCGGTTGAAAATTTCTTCAGTGCCGCCACACGCGATCACCGCGCCTTCGTTCATGAGCACCACATCGTCGGCCAACCGCGAGACTTCACCAATCGAATGACTCACGTAAACGATGCGTACATTGCACTCGTCGCGAACTCGTTCGATCAATCGCAAAATCTCGCTGCGCCGTCCCGTATCTAGCGCGGCCAATGGCTCATCCATGAGCAGTAAGCGCGGTCGCGACAGCAGCGCCCGACCAATCGCCACGCGCTGCTTTTCTCCGCCTGACAACGTGGGTGCAGATCGCCCTAACAGCGGCTCGATGCCCAGCAATGAAACGACCTGATCAAACGGGACACCCGCTGATGCGCCGCCACGCCGCGCAGCGCCGAACTGGAGATTCTGCCGAACGCTCAAATGCGGAAACAGCAAGCCCTCTTGAAACACATATCCAACGCCGCGTTGCTCTACCGGCAGGTTGATCCCGCGCTCGCTGTCGAACAAAGTTTCGCCATCGATCACCACGCGTCCACGTTCCGGCGCCACGAGACCAGCGATCATATTCACGACCGTAGATTTGCCCGACCCGGAGCGACCGAAGAGCGCCAACACGCGGGCAGCGCTGCTGAAGCGAGCCTCGACGCCATTCAACTCGCCTTGGCGCGA
>DAINAJ010000309.1:0-2688 GCA_036733505.1 Casimicrobium sp.
ACCAGACCGGGTGTGCGTGCCACACCTTGTTCTCGGCGTCGGGCAGCGCGGCGTCAATCTGACTGGCGAGCAGTTCGCAGATCAGCCGGTCGGTCGGCGACTGCGCTTGGTTGTACTGGATTGTGTCCTGGTGCATGGAAGGGCTCTGCAGTTGGGATTGCGATGTGTGACGTTGACTTATGGCGCGATGCGACGCGGCGTCGTCTTGAGTGAATTGTTGGGCGTCACGCCCGACCGCCGAGTCAACGCGCGCGCCGGTAGTGCATGGCGACCGCGCCGCAGCGGAGCGGCGTTGCAGAGACCAGTTCGAGTCGTCGCGTGCTCGGGAGCCCGCTTTGGTACAGGGTCGGGCCGTGGCCGACGATCCGAGGCTGGACGAGGAAATTGTATTCGTCGATCAGATCGAGCCGGTCGAGTTCGATCGCGAGCTTGCCGCTTCCGAGGAGCACGCCGTTCGGGGTCGCGTCCTTGAGCTTTTGTACGCTCGTGCGCAGGTCGCCTGCGAGGTGGTGGCTGTTGGTCCACGGGAAGTCTTTTCGCGTCGAGGACACGACGTATTTCGGCTTGGCCTCCAGCTTGACCGCCCACTCGCGCAACGCCGCCGGTGCCTCCACGTCGCCGCGCGCGACAGCGGGCCAGAAGCTCTCCATCATTTCGTAGGTGACGCGGCCCCAGAGCATCGCGCCGCCCTCGTCCATGAGGCGCGTAAAGAAGGCGTGCGTCTCGTCGTCGGCGATCCCTTCTTGGTGGTCGATGCAACCATCTAGCGTGACGTTGATGCTGAAGGTTAAGAGTCCCATGGTGTCCTACCGTCGAGAAGCGCGACGAGGCGCGCGCCATTTGGCACTAAGTCCACAACGCAAATCACGAGGCAACCATTCTGTGGTCCACCCTTCCAGCTGCGCGTCACTCGGCGTTACTGCAACACACCGCGAAGGTACTTTACGACGATGGTTTGGTCTGAGGGGTAATTCTCAGCGCTGACCGGCGTCAGCTGCGCCAAGATGCAAAGCCACTTCTCGCCGACACGAACATAGGTATCCGTGTAGCAGGTCATTCCGAGAACGTCTACACCGTCCTTGACGCGGATCCAGCGGTTAGTGGCACCAACCAGAGCGACGTCACCGTGAACCGTGATTCGCTGGTCACGCATATCCCAGTACGTGATGACCTCAGGATCAAAGCCAGTTGCCCAATGCTCCAAGTAAGAGGCTCGGTCAATGTGGTTTCCGGCGCTGTAGATCGCACGGAAATCCGGGTGAAGAATCGCGTCGTGTGATGCGACATCATTGGTTACGAAATTGTGGATGAATCGCTTGTTGAGCGCGCTCAGCTCACCAAGTGTGGACGTGTTGGAGGTCATGGCGAAATCTCGATGCTGGTGTTGTGTGACGCCCAACGTGTTCTAGCGAAGGCGTGGAAATTTGACTATTTAATGGTGGGTGTGCGGTCCGCTGAAACGTCGTGTTGCTCCTGCGGCGCTAGGGCGTTCAAGCAGTATGCTGTTTGAATGTACAGTTTCTCTGACCGACGTGCAATACGAATCAATCGACGGATGCTGGCGCGGTGAACGGTTTGCGCGTGCGCGGGATGCAACTCGGTAGGCGCGGACTTGGCCGCGCTTGGTGCCAATGAGCGACGCCTAGTCGTCGCCTACATTGCTAACGCCTTTATGCCTCTAACGACAGCCTGATGGTCGTTACAGGCTGTTTTTCTTATTTATCGACTATCTCTATAAATACTGCGTAAAGACCGCCTGCTGGTCGTTAGCGCTAAAAAGTTGTATCCGCATTCGCCATGCCCCGTCATCGCGCTTTGCGGTAGTTTTCAGTAGTTGTGCATTGCAGCATAATGGAGCGATGAACGCTCAATCCGCTCCCTCCGCCGCCCTTCCCGTTGAAGACAAAGACGCGCCGCTCAAGGCCGACACGCGCCTGCTGGGGCGATTGCTCGGTGACGTGATTCGCGCGCAGCGTGGTGAGCCGACGTTTGACAAGATCGAGTCGATTCGCCAAGAGTCCGTGCGCTTTCATCGCGAGGGAGCATCGCATCGCTCGCTCGACGCGATGTTGTCGGACTTGAGTGTGGAAGAGACGCTCGACGTCGTGCGCGCGTTCACGTATTTCTCGCACCTCGCGAACATCGCGGAGGACGTGCATCAAAACCGTCGTCGCCGCCATCACAAGCGTTCGGGTTCTGCGCCGCAGGCGGGCTCGTTGGCGGCTGCGTTTTCGCACTTGAAAGCGGCGAACATCACGGGAACAGAAATTTGGCATTGCCTCTCGCGCGCGCTCGTGAGCCCGACGCTCACGGCGCACCCGACGGAGATCAAGCGACAAAGCATCCTCGACGCCGAGCGCGCGATCGCGACGGCGCTGACGCTCGACGATGACGACCAAGCGGCCACGCTGCACCGGCAAATTTTGCAGCTGTGGCAAACGGCGATGCTGCGCCTCACGAAGCTTCGCGTGCGCGACGAAATCGACAACGCCCTGAATTATTTCCGTGCGAGCTTTCTCTCGGAAGTGCCGCGACTCACGAAGAACACGCTCGCTGCGCTCGAAGCGCACGACCGCACGGTGGCCGAGCTTCCGGCGTTTCTGAAGATCGGCATGTGGATCGGCGGTGACCGCGACGGCAATCCGTTTGTGAACGCCGACACGCTCGATTACGTGATCAACACGCAGT
>DAINAJ010000310.1:0-2681 GCA_036733505.1 Casimicrobium sp.
TTGCAGATGTTCTTCTGGGAGCCGATTAAATCGGGCTACGGGCTCTCGGAGTTGGCGGTTAAAGCGACGCCGTTGTTGCTCATCGCGCTCGGTCTCGCGGTTTGCTACCGCGCGAACGTGTGGAACATTGGTGCCGAAGGGCAATTTGTGCTCGGCGCAATTGCTGCGGGCGGCGTCGCGCTGCTCGCGGATAAGACGACCGGGCCGTGGATCATTCCACTGATTTTGTTGGCGGGTATTTTGGGCGGTATGCTGTGGGCGGGCATCGTGGCCTTGCTGCGTGACCGGTTCAACGCGAGCGAAATTTTGGTGAGCTTGATGCTCGTGTACGTCGCGGATTTGGTGCTTTCGTACCTTGTGTACGGTCCGTGGAAAGACCCGAACGGTTACAACTTTCCGCAGACCAAGAACTTCGAGAAAGTCACGCAGATTCCGCGCTTGTTCGACGGCACGCGCATGAATGTGGGCCTCTTGATCGCGCTGTTTGGCGTGTTCGGCATGTGGATTTACATGTTCCGAACGTTCATTGGATTTCAATTGCAAGTCGGTGGACTCGCGCCACACGCGGCGCGCTACGCGGGCTTCTCTTCGCGGCGCGCGTTGTGGACGGCGCTGTTGGTTTCGGGCGGCATGGCAGGCCTTGCTGGCGGGCTCGAAGTGGCCGGCCCAATTGGGCAGCTCACGCCATACGTGCCTGCGGGCTACGGTTTCGCGGCGATTATCGTGGCGTTCGTTGGGCGATTGCATCCGGTCGGAATCGTGTTTTCCGCGATTCTCATGAGCATGTTCTACATCGGTGGCGAACTCGCGCAATCGCGTTTGGGCTTGCCCAAGTCGCTGACCGGCGTGTTTCAAGGTTTGCTGTTGTTCACGCTCTTGGCGTGCGACACGCTCATCGCGTATCGAATCAAACCGTCGGCAAAAGCGGGGAGCAAATAATGGAACAGTTCGCACTATTGATCGCGGCGACGCTCAATGCGGGCACGGTGCTCGCCATCGCCGGGCTCGGTTTGCTCATCAACGAAAAAGCGGGCATCGTCAACCTCGGCGCGGAGGGCATGATGCTCTGCGCCGCGATTGCGGGCTTCGCGACGGTCGTGCACACCGGCAACGATTGGCTTGGCTTTGTGGCCGGGATGGCAGCAGGCGCGTTTCTCGCGGCTCTCTTTGGCGCTTTGGTCATTTGGCTCAACACCAATCAGTACGCGACCGGCCTCGCACTTTCGCTTTTCGGTGCGGGCTTCTCGGCATTTGCCGGCGTGCAATACGTGCAAGCGCGCCTACCTGAGCGCGCACACTTTTCCATTCCCGGATTAGCGGACATTCCGTTCGTCGGCACGGCGCTTTTCAAGCAGCATCCGATGGTGTACTTCGCGTTCGTGCTGACCGCAGCGATCATTTGGTTTTTGTATCGAACCCGTGCTGGCCTCGTGCTGCGCTCGGTAGGGGAGAGCCCGGAGTCGGCGCACTCGTTGGGCTACCCCGTGCGCCGCATTCGTTTGCTTGCGGTGATGTTCGGCGGCGCCATGTGCGGGCTCGCGGGCGCGTATCTTGCGGTGATTTACACACCACTGTGGGTTGAGGGCATGGTCTCGGGCAAGGGCTGGATTGCACTGGCGTTGACCACGTTTGCCACATGGCGGCCCATGCGGGTGCTATTTGGTGCATATCTGTTTGGCGGCGTGACCATGATGCAGTTTCATTTGCAGAGTCAGGGCGTTGATATTCCTAGCCAGTTCCTGTCGATGGCGCCTTATGTGGCAACCATTGTCGTGCTGGCACTGATTTCGCGTAACCCAACCTGGATTCGCATCAATATGCCCGCTTCGGTTGGCAAGCCGTTCTATCCGGGCTCGTAGAACTTAGAATTCACAGCATTAGTCGTTTTGTCACCGTTTCACCGTTCGCTTTTTTCACACACTTACAAGAGGGAATCTTATGAACACCAAGCGTAGTTTGCTCGCCGTTGGCGTGAGCGCAGCGCTCCTCGCCGTTCTGGCGGGTTGCGGAAAGAAAGAAGAGCCGAAAGCGGCCGCACCGGCCCCGGCACCTGCCGCAGCCGCAAAGCCAGCTCCGTTGAAGATCGCGTTTGCTTACGTCGGCCCGGTCGGCGACGGTGGATGGACGTTTGCGCACGACAACGCGCGCAAAGCGGTCGAAAAAGAATTCGGCGACAAGGTCGTGACGAGCTTCGTTGAAAAAGTGCCAGAGAGCGCCGACGCCGAGCGCGTGTTCCGTGACCTCGCAGGTCAAGGCAACAAGCTCATCTTCGGCACGACGTTTGGCTACATGGAGCCGATGCTCAAACTGGCGCCTGATTTCAAGGACGTTAAGTTTGAACACGCGACCGGCTACAAAACTGCCGAGAACCTGCGCACCTACGACAGCCGCACCTACGAAGGCGCGTACATGGCCGGCATCATCGCAGGCAAGATGACCAAGACCAACACGCTGGGCGTGGTCGGTTCGATTCCAATTCCTGAAGTGATCCGCAACATCAACAGCTTCACGATGGGCGCACAAAGCGTGAACCCGAAGATCAAGACCAAAGTGGTTTGGGTCAACGAGTGGTTCAACCCACCAAAAGAAACCGAAGCAGCAACGGCGCTTATCAACGGAGGCGCTGACATCCTGATGCAAAACACCGATTCGCCAGCTGTTTTGAAAACAGCCGAAGAAAA
>DAINAJ010000311.1:0-2639 GCA_036733505.1 Casimicrobium sp.
GCGTCGAGCACTACTGCCGCGCCGCCTTTAGCGCGGTGCGCATCGACGCCACGTTTCAACTCTCGAAACGCTAAATGCTGCACGCGACTATCGAGCGCGAGCTGCAAGTCGCGCCCTTGCTGTGGCGCGCGGACACTTCTGATCTCTTCCACCACGCCGCCACGGCGATCGATGGTCACGCGACGCGCACCCGCCTTGCCCGAAAGCCATTCGTTTTGGGCGAGCTCGAGGCCTTCTTGCCCAATGTCGTCAACATTGGTGATGCCCAGCACTTGTCCCATGACTTCTTGCGCAGGGTATTCGCGCTTGAACTCTTTTTGAACCGCCACGCCAGGAATTTTGAGCGCGGAAATGATCTGCCCTTGCTCAGGTGCGATGCCACGCGCGAGATAGACTAGATCACGCTCTGTATCGAGTTTTCGGTCGAGATCTTTGGTTCGAATGTTTAGCGCCTTAGCCAAGCTATCACGTTGCGGAGTGGTCAATTCCACCTGGTCTGGAAAGGCAAACACACCACTGGCTGGCACGCTCGACGCGAGCACTGCGCCTTCGCGGTCTAGAAGGCGCCCACGATGCGCAGGCAGCACCAAATCACGCGTAGTGCGCGCGTCGCCGCGCTTCGTTAAGTCGTCGTGCTGTACGACTTGCAAGTAAACGCCTCGACCGGCGAGCGTGACGAAACCGATGAGCAAACCATAGGCGACTGCACGCACACGCCATACTGCGAACTGAGGAGTCCCTTTGTTCGCGTGCGTACGTTGCTTCGCTTTCCACATTTTCATTGCGCGTCCTTACCGCTGGTCGCGACATTCAAATCAATCAACTGCGTGCGCGATCCTTCGGGCAGATCCATATCCAAACGCTCGCGCGCCGTGCGCTCGACGATCGTGGGCGTTGACAATCTCGATTGCACCAACGTAGCGCGATTTCGATCCGTTTCGAGTTGATACGCGACGTCACGCGCGCGATTTATTTCGATGGTCAGGTGACGAACGCGATACTGGCTGCTGACCAACGCGAACGCACTGGCCCACACAAGCACACCGAGAATGATGTTGATGCGCGTCATGCTGCTGCGCCTTCGTCATTGCCAAGCTTTTCGGCCACACGTAATCGTGCGCTACGCGAGCGCGGGTTGGCGCGTACTTCCGCGTCGGAGGGCGCAACGTCGCGGCCCACCAGTCGAATTTTCGGCTGCGCCACCGACACTTGCGGCAAATGGCGCAAACGTGGATCTTCCGGCGCCCGCCCAGCTTGCTCACGCATCCACAGTTTGACCATGCGATCCTCGAGCGAGTGGAAGCTAATGACCGCGAGACGACCACCCGGCGCGAGCAAAGGCAATGCACCGCTCAGCGCCATTCGGAGTTCCTCGAGTTCGCGATTGACGTGAATCCGAATAGCTTGGAAGGTTTTCGTGGCCGGATGCTGCCCAGTCCACCGCGTTGAGACGGCTTTTTCGACAATCTGCGCAAGCTGAAGGGTTCGCTCGATTGGTTGCCGCTCGCGCTGCGCAACAATCTCTGCTGCAATCCTCGAAGCAAACCGCTCTTCACCGTAGTCACGGATGACCTCCGTTAATTCGTTGTGTGAGGCTGTAGCAATCCAGTCGGCCGCCGTTGGCCCGCTTGACTGGTCCATGCGCATGTCGAGCGGGCCATCGCGCATGAAGCTAAAGCCTCGCGTAGCGTCGTCGAGTTGAGGTGACGACACACCGATGTCGAGCAAGATGCCGTCGACCTGCGTGACGCCAATATTGGCAAGCGCCGACGGCATATCGCCGAAGTGCGCCGCGACGAAAGTAAATCGTGAGTCGGTAATGCTGCGCGCTGATTCAGCGGCAGCGGCATCGCGATCAATGGCGATAAGACGCGCGCTGGCAGGCATTCGCCCGAGCAATTCGCGGGTATGGCCGCCCCGGCCAAACGTGCCGTCGACGAGCGTGCCGCCGCGCTCAGGCAGCAATGCGTCAGCGGCCTCTCGTAGCAAAACAGAGATATGGGTTTCCGGCATGTGCATCTCGCGCCTCTCATGCCGAATTGCCGGGATACGTCGCCGGCAGGCCATCGCGATCAATGCGACGCGCGAGTTCTTTTTGCTCAAGCCAACCCGCTTCGCTCCAAAGTTCGAAGCGATCTTCTTGACCAATCATTTGCACTTTGCGCTCAAGTCGCGCGTGGTCACGCAATTCGGGCGGGAGCAGCAAACGGCCCGCGCCGTCGATTTCGCATTCCATTTTGCAGCCGAGCCACACACGTTTGAGTGGTTTGGTGGTCTTGTCGTCAACCGGTAAACCGCACACGTATTCCTCGAAAGGAACCCAGTCGTGCTGCGTGAAGAGCAACAAGCAACCACTTGGGTCGCCGGTGAGCACTACGTGCGTCCCCAACGCTTCGCGATAGCGCGTAGGGATCGTTAAACGACCCTTTACGTCAAGGCTGAGGTTGGAGGCACCAGTAAACATGACCCCGATTATCCACCTTTTTTCAGCTTACACCCACATTTATGCACAAGTTTGGGAAATTAGGAAGTTTCCCGTAAAAGCCTTTTATTTCAATCACTTAGAAACCATAATTGAAGTCCAATAAATGCAAAAAAGTGAGCAAAAATAGTGAGTTATGCACAGTTTCAAAAGTACG
>DAINAJ010000312.1:0-2634 GCA_036733505.1 Casimicrobium sp.
CAACGTTTTTTTCATCGACTACGGTCATCGCGCTCGGTGGTTTGCTGGCGCTGTTCGGTTCGGTCGAAAAGAGCGCCGAAATCTTCGAAGCGCTCCCGTTTGCGCAGCGTTCAAGCCAACAGTTGATCGAGGCGAAAGTGGTGCTGATGATTTTGCTTTTCATCTATGCGCTGGTGAAATTTACGTGGTCGGTGCGGCAGTTTAATTTTGTAACGACACTCATCGGCTCGCTCGCACCGCGTGACGAATTGAGTGACGACGACCGCTCGGCGGCGCGTCGCGCGGGCGGCATTTTGAAACTGGCGGGCGAAAATTTCGGGCAAGGCATGCGTGCGTACTATTTCGCCGTCGCGGCGATGTTTTGGTTCGTGCAGCCGTTGTTTTTCATCGCGGCAACGGTCGTTGTGACCGTCATGCTCTATCGCATGGAGTTTCATTCGCGCACGTTGGATGTGCTCTCGGGCGAGGCGTAGCGGGTCAGGACCGCGGCCGGCTACGTGGGAGTATGCGTGCGCGCGAGAGGTGTCGGGCTTCAATATTGTTCGCTTAAGCGCGTTGTAGGCACGGACTCGTCCGCGCTTGCCCTTAGCATCGAGCGACGCCACGAGTTGTCGTCTTTCCTGTTAGTGAACAGTAATGGGTCTGGTTTACAGCTTTTTCGCGCTAACGACCGCCGGACGGCGAGAACAGCGCATTTTATTGTGAAGTCGATAATGAGCCAATTTGAGCGGAAACCCGCAATAAAGCAGTCGTTCGAGCAAAAAGCTATCGAATTTCTCAAGATGCTTGTATTGCTCTGCGCGGTGCAGACGGCGTGGGCTCAGACCCCGGCCGTTTCACCGGGACCCGCTGCGGTCGGCGGTTCGGCAGCCAGCCTCGACGGCACAAAACCCACACGCCCCAAAATTGGCCTCGCTCTCTCTGGTGGCGGCGCACGCGGCATGGCACATGTGGGGGTGCTCAAGGAATTGGAGGCGGCGCGGATTCCGATTGATTTCGTCGCCGGCACCAGCATGGGTTCGATCATCGGCGGGCTCTACGCCAGCGGCATGACGCCGGCCCAACTCGAAAAGCGAATCCTCGCCATGAACTGGGACGTTGTGCTCGCTGACCGTCCGCCACGCGAGGAACTGTCACTTCGGCGCAAGGCGGACGACTTGAAGCTCTCGCTGCCGATTGAGTTTGGCATGCGCGACGGCGAGCTGCGCGGCCCACGTGCGGCGGTGGGCTCGACCGGGCTGGAGAGCATGCTCAAGCGGCTGACCGATGGCGTGCCCAACAGCATCGCATTCGATGAGTTACCGATTCCGTTTCGGGCGGTCGCAACGGACTTGGTTACGGGCGAAGCAGTCGTTTTTGACCGTGGTGAACTCTCGGCCGTGATGCGCGCGAGCATGAGCGTGCCCGCCGCGTTCGCGCCGGTGGAAATCGATGGACGATTGTTGGTCGACGGTGGGCTGGTGAACAATTTGCCGGTGGATGTGGTGCGCGCGATGGGCGCGGATATCGTAATCGCCGTGAACATCGGCACGCCGCTGTTGCCGCGCGAACAGCTCGGCTCGATTTTCGGTATCGGCATGCAAATGCTTAATATCCTCACCGAGCAAAACGTCCGCACGTCCATCGCCTCGCTGAAACCAAACGACGTGCTGATCGTCCCGGATTTATCCGCAGTGACGTCGGCCGATTTCAAGCTTGGCGCGGACGCGATGAAGCGGGGCGCGGAGGCGGTACGGGGTGTGCTGCCGCTACTGAGCGGGTACGCATTAAGCCCCGAAGCGTTTGCGTCACATCTCGCTTTCGAGCGAGACAGCACGCCACTCGGCAAGCTCGATGAAATTCGTGTCGAAGGCGCGACCTACGCGGGAGTAAACACCATTCGCGCGCAGCTGTCCGTCCTCACCGGCGCGACCGTGGATCGCCGACAAATCGAGCGTGACTTGGCGTGGCTTGCGGGGCGCGGCGATTTCGAGCGGCTTGATTACCGTGTCGTCACGGAACGTGATCGCAACGTGTTGCTTGTGCAGGTGCAAGAGAAACCGTGGGGGCCGAACTACTTTCGATTTGGGCTCAATCTCGGCACCGATTTCAGCGGGCAGGGCGAGTTCAATTTCGTGGCGACGCATACGCGGCGATGGCTAAACGCAATCGGTGCCGAGTGGCGCAACGAATTGCAAATCGGCCGAACGCAGCGTTTCTCGACTGAGCTTTATCAACCGCTATTGCCCACCGAATCGCTGTTCCTGAGCATCGGTGCAGAACAGCAGCGCCGTGTTGCGGATATCTCGCAAACGTCAGAGGGTTTTACCGATTACGCCCTAGCGCAGTATCGTGGTCTCAACAGCCGTTTGTCTGCCGATCTTGGCGTTGCCTTTGGGCGCTACGGCGAATTTCGTATCGGACCGTTGTATGAACGCGTGTCACTCTCGCCACGCATTGGTCAACTCGGTCTGCCCGCGTTGCGTGCCAACGAATCGGGCATGCACGCCAGCCTAGTCATCGATCAACGCGACTCAGCGTCGTTTGCACGCAGCGGTTATCGCATAGAAGCCAACGTGCACCGCGCGCTCACAACTTTCGGCGCGGGCAACAATTTTTCGCGCTTTCAATGGTCATCCGAATACGCAAAAACCT
>DAINAJ010000313.1:0-2632 GCA_036733505.1 Casimicrobium sp.
GACGGCAATCCGTTTGTGAACGCCGACACGCTCGATTACGTGATCAACACGCAGTCCGAACTTGCGCTGTCGCATTACCTCGCGGAACTGCACGCGCTGGGCGCGGAGCTTGCGATGTCGAGCCGCCTCGTGGACGTGAGCCCAGCGTTGAACGACCTTGCGGAGCGCGCGCATGATGACTCGCGCTTTCGCGTTGACGAGCCGTATCGCCGCGCGATCACGGGGCTGTACAGCCGCCTCGCCGCCACGTATCGCAGCTTCACCGGCCACAGCACCGCACGCGAGCCGCACAACGCAAATGCCGCGCCGTACGCGACGCCGGACGAATTGATTGACGACTTGGACGTGATCGCCGATTCGCTCACGCAGCACGGCTCGCAGGTGATCGCCGACGCGCGCGTGTTGCCGCTCAAACGCGCGGTGCAAATTTTTGGCTTTCATCTTGCGCCGGTGGACTTGCGGCAGAACTCGACGGTGCACGAATCGGTCGTCGCGGAACTGCTCGCGGGGTGCGGATTGTGCGCCGATTACGCGGCGTTGCCCGAAGACGAAAAGGTTGCGCTCCTGAGTCGCGAGCTTGAAAGCGCACGCTTGCTCGCGAGCCCGTACATGAAGCTCTCGGAAACCGCGCTATCGGAACTCGCCATTTTCCGTAAGGCCGCAGAAGTGCACGCGCGCTTCGGCCCAGCGGCGCTGCCACGCATGATTATTTCGATGGGCGAATCGCTGTCTGATTTGCTCGAAGTGGCTACGTTGTGTAAAGAAGTTGGCCTTGCACGCGGCGGCGAAGTGCCGCATCTCGCGGTCGCAATTGCGCCTTTGTTCGAAACGATTGAAGACTTGGAAGCCGCGCCGAAAGTGATGACCGCGGCGTTCGCGCATCCGCTCTATCGCCGTTGGCTCAAAGCGCAGGGCGACGCGCAAGAGATCATGCTCGGCTACAGCGATAGCAACAAGGACGGCGGTTACTTCACGGCGAACTGGGCGCTTTACCGTGCGCAAGCGGCGCTCGTCGAAACCTTTGCGCAGCATGGCGTGCGTTTGTGTTTGTTCCACGGTCGTGGCGGCAGCGTCGGGCGCGGTGGTGGTCCGAGCTACGAGGCGATTCGCGCGCAGCCCGCAGGCGCGGTGAACGGCTTCTTGCGCCTCACCGAGCAAGGCGAAATTATTTCGAGCAAATACGGCGACCCCGATCTCGCACAACGCAATCTTGAAACGTTGCTTGCAGCGGTATTGGAGAGCACGTTGCTGCCGAATGTGATTGGCGACTCGAAACGCCAAGCGCGCTTCGAAGCGCTCGCCGAACGACTGAGCAGTTATGCGTTCGATTCGTACCGAGCGTTGGTTTACGGCGACGATGGGTTCGTGACGTACTTCCGCGAGAGCACGCCGATTAAGGAGATCGCAGAGCTCAACATCGGCTCGCGCCCCGCGGCCCGTAAATCGAGCACACGCATCGAAGACCTACGCGCGATTCCGTGGGTGTTTAGCTGGGCACAAGCACGCGTCGCGTTGCCCGGTTGGTATGGCTTTGGCAGCGCAGTGGCGAAGTTGCTCGATGAAGAACCGGCAGCGCTTGCGGACTTGCAGGAGATGGCGAAAGACTGGCCGTTCTTCGCGACGGTACTCTCGAACCTCGGCATGGTGCTCTCGAAAACCGACATGCAAATCGGCGCGGCGTATGCGTCACTCGTGCAAGACAAAACGATTCGCGAGCGTGTGTGGAGCGCCATTCACGTCGAGTGGGAACGCACGAAGTCAGCGTACGAAACGCTCGTGGGCGCGGCGCCACTCGCAGACAATCCGACGCTCGCGCGCTCGATTCGCAATCGCTTCCCGTACCTCGATCCGCTAAATCACTTGCAGATCGAACTCATCCGCCGCGTGCGTTCAGGCGACACCGAAGAGCGCACGAAGCGCGCGCTGCATTTGTCGATTAACGGGCTAGCGGCGGGGTTGCGTAACACCGGTTAGTGAAACGCAAACGCCGAGCTCCGCCTGTGTAGGCGACGACTTGGCGTCGCTAGATGCCACCAAGCGCGGCCAAGTCCGCGCCTACAACGATGCATCCGACAATTCTTCGTTCGCCACGCGAAACCCCTCGTAGGCGACGACTTGGCGTCGCTCGCTGGCACCAAGCGCGGCCAAGTCCGCGCGTAGACGCTACGTTGGCGATACTAGAAGTGAATCACCGTGCGGATCGATTTGCCTTCGTGCATGAGGTCGAACGCTTCGTTGATTTGATCTAGCGAACGCGTGTGGGTGACGAACGAGTCGAGATCGATGTCGCCCTTCATCGCCTGCTCCACCATGCCAGGGAGTTGCGTGCGACCGCGCACACCGCCGAACGCTGATCCGCGCCACACGCGACCGGTGACGAGTTGGAATGGACGCGTGGAAATTTCTTGGCCCGCGCCCGCGACGCCGATGATGATGCTCTCGCCCCAGCCTTTGTGACAGCACTCGAGCGCAGCGCGCATCACGTGCACATTGCCGATGCACTCGAAACTAAATTCCACGCCGCCATCGGTCATTTCGACGATCACGTCTTGAATCGGCTTCGTGCTGTCTTTCGGGTTCACGCAATCGGTTGCGCCCATTTTTTTGGCGAGTTCGAACTTGCCGGGGTTGG
>DAINAJ010000314.1:0-2629 GCA_036733505.1 Casimicrobium sp.
GCGGCCAGAAATACATTCAGATCGACATTTCGCCGCAAGAAGCAGATAGCAACGTAGCCACCGACGCACCGCTAGTGGGCGACATCGGCTCCTGCGTTTCCGCTCTGCTCGCGGGCATTGGTTCCGATTGGTCGAAACCACCGGTCGAATGGACCGGTGCCATTTCAGAGCGTCGTACGAAAAACGTAGCGAAGATGGCCGAAACATTGGCCAAAGACCCGTCGCCGATGAATTTCCACAGCGCGCTGGCCGTTGTTCGCGACATGATCAAAGACAACCCAGAGGCGATCCTCGTGAACGAAGGTGCGAACGCGCTGGACTTCACGCGCTCAATCGTCGACATGTACCTTCCGCGCAAGCGCCTCGACGTGGGCACGTGGGGCATCATGGGCATCGGCATGGGCTTCTCGGTCGCCGCAGCGGTCGTCACCGGCAAGCAGGTATTCGCCGTCGAGGGCGATAGCGCCTTTGGCTTTAGCGGCATGGAAGTGGAGACGATTTGTCGCTACAACCTGCCCGTATGCGTGGTCGTGATGAACAATAACGGCGTCTATCGCGGCACCGACGTAAACCAATCCGGCGGCAAAGACGTCGCACCAACGGTATTCGTCAAGGGCGCTCGTTACGACATGATGATGCAAGCCTTCGGCGGCGTCGGTGTTCAGGCCGCAACACCAGCAGAATTGCGCGCGGCGATGGTTGAAGCCGTCAAATCGGGCAAGCCAACGCTCATCAATGCGATCATTGATGAAACGGCGGGCACCGAGAGCGGTCGCATCACCAGCCTCAACCCATCTGCCGCCAAGAAAAAATAATTTCCCGTCAATTAGGAGACATCAAATGAGCAACAAACCTCTCGCAGGTATCAAGATCATCGACTTCACGCACGTACAGGCAGGACCAGCGTGTACGCAAATGCTGGCCTGGTTTGGCGCGGATGTGATCAAGGTTGAACGTCCAGGCTCTGGCGACGTAACGCGTTCGCAACTGCGTGACGTGCCCGGCGCTGACGCGCTCTACTTCACGATGCTCAACAGCAACAAGCGCTCGCTCACACTCGACACGAAGAAGCCAGAAGGCAAGGCCGTGCTTGAGAAGATGATTAAAGAATCCGACGTGATGGTTGAAAACTTCGGTCCTGGCGCGCTTGACCGCATGGGCTTCACGTGGGAATACATCCAAAGCCTCAACCCCGCCATGATCCTGGCGTCGGTCAAAGGTTTCAGCGATGGCCACCACTACGAAGACCTCAAGGTTTACGAAAACGTTGCCCAATGTGCGGGCGGTGCTGCATCCACAACTGGCTACTGGAAAGGCGAAAACTCCGGCCCAACGATTTCGTCGGCCGCGCTCGGTGACAGCAACACCGGTATGCACTTAGCGATCGGCATTTTGACTGCCTACATCGGTCGTCAAAAAACCGGTAAAGGCCAAAAGGTCGCCGTTTCCATGCAAGACTCCGTGTTGAACCTGTGCCGCGTGAAGATGCGCGATCAACTGCGTTTGGACAAAGTCGGTTACCTCGAAGAGTATCCACAGTACCCGCATGAAATGGACGCGTTCAAAGACGGCGTCGTGCCACGCGGCGCCAACGCAGGTGGTGGCGGCCAACCCGGCTGGATTCTGAAGTGCAAAGGCTGGCAGACAGATCCCAACGCCTACATCTACTTCACCATTCAAGGCCATGCATGGGGCCCCATCTGTGACGCGCTCGGCAAGCCAGAGTGGAAGGACGACCCGGCCTACAACACGCCGCAGGGCCGTCAGCCGCACATCATGGAGATCTTTGGTTTCATTGAGGCGTTCATCGCCGACAAGACCAAGTACGAGGCCGTCGACATCTTCCGCAAGTTCGACATCCCATGCGCGCCAGTGCTTTCGATGAAAGAACTGCTGCACGACAAATCGCTGCGTGCGAGCGGCTCCATCGTTGAAGTGCCACACAAGGTGCGCGGCAGCTACTGGACTGTGGGTAGCCCGATCAAGTTCTCTGATACCAAGCCTGAAGTTACTGCATCGCCACTCCTGGGCGAGCACACCGACGAAGTGTTGGCCGAGCTCGGTTACAGCAAGGACGAAATCGCCGCGATCCACGCTGCCAAGGCCGTTTAACCGCTTCGGTTAGATAGCTTTGTTGGGTGAACAACGGCACCTCCGGGTGCCGTTGTTTTTCGCGCTGTTGAATACTTTTTTTGGAAGAGATCCGTCATGAAAACAAGCGTAGATTGTCAACAGATCATCGCCGGAATCGGCGACGCTGTAATCGTGTCCGATGCTGGCGGTGCGATCATCCTCTGGAACGCTGCGGCAGAACGCATGTTCGGCTACACCGAAGCAGAAGCGTTGGGCAACTCGCTTGACCTGATCACGCCCGAGCGACTGCGCGCGCGCCATTGGGAGGGCTATCACAAATCAATGGCGACTGGCATCACCAAGTACGGTAACGATTTGCTGCGCGTACCGGCTGTGCACAAAGACGGGCGAGCGATGTCGATTGCATTTACCGTCGCAATGCTTTTTACGCCAGAGCAGAAAGTGAGCGCCATTGTTGCCGTCATTCGCGATGAAACCGCACGATTTAATGAAGATCGAGCGCTCAAGAAGCGCTTGACTGAGCTTGAAGCAGCAG
>DAINAJ010000315.1:0-2622 GCA_036733505.1 Casimicrobium sp.
GGAATGTGTTGAATATCAACGCCTGCTGCGCGTTTGAACATCTCACCGGCCATGTGCGATGTCGTGCCGTTGCCTGCCGACGCGAAAGAAATTTTGTTGGGGTTGGCCTTGAGATACGCGAGCAATTCCTTGAAGTTGTTCGCGGGAACGCTCGGAATGACGACCAACATCGCCGGGATGTAACTCATTCTGGAAACGGTCGAAAAATCCTTGATCGGATCAAACGACACCTTCGCATACAGCGCGTGGTTAATACCGTGCGTTCCGTTGGTGCCGTAGAGCAGGGTGTAGCCGTCGGCCGGCGCGCGCGCCACACTCTCGCTGCCGACGTTGCCGCCCGCTCCCGGTCGGTTCTCGATCACCATCGCTTGCCCCAAGATTTCACCGACGCGCGGCATCACCGCACGCGCCAAATTGTCAGCGCCGCCTCCGGGTGGAAACGGCACGACAAGTTTTATCGGTTTATCCGGAAAAGTTTGACCAGTCGCAATAGGTGCGATTGCCGCAGCGCACATTAGACAAATCAGAGAGAGCCACTTCATTTTCACGATCAATCTTTCCCGGTTGTTGAAACATTCGTTCGCGCGACAGAACCGCTACTACGCCACTTTCGGCGGCCGGTGCAACGCGCAAAGCTTGTTGCCGTCGGGGTCGCGCAGGTACGCGAGATAGAGTCTGCCCACCGAACCATCGCGCCAGCCCGGAGGGTCTTCGCACGTTGTGCCGCCGTTGGCGATGCCTGCCGCGTGGAACGCATCAGCCTGTTCAGGCGAGGTCATGTTGAAGCCCAATGTGCTGCCATTCCCGTGCGTCGCGGGCTCGCCGTTGATTGGCGTGCTGATGCCGAATGAGCCGGTAGGGCTGCGGTAGAAATAGCGGTTCTTGTTGGCAACCCCAGGCGCGATTCCCAGCGTGCCCAAGAGCGCGTCATAAAACTTACGCGAACGCTCAAGGTCGTTCACACCCACCATTACATGGCTAAACATAGTCTTCTCCTCATTAAAACTGTGACCATGCTAAGCCAACGGCTCGTGCCGAAAACGTCGCCGTCTCGCTCTCGCTCCGGCGCGTTACGTGGCGTGCATATGCTCTACTCTTCGCCCTGTGCCTTCGTAACCACCAACGCCAGCAAACCGTGAACTCATCCCGCCCAACGCCACAGTCGCCACTGAGCCAACTCGCCGAGAATCGCAGCGCGCCATTCGAGCCCTCGTTTCCCGTCACCTGCATTGCCGATGTCGAGCGCATGGAGGCCACGCCGCTTGAACAAGCGCTCACCGTGCGCAGCACCTACGAGATTTTTTGCAACTCGGCGCGCGCGTTTGGCAACAAAACCGCGTTGACGTTTCTGACCAGCGCCGACCCTGCCGACGAGCCGATTCGCTGGTCGTATGCCGAACTTCTCGCTGGCATTCACCAAACCGCAAACCTGCTGCATCGGTTGGGGCTCACGCCAAACGACGCGGTCGCTGTGCTGTTGCCTGGTTGCTTGGAGTATCACCTTGCGTTGTGGGGCGGCGAAGCGGCGGGCATCGTGCAGCCGCTCAATCCATTGCTGTCCGACGAGAAATTGGTTTCGCTGATGAACGCGGGTCGCGTGAAGGTCCTGATCGCGTGGGGCGCGGACGACGAGTCCGGCTTGTGGTCAAAAGCCATGCGAATTCGCGAGTTGGTGCCGAGCTTGACGACGGTGCTTCGTGTCGGAGCAGTGGGCGAGCACCATGCGCCTGGGCTTCCCGCGAACGTGCTCGATTTTGCCACCGAGCGCGCAAAGGAGCGAAGCGACTGTTTGGTAAGCGGTCGCAATATTGCACCCACCGACATCGCCGCCTACTTTCACACCGGCGGCACGACGGGCGCACCCAAACTCGCGCGCCACAGCCATGGCGCGCAGGTGTTCACCGCATGGGGCTGCGTCAAGATGCAAGGCGTGCGCCCGACCGACGTCACGATCAATGGCTATCCGTTGTTTCACGTCGCGGGCGTGTTGCCCGGCTCGCTCGCCTCGTTGTCTGCGGGTGTCGAGGTGGTGATCCCCACGACATCCCTGTTTCGCAATCGCGACGTCATCAAGAACTACTGGCGCTTGGTTGAGCGCTACCGCGCCACCGTGCTCTCGGCGGTGCCAACGGTGCTCTCCGCGCTCGCCAACGTGCCAACCGATGGTGCGGATATTTCAACGCTTCGATACTGCCGCACCGGCGCCGCGCCGCTTTCGCCCGAGCTATCGCTCCGTTTTGAAAAGCTCTTCGGCCTGCATGTTCACGAGGCGCTCGGCATGACCGAAATGGCCGGCATCTCTACGATCACGCCGCCGGGCGTCGTCGGGCCCGCAGGCTGCGTTGGCTTGCGGCTGCCGTACATTCAACTTCGCATCGTTGCGCTCGACGAGCAGGGCGGCGCAAGCGATCGCGACATGCCCGTAGGCGAGCAGGGCATGGTGTTGTTCAAGTCGCCCAACTTATTCTCCGGCTTTGTCGATCCGCTCGAAAACGCGAACGCGTTCACGCACGACGGATGGCTCGCCACGGGCGACCTTGGTTGGCTCGACAGTGAGTCTCGTCTGCATCTCACCGGCCGCTCAAAAGACCTGATCATCCGCAGCGGGCACAACATCGACCC
>DAINAJ010000316.1:0-2622 GCA_036733505.1 Casimicrobium sp.
GACGGCCTCATTCACGCCACCACGCTGCCGCGCGATTACTACCAACTCGGCCGCGACAAAGTCACGCTCGAAGGCCAGCGCTCCGGCTTCAAGCTAGGCCTCGGCGAACGTGTACGCGTGAAGATTGCGGCGGTTAACGCCGATACTGCGAAAGTGGATTTCCAGTTTGTGGAGAAACTCTCCGACCTTGGCTAGGCGGGTCGCCTCGCTTCCGCCTACGGATGCGATTGGCGCTGCGTGCCGCCGGCCGGCTCCGCCCACTTGCGAGTTAGAACCGCAATCCGGCCCACGTTCGTAGGCGGGTCGTTTAACAGCTTTTCGCCGCTAACGACCAGCCAGTGGCGCTTCGCGGCGATTTTTCTGTAGTGTTGACATGCTGAATAATTTGGCTGCATCGACCGCCGGATGGTCGCTGGCGGCCAATAGCTGTAAGCGCTGTTAGGCGTATGTCACCCAGCCATCGCAACGATGCGGCTGGACTGTGTGACTACGGCGTCAGATCCGCCCCATGACCATCAGAATAACGAGGATCAGCAACAGCAAACCCAACCCGCCGCTGGGCGCGTAGCCCCAACCACGGCTGTGCGGCCAGCTGGGTATCGCGCCGATCAGAAGCAGTACCAACACGATAAATAGGATGGTGCCGATGCTCATGAGTTCACCTCTGAAGTTGGAATGGTTTTGTTGGCGTCACAGTCTGCGACCGAGAGCACCGATACGGGTGACTCGGGCGGCATCATTTCGTGCAACGCGTAGCCGTCGTTACAAGACATTTCGCCACGCGCCATTTCGGCGGCACCGTAGCCTTGATCGTTGGGAAGTGTGTTCATGGGATTACGAGCGTCGCCCGGTGCATCACATTTTGTAGAAGCGTGATTTCGCTTCTACAACGCACGTCGTCTTCGCTGCACCGGCGAGCGCGTCACAGCGTTCGCCGGCGACATTGAAGTCCGCATCACGCTTTTTGTCCGTGTTGTCGAGCTTGGCTTCGCGGATCTGCACCGCAGTTTTCGCGTCTGCTCGTGCGCCCACTTCGGTTGCACGCGCGGCCTTCACGCACACGTCTTTGTCGTTCCCGGCGAAGTCGTCGCACTTCTCTTTGGCGACGGCGTAGGCGGCCTCGGCTTTGACCACAGCGATCTTATCCATGTCGTGCATTGAGCCCGTGTAGCGATATTCGAGTTCAGCGCGCGCATTTTTCTCACGTCCCTTCGCCTCTTCGATGCAAACATCGCGTGCGTTCGACATCAGCGCTGTGCACGCAATTTTTTCGACTTTGTAGTCGTCGTCAATTTGGGTTTTCGCAACGCGATAATCGGTGCGACTTAAGTCAGCCGCGTTGGCAACTGGCAAGGCGAACATAGCAGCCGCGACGAGCAGAAATTTGAATTTGATAGGTTGATTCACAACGATCCTTTACTTGCATGAGTGCAGTGTGGGCAGTATGCGAATCAACGCTTGCGAACAACACCGGACGAGCGCGCAATCCGCCGTGGGCCGCGTCCTACACGTGTGCGACGGGCGCGAGCCGAAACAGTAGAAAATAGGCACAACCGTTTACTGAAAAAGAAAGCCAGCACCCCGTGGACTCAACCAATGGCTTTCAGCCGAAACCCGACCGCAGCGCGCGTCGCCTCAACGCAAAAAAACTACTACTCACGAAGTGGACCGCGACGCAGCCGCAGAACAAAGAAAAACACTTCCTAGTCACCAAACTCATTGAGCCAGCAGAGCCTGACGCTCAGATCGAGTTCATCGAGATTGAAGCCACGTATTCAAAGCGCAGCATGCAGCTCCCGTGGCGTGAACTCACGGACGAGACGAAGTGGCGACAGGGGTGGAAATAATCGCGCGGTCGAGTTTTGCCCGCTGTCGCATGTTCGGTCGGGCTGGCGTAGCGCCGACTAGAATCGTTTCAACCCTAATTCGACGCGGCCTGTTCGTCAGTGACGCGAGCCACAGACCGAAAAATAGCTTTTCGACGCGAACGACAGTCGCACGGTCGTTGTAGCTTAATTTTTCGCGTAGTCGACTATCCCATTTTTGGCGCTATACGCGCCGCCTAGCGGTCGCCCAGCCGCAAAAGCCATAAGCCTTACCTTTGCTCAATCTCACCCCCTACCGAACGCTGTTTGCTGACACTGAACTTCGGCGGATTGTGGCGAGCTCGATCCTGCCGCGCCTGCCCGTGGGAATGAACGCGCTGGGCCTGACGCTATTGGTGCAATCGCAAACCCAGTCATTTTCGCTTGCCGGCTTGGTCAGCGCGGCGTACATGGTGGCACTCGCTGTGCAGGCGCCGATTATCGGGCGCTTCGTCGATCAAAACGGTCCGCACCGCGTGGTGATGCCTCTGGCGGTGGCGCACGCGGTCGCATTGCTGCTGCTGGTGTGGGCCGTGACGAGTCTTGCGTCGATTCCGGTTCTGCTCGCCGCCGCGTTCGGCGCGGGCATCGTGTTTCCACCGGTGTCGACGACGCTGCGCGCCATGTACCGAAAGTCGGGGCTGTCCGAGGCACAGAAGCAAACCGCGTTTGCGACCGAGTCGATCATCATGGAGAGCGCGTTCGTGCTCGGTCCGTTGATTGTGAGCCTCGCCGTGCTGGCAGGCTCGCCCGCGTT
>DAINAJ010000317.1:0-2609 GCA_036733505.1 Casimicrobium sp.
AACAATCGGCTAAGCGTTTTTTTTGAGGATTTCGCACGATTCCCGGCCGACCCTCTGCAAGGGCTGGAGCGTACTTTGCCGTCGCACCGTTTCTCGGCGCAACGCTCTCGGTGTTGTTGCTGGGAGAGCCCATCACCTCATCGCTGATCATGGCAGGCGGGCTGATGGCCGTTGGCGTGTGGTTGCATCTGTCCGAACAGCATGCCCACCTGCACGATCACGAAGCCTTGTCACATATGCACAGCCATGTGCATGGCACTGGGGATGATCATCACGATCACGCACATGTAGGGTCGATAAAGCCATGCATAAGGCATTCGCATTCACACGTTCATCGACCGCAAACGCACGCCCATCCGCATGTGCCGGACGCGCATCATGCGCACAAGCACTAAGTTTCGGCACTCATTTTTCTTGATTGAAAGAGACCATGACTGGCTCAGTTAGCGTTGCGTTTTTCGACGAACAGTTTCGCAAGCAATCCCACGACGTCGCACTAGTGCTGAATCCGTTCGAGGTTCTGGCACTGCCTTTCCTGACAGGCGAAGTGCTCGATTTCGGATGTGGCATGGGGAATTTGGCCTTCGCGGCTGCGAGCCAAGGTTGCACTGTGACCGCGCTGGATGCAAGTCCGGCGGCAATCGAGCACATTCATGCGCATGCAACGGCCACCGGGCTGCCCGTTTACGCAGCACTTGCCGACCTGCGTGACTATCCGCTGGTAGCCACCTACGACGCCATCGTTTCCATCGGTTTACTGATGTTCTTTGACTGTGCGAGAGCCATAAATATTCTCGCAGATTTGAAAGCTCATGTGCGCCCCGGCGGTGTCGTGGTTGTCAATGTGTTAGTCGAGGGCACAACCTACATAGACATGTTCGATCCAACCGATCATTGCTTGTTTGCACCGATGGCGTTGCAAGATGAATTTGAAGGGTGGACGATTGAGCGAATGGAGTTCAGCGACTTCGCCGCGCCAAACGACACTTTGAAACGCTTTTGTACGGTGGTGGCCCGTAATCCTGCGTGAGATTAGGCCATTCCCAGTTTGGATGACGGAATCACAGTAGCCTGATGCCTTCGATCATCCTCAGCATGCAAATACAACGCCGTGGTTTCAAGCGACGCATGGCGAAGGTTCTTTTGAATAAATCGAAGATCGGTTCCGGCATCGGCTTGATGCGTCGCAGCGGTATGCCGCAACCAATGTGTCGACGCGCGCCGGAGTACGGATGCTACGGTCGGGTCTTCGGCATCCAGCGCTTCCGAAGCGCGTAGAAAAATATCCTTCACGATCAAATAAATCGCGGTCGACGTCAAACACTGGTCGTGATTTCCCGCAATCGACATGACCAGCGGGCTCGCGTCATCAGGTGAAATCGCTGCCGGTAACCCGTTAAACACCCGATACCGCGCATACGCCTGCATTAACTCTGAACCCACTGGCACGTCGCCCTCGACGTCCCCTTTACCCAGCACCCGAAGCCACCAATTCCCCCGACGAAGTATCAAATCGGTTGCGCGAGCGCTTGCCGCTTCCGATGCTCGCAAACCAGTTCCATGCAGTAAACGCAGCACCCAACGCACGCGTTCGAAATGTTGTCGATCCCGCACGGTTTCTTGCGACCAATGATCTACAAAATCCAACACAAACTGCCACGTCGCGTGATCCAAATATCGCTCCACCTTCGCGGGTTTGCGGTCCGCCTTCCTACGACGACGCAGCGCCAGAGGATTCCCCGCCAGATACCCCGCAGCAACTAGGTAAGCAAACAGGCCAGACACGATCCCCATCGCGTGACGCACGCTGCTAGGTGCCAACGCGCGCTCAAACAAGCGACGGTTGTTTCCGTGACGAGGCAGCTCCCGGTTCAGCCACTCCTCTCCCGGATCACCCAGAAAGGCTTCGTACGCCAATAAGTCTTCGCGTGAGAGGCTCGACAACGCTTTGCCGCACGAGCGGGTAGCCCACAGCAATAAGCGCTCGACTTCCTTACGATAGCTGCGCAGCGTATGCGGTGTGCCCGCGTATTCGGCGAGCCATGCGCTCACCGCCTCAATGTCGTTCGTCGCCGTTAGTTGGCAGGTTGCCGCGCGCGAACGGTTTGAACCGTCGCGGCCATCGAGCTTCGTGGCCGCAGGTAACTCGTTAGCGCTGAGTCGAGTCAAAGGCGATGGTGCAGGTGGCGGGGAAAACGGCATTTCACTGCTCGGTTTTGCGGTGGCGGGTCTCAACGATTTCGTGGGGCGGTATTCGTCTGTACTGGTTATTCTATTTCGATAATGAGAGTTATCGTAAATATTGATTCATAACAGTTATACATGTAACGTTATACGAGCATATACTGTCGTCAACAGGTCGAATTTCAAGGTGCCGATATGAGTCGAATCAGCGATACACGAACGCTCACACGCATGGCGGCGGCGAAATTGGTGTCGGCTGGTCACCGCGCACATGCCATTACAGTGGATCTGATCTACGCAGAGATCAAACAAGGCAGCCGCACGACTATTAACGACGAGCTCAAGCTGTGGAAAGACGAACAGGCAAAGGTCAGCGCACTCAACGCCGCGCTACCTGACGCGGTGGCCAACGCCATGCTGGCGAC
>DAINAJ010000318.1:0-2586 GCA_036733505.1 Casimicrobium sp.
TTTTCACCATGGACGAAGCTTGGAAGATTGAGAACGGCAAGCTGATGTACCCCGTGAAGGGCGCGACACTCATCGGCAACGGCCCGGACGCGCTGACGAAGGTCACGATGATCGGCAACGACATGGCGCTGGACGAGGGCATCGGCGTGTGCGGCAAAGAAGGCCAAAGCGTGCCGGTGGGTATTGGCCAGCCAACCCTGCGGATTGAAGGCTTGACCGTTGGCGGAACTGCTTAGGGATCTCGGCGAGGTTGGCGTCGAGCACTTCCACGGCGCCGGTAAAACTTGAGTAGGTTCTGACGCGGCGCAACATTTTGATCGTCAGAACGCCTTTTTTTGGCGTAAATTTCCGCGATTTCTCGTCTTTGTGAGGAATCAGGAGAATTTGTAATGCAATCCGAAACCATCGTCCGCTTCTTTTCGTTTTCGTTCGTCGCGCTTGCTATGAGCGCCTGCGGCCCTAGTCCCGAGCAGGTCGCGCGGGAAGAGGCTATGAAAAAGCTTGAAGCAGCGGCCAAAGACATGGAGGCCGCGGGTAAACGCGCGGAAGCCGCAGCCAACAAGGGCGACGTAGGCGCCGCGATGGGCGAAGCCATGAAGGTGCTGGGAGCGCTTGGCGGCGCGGCTTCGGGCGCGGCGGGTGCAGCGGGCGCAGGTAGTTTTGAGCCGGTCGACTTCCGTAAGCTGAAAGAGGCGCTGCCGCAAGAGCTCGCTGGATTCGAAAAAGGCGAAAGTTCGGGTGAAAAGAACAACGCGTTCGGAATTTCTGTCGCTGAGGCCAAAACGTCGTTCCGTAGTGCGGACGGCAGCAAAACGGTGCGTTTTGAGATTACCGACCCGGGCTCCCTCGCAGGTCCGTTTGCGTTGGCCAACGTCTGGCTCAACGTGGAAATCGATAAAGAAACAGACAGCGGGTACGAAAAGACTTCGACCGTGTCAGGACGCAAATTCCACGAAAAGTGGAATAAATCTGGAAAGCACGGAGAGGTCAACCTCGTGGTCGCCAATCGCTTCATGGTGGAAGTGAATGCGCGTGGTTTAGAGATGGCCGAGGTGAAAGCGCTCGTCGGAAAGCTTGACCTTGCAAAACTTGAGTCCATGAAAGGCGAAGGTAAGAAGCCGTCGTAACTCGCCTCCAGCGCGGATTTGGTGCTTCTGTAACTCCTTACCGATAGCCGCTGATTGCCATCGCCCGCGCAAGATGTGAAAATTCTGTCAGTGCCTCCTGCCGCGCAGCGGCAGGCCCAGCTGGCTCGCTCCTCCGTTTTTCTAAAACGTTTCAAACAGTTTACTTACACAACAATTCCTCGAAAGGTCGCTCCATGCAGTCCAAGCAAAACAAATTTTTAGGCGGCGCGCGAAAAGCGCTGGCGGCGGCAGTTTGCTGCGCGATCGCCGTACCATCGTTTGCCAATAACCTAACCGCCGGACCAGTGGTTGGAACCACTGACTTTGCGATGTTCGGCATCGGCGGGTTGCGTGGCACCGGTAACGGCACGATAACGGTGTCGGGCGTTTCGGGAACCGTAACTCGCGCGATCTTGGTATGGCACGGCGTTTCCAATTCGGCCACAGCGATCTCTCGCACTGGCACAATCGGATCGACCAATTTCAGTGGTACCAACATTGGTCTCAGTGACAACAATTGCTGGGGAGCAACCTCGTCGCAGGCGTTTCAAGCCGATGTGACGTCTGCGGTCACCGGCAACGGGACGTACGCACTGAGCAACATGCGTACGGCTGGCACATTTGACCCGAATGGAGCTTCGTTGTTGGTTTTTTATAGCGACGGCAACAGCACCAACAACCGTGACATCGCCGTCTTCTGGGGGAACGATTCGAACATCGGCAACGCGTTCGATCCCGCCGGATGGCAGGCTAGCTTGAGCGGGATTAACTACACCTCCGGTGCCGCGAATCTCAATCTCGTCGTGGCAGATGGGCAGAATTTCGCAGACGGCCCAAGGACTGCGACTATTAACGGCACGCCCTTTACGACTCCATCCTTCGAAGGTGATACGGTTCCGACCGCGCCAGGCAGCGCAGTCACAAACGGCGGACTCTGGGATCATTTCGCCAGCCCGGTCACCAGCTACCTTTCGCCCGGCCCAAATACGCTGACCTTTAACGCAACTGGCGGCGACAGCGATTGCTTGAGTCTGGTGGGTGCCGTTTTCGATCTGCCAGCAGGAACGGTTACGCCGCCGGTACCGGTCGTTGCGGTTGAAATCCCGACGCTTTCTGCACTCGGCTTTGGCGGCATGTCTCTCTCCGCTGCACTTTGGGGCGTTTATGCCTTGCGGAATCGCCGTCGCGAAGGCACTGAAGTCGTGCGCGAGGGCAAAGGCGACGCAGCCTAATCGTCGCGTAGTAGCGTCCCGCGTGACGAACGAAAAAAGCCCGGTTAACCCGGGCTTTTTCGTTTTGGTCTTCGCGAGCGTGGCGCTCAATCCACCTTAGCTTCCGCAGGACGCAATGCTCGCGGTCGCCATCAGCTCATCAAGCAACGCCATCGACGCTTTTCCCGACACTGCGTACGGATCGAGCACAGGCTTCTCCGAATACTTCAACAGTACGGAAATGTTGA
>DAINAJ010000319.1:0-2572 GCA_036733505.1 Casimicrobium sp.
TTGATGACGCGCCCGAGCGCTGCGGCGAGCGGATACTCGAAGCGATTCAACAAGCTTGGATTGACGAACTGGAATAACCCCTCTTCAGCTTTTTACATTGAACGACCAGCCGGCGGCGGTTGTATTGATATTTGTAACAAAGTCGATAACATCGAAAAATCGTCGTAAAAGCCCGCTGGGCTGTCGCTGAACTGATAAAGCTGTTGAACGAATATCTGCCCGTCCGACCAGAATTCTTGATGTTGCGCAGATTGAACTTCCGCACTTCTGCCACAATCTGGACGACACAACCTTCCTGACGAAAACGCCCTTGTGATCGCTGTTCGCCGCATTCTCTTCGCACTGTTTTCGATTGCCCTCGCGGTGCAAGGCGTGGCGGCGGCGACAATGCTGCACTCGCCCGCGATGCGCACCGTGACGTCAAGCACATCACCTGCTCACCCTGTCGCCGGTTCTTCTGGGGTCTCGCAATCCGGCGAGACGTCCAGCGCCGTGGCTTCCGACTGTGAACACACGCACGCAGCCGTGACCGGTGGCGACGTTCCGTCGAGCCCACACAATCAACACAACCAACACGCCGATTGCGCCGGTGCGATGTGTTGCGCGGCCTTCATGCCGTTGAGCATCAGCGTGTTTCGTCTCCCGCCTGCGCGGCATGCGCCCGCTGACGCTGCGCAGTTCCGCGCGGTTGATTTCGATCCCGCGACCTTCGAGCGCCCACCACGAACCTGAACACGCCGCGCCCGACGCTGAAATGCGTCGGTGCGTTGTGCTGTCTTTCGTTCGCACCTTTGCCATCACCCTTGCTGCGTTTCATACAACGCTGGCGCCTTCGATTTGGGGTAGGGCGAGGTTACGCGTTGTGTTCATTCGGTGGAGACTTATCCGTGACTTATTTTTCGTTCATGCGCCGTGACGACTTTCGTGCGCCCTCGTCTAGCTCCGGGCGCAGCAATGCGTGTGCTTTGGCGTTCACATTGCTCGCTGCCAACTTCATCGCCGCCACAGCTGCAGCGCAGGCGCCGCCTGCACCGCTGAAGGCGAGCGACCCTGCAGATGCGACGGTCGCTGTGCCCGTTGTCCAATACGAGTCGGCGTTTGCTCGCTATCGGTCGTTAGGCGAGGCGCGTGTAATGCCATGGCGCGTCAGCAATGACACGGTCGAGCAGCGCGGAGGCTGGCGCGCGTATGCGCGTGAGGCTGTTGCATCTGATGTGAACGGCGCAGCGGCTAAGCCTCCATCGGTACCAACGGCGGCAGCGCCGCACGCAACCGTCGTTGCACCTGTCAAAACGACTACAGGAGGTACGCATGTTCACTCCAAGCAGTAGGCCTGCATCGCATCGCCGCACGACGTTGCCATTGGCATGTATCTCATTGCTGCTCGCCACGGGCTGCGCGACGACTGCCAACGTGTCAACCCTCGGCAAAGTGCAAGAAATTACGCGATCGCACACAGGTAAAGACATCGTCGCGCAGCGCACTGAAGTCGACCGTGCTGACGTTGAGCGGCGTGTACGCGAGTTACTCGCGAAAACGCTGTCAGTTGATGATTCGGTGCAAATTGCGCTGCTGAACAATCGTGGCCTGCAAGCGAGCCTTGCGACCTTGGGCATCGCCGATGCCGAGCTGCTCGAAGCCAGCCGCCTGCCCAATCCCGGATTGACCCTAACACGTCCACAGGGCGGCGGCGATCTTTCACTAGAGCACAGCTTGCATTACAGCCTCGCGCGCTTGGTCATGTTTCCGTTTCTGCGCGACACAGAGCAAAGCCGCTTTGAGCAAACACAACGCGCGGTGGCGCTAGATGTGCTCACGCTCGCCGCTGACGCCCGTAAGGCCTATTACAGCGCGTTGGCGGCCGCAGAAATGCTTCGGTACACCCAGCAGGTGCAGACCGCCGCTGAAGCCAGCGCCGAGTTGGCTCGCCGCATGGCACAGGTTGGCAATTTCAACAAACTTCAGCAAGCGCGTGAACAAGCTTTTTACGCCGACGCGGCACTAAACACCGCTCGCGCGCAACAAGCTAGCGTGAGCGCGCGCGAGCGACTCACGCGGCTTATGGGTTTATGGGGTGAACACATCCACTTCGTGTTGCCCGAACGCTTGCCCGACATTCCAACTGCAATAGCCGATCGTCCTGACATTGAACGACAAGCCTTGGCGCAACGGCTTGACGTGCTGAGCGACAAGTTTGGCGCTGAGCGCATGGCTAGAAATTTGGGATTGACGCGACGCACGCGCTTCATCAATCTGCTCGATCTTGGGGTCGTGCGAAGCGCTTCGGAGACGGGACGCGCGCAACTGGGCTACGAACTCACCGTCGAGTTGCCGTTATTCGATTGGGGCGAGTCGCGCATCGAAAAGGCAGAGGCGTTTTACATGCAAGCCGTGAATCGCGCTGCGTACACGGCGGTCAACGCGCGGTCCGAGGTGCGGGAGGCGTATCAGGCGTACCGCGCGGCGTACGACATCGCGCGTCATTACCGCGACGAAGTGGTGCCCACGGCGAAGCGAATTTCCGAAGAGAACGTGCTGCGCTACAACGGCATGCTCATCGGAGTGTTTGAGT
>DAINAJ010000320.1:0-2570 GCA_036733505.1 Casimicrobium sp.
ACATTCCGGCGGTCGGTGAAACGGTGCCGGGCTACGAGGCGTATAGCTGGTACGGCCTGTGGGCGCCGGCGAAAACCTCTGGCGACATCATCGCGCGCCTGAATGCCGAGACCAACAAAGCGCTCGCGGGCGATATGAAAGATCGCTTGCTCGGAAATGGCCTCATCATCGAAGCTGGCAGTCCGGATGATTTCGCGAAGTTCCAGCGCGACGACACTGCGCGCTCAATGCAAGCGATCAAAGACGGCGGCATCAAGTTTGAGTAATCTGCACGCAGTCGTCACAGGCAGCAGTTCGGGCATCGGCCACGCCATAGCGAGCGCCATGCTCGCGAACGGCTGGCGCGTAACTGGGCTTGATGTTGTCGCGCCGACGATTTCGCATGCGGCGTTCACGTCGGTGCGCATTGATTTGACCGACGGCGATGCACTGGTAACTGCGGCGAACTCGTTGGGAAACGTCGATGCGCTTGTGCATGCGGCGGGCGTTTTGCGCGTCGGCAATGTGGGCGCGCTTGATCACGCGAGTGGCGAATTGATGTGGCGCTTGCACGTGGATGCAGCGACCCGGTTGTGCGACGCGCTGCTGCCAAAAATGACAGCACGCGGCACAGGTCGTGTTGTTTTCATCGGCAGCCGCGTCGCTGCAGGCATGGCCGGGCGCGGGCAATACGCGGCGACCAAAGCTGCGCTCATCGCGCTCGCGAAAAGCTGGGCCGCAGAAGTCGCGCCGCACGGCGTCACCGTCAATGTGGTTTCACCCGCTGCCACCGCTACCGCCATGCTCGACGACCCAAATCGCGCGAGTGTGATGCCGAAATTGCCGCCAATCGGGCGCTTAATTCAACCCGAAGAAATCGCCGCGCTCGTGAGTTTTTTGCTCTCGCCCGCTGCTGCAGCGATTACGGGACAAGACATTCAGATTTGCGGCGGTTCGTCACTCGCAAAGTAATGCGCACTTTCAATTTCGCTGTGTTTCGTCTATTCCACCCCCGCGTTTTTTGCCACAGATTTTCACAGATGAACACAGATTGTGTGGCCTGCGAATTGACATGAATCTGTGTTCATCTGTGTAAATCCGTGGCTAGTAATTTGCTTAATTTCACGCCCAATTTTCAGTCAGAATCAGTATGAAAATCACCCACATTCTCGAATCCACGCGCCCGATCAAATCGGCGATTCGTAACGCCTATATCGACTTCAGCAAGATGACGCTGAGCCTGGTCGCCGTGGTCACCGACGTGATTCGCGACGGTGAGCCGGTGATCGGTTACGGCTTCAATTCCAATGGTCGCTACGGACAAGGCAACTTGATGCGCGAGCGTTTCATTCCGCGTGTGATGGATGCCGATGCGCCGTCGTTTGTCAACGACGCAGGCACCAATCTAGACCCGCACAAAATCTGGTCCTGCATGATGACCAACGAAAAGCCCGGCGGCCACGGTGAACGCTCGGTCGCGGTCGGCACGATCGACATGGCGGTGTGGGACGCTGTTGCCAAGATCGAGAACAAGCCGCTGCATCAACTGCTTGCTGACCGCTACGGCAACGGTGTGGCCAATCCACGCGTTTTTGTATATGCGGCGGGCGGTTACTACCATCCGGGCAAGGGGCTTGATGGCTTGCGCGGCGAAATGCAGAGCTACTTGGACCGTGGCTACTCGGTGGTGAAAATGAAGATCGGCGGTGCGCCGTTGAAGGACGACATCGAGCGCATTGAGGCCGTACTCAAGATGCTCAAACCAGGTCAACAATTGGCGGTCGACGCCAACGGACGTTTCGATCTGAAGACCGCGATTGAGTACGGCAAAGCGATGTCACAGTATCCGCTCTTTTGGTACGAAGAAGCGGGCGATCCGTTGGACTTCGAACTGCAGGCGCGCCTCGGCGAAAGCTACGCTGGCGCGCTCGCGACAGGTGAGAATTTGTTCTCGATGCAAGACGCGAGAAACCTCATCCGCCATGGTGGCATGCGCAAAGATCGTGATTGGTTGCAGTTTGACTGCGCGCTCTCGTATGGGCTCGTCGAGTACTTGCGCACGCTTGACATGCTCAAAGAGTATGGGTGGTCGCCGTCGCGTTGCGTCCCGCACGGCGGACATCAAATGTCACTCGCAATCGCGGCAGGTCTCGGCCTCGGCGGCAACGAGTCTTACCCCGATTTGTTTCAACCGTACGGCGGCTTCCCCGACGGCGTTCGCGTTGAAAACGGTTACGTCACGTTACCGTCGCTGCCCGGAATTGGCTTTGAGGGCAAGGCCGATTTGATCGCGGAAATGCACGCGTTGGCGAGGTAGACGGAGTCGCAGCGAAGCGTTGCGGGGTGTCGTTGTTTTCACTGCGTTTCGTAGGGTTGGCCACACGTTGCACGCTGAATGGCTTTTATGCGCTAACGACAGACAGGCGGTCGTTGTAGCCATGAAATGACTAAAGTCGACTAATTGTAAAAATAGCCTGTAGTCGCCACCGGCTGGTCGCTAGGGCAAAAAAGCTATTAAATCGAGCGACTACAATGCGGGCATGTATCTAAGACCTTCTGCCCTCAACGCGCTGGCGTTCGCTATCCAGTCC
>DAINAJ010000321.1:0-2540 GCA_036733505.1 Casimicrobium sp.
CATACGCGCATCGCCAGACGTCGGCGCAAGCGCCAACCCATGCCGGTACACAAGGTGATACGCGTGCGACTGCGGCAGGCCATTGCGAAACAGTTGCCACGTGTTTCCGCCATCGTCGGTGCGAGCGACGCACATCGCGCCATCAACCGCATAGCGATACATGTCAGAGAGCGCGGGCGCAACCCATGCGCGCAGCGGGTTCACGGGATCGGCCACGATCACGAAACCAAAGTCTCCCTGCATCGGCGCCGTGAGTCGCGTGAAATTTTCACCGCCGTCTGTGCTGCGATACACGCCGGCGTGATGTTGCACCCACATCACTTCGGGCTGCGCTGCGCATACCGACAGGCTGTGCACGTCTTGCACATTGGGGTCAGCTGCGAGCTCGGTGGGCATGTACTGCGCGTCGAGGCCGTTGCCGATTAGTTGCCAACTCGCGCCGAAGTCTTTCGTGCGCCACACGCCACCGCACGATATGGCGATCGTTGCACGGCGATCATCGCGCGGATCAACGCTTATCGAGTGCAGCCCCGGATAATCGTTGCCGCCGCCCATCCACGCTTTGCGCCGTTCGTCGCGCCAAAAACTTTCGCACAAATTCCAACTCGCACCGCCATCGTTCGAGCGAAACATGCCCGCGGGCATGCAGCCCGCCCAGAGCGCACCGGGTTGCGCGGCGCTAGTCGCCGCGAGCGACCAAACGAGCTCCACCGTCCACGGCGTGGCGTCGTCCGCCCATGCGCCCTGCTCTGGCTTTTTTGGGAAGGCGGGGGCAGGAATTTCGGTCCACGTTGCGCCACGATCTGTGCTCTTCCGCATTTTGACGCCATAGTGCCCGAGGCGAAGCGCGGCGTACCACGCACCATCACGCGGATCGGCGAGGACCTGCGTGACCGGTTCGCCGTGGAAATGGTGCGAGGTGATGCCCCATGCGCCCGCCGACGAGCGATTGGCGGTGAATAGCCCCTTGCGCGAGGCGATTAAAAGTGTGGGCGTAGGCACGTGTTGCTCCTTGTTGTTTTGGTGGCGCTAACCACCGCTCAGCGCTTGAATTACGGTGATGGCATCGTCAGCGGCGAGCGGCATGCTGAGGTCGTTTCTGTTGACGACTAAGTCCTTGTTGACAAACACGGCAACGTGTTTGCGCACGTTGCCTTGTTCGTCAAGCACATAGCTTTGTATGAGTGGCGCTGCGCGAAATGCGGCGTGGAGCGCTTCGCCGAGCGTGGCCGCAACGAGCCGCTGCGCGGGGCAGGCAACGTGACGTTGCAATTGCGGGGCGAAAGTAACGGTGACGGTGGGCATGGAGGTAACTACAAGCGGGCGCGACAGCTGTCAACGGAATGCGCCGCAGTTTACGCCGCCGACGCTCACGAGGCCAGCTCCCAAACTCGCCCGAGCACACACCGTTCCCCAGTTATGGCTTTTCAGCTTAATCGACATCTTAGCGGCGCTTGTAGGTCAATTTTTTAATAAGTCGACTTAACCTATTATTCAGCTGCAATCACCGCATGGCAGTCGCTAAGCGCTAAAAGCTGCTTAACAAAACCGGTCGTAGGCGTGAGCGCCGGACAGCCTCGCCCGATAGACTGCCAGCACGTAATTTTTGCACCAGATAAACACAACATCATGACCCACAGAATCGCAGTGATCGCCGGTGACGGCATTGGTAAAGAAGTGATGCCGGAAGGCATTCGCGTGCTCGAAGCCGCAGCCAAAAAATTCAACATTCCGTTGCAGTTCGATCACTTCGATTTTTCGTCGTGGGATTACTACGAAAAGCACGGCAAGATGATGCCGGACGACTGGAAGGCGCAAATCGGCGGGCACGACGCGATTTACTTCGGCGCGGTGGGCTGGCCCGCGAAGATCGCGGACCATGTCTCGCTCTGGGGCTCGCTCATTCTCTTTCGTCGCGAATTCGACCAATACGTCAACCTGCGCCCCGCGCGCCTGATGCCCGGTGTGACCGCGCCAGTTGTGAAGAAAGATGGCTCGCCTTATAAAGCGGGCGAAATTGATTTCTACATCGTGCGCGAAAACACCGAGGGCGAATACTCGTCAGTCGGCGGGCGCATGTTCGAGGGCACAGATCGCGAATTCGTCTCGCAACAGAGCGTGTTCACGCGCACCGGCGTAGATCGCATCTTGAAATTCGCGTTCGACCTCGCACAAAGCCGTCCGAAAAAACACATCACGAGCGCAACGAAATCTAACGGCATTTCAATCTCGATGCCGTATTGGGACGAGCGCGTTGCGGAGATGGCGAAAAAATATCCGGAACTCACGCAAGACAAATTCCACATCGATATTTTGAGCGCCCATTTCGTGCAACGCCCGTCGTTCTTCGACGTCGTCGTCGCGAGTAATTTGTTCGGTGACATCCTTTCGGACTTGGGTCCTGCATGCACGGGTACCATCGGTATTGCGCCGAGCGCAAACATCAATCCGGAGCGCAAATTCCCTAGCTTGTTCGAGCCAGTGCACGGCAGCGCACCGGACATCGCGGGGAAAGGCATCGCCAACCCCATCGGCCAAAT
>DAINAJ010000322.1:0-2533 GCA_036733505.1 Casimicrobium sp.
GGCGAATCACTTCGCCGTTGAGCATCACGTTGTCGAAAATATGCATTGCCATCGCCGCGAATTCCGTCGGGCGACCGAGGCGCGGCGGGAACGGCACCGACGCGCCGAGGCTCGCTTGCACTTCGGCGGGGAGCGAGGCCATCATCGGCGTTTCGAACAACCCCGGCGCGATGGTCATCACGCGAATGCCGAAGCGCGCCATCTCACGCGCGATCGGCAAGGTCATGCCGACGACGCCGGCCTTTGAAGCGCTGTACGCCGCTTGTCCGATTTGGCCGTCGAACGCTGCGACCGACGCCGTGTTCACGATCACGCCGCGTTCGCCTTCGGCCAACGCGGGCAATGCTTGCATCGCTGCGGCCGCTTGGTTGATGAGGTTGTAGGTGCCGATCAAATTGATTGCCACGACTTTGCTGAATTGCGCAATGCCGCTCGGGCCTTCTTTGCCCACGACCTTCTGCGGCGAACCCACGCCCGCGCAGTTGATGAGGCCGCGCAGCTCGCCCATCGCGGAGGCCGCAGCCACTACGGCCTTCGCATCCGCTTCGTTGGTGACGTCGCACTTCACATACTGCCCGCCCAATTCCGCCGCCACCGCCGTGCCGTCCTGAATGTCAGCGAGCAACACTTTCGCGCCCTTAGCCGCCGCCGCACGCGCCGTCGCAGCGCCCAACCCCGACGCCCCGCCGGTAATGATGATGACCTTGCCCGATAAATCCATGTTTGCCTCTCGCGATTCAATGATGAAGTTGACGTAAACGTTAGGTGTAATTATCGGCGAGATGGGGATTTGGCGTCGGACGGTCTGCGGAGCGTGTCGGCTGGGTTGGAAACCTAGAGGCGTGCGATGGCGACGTCGAGCGCTGAGTCGCGGCGCGGCCTACGAGCTAACTGAGGTGGACGTTCAAGATTGAGGCAAATAATGCGTAGACTGGAGTGTCCGCCAACGTCGTGTCATTGAGAAAGGGGTTCCGGCCAATGTTCTGGCGTTACGAATTATTTGTTCCGTTGATGATGTGCCTGTCCGCGTTCGCATGGTTTGGTCACGGTGCTGTCACCCAGCGCGAGGCAAAAAAATATTTCACTTTCGCGCTCGGGACGCTGTTGATCGCGTCGTTAATCTTGCTCGTTCTCCTTACCGTATTTATCCCGCTGCTTGAAGGGCACACACAAAGCCTCTCGATCGCGCATTTGGCTCTCACGCTCGTTGGCATCGTCGCGGCCCACCTGTTCGCGGTTGTACCTACTGCGTTGACTCTGTACTCATTCGGCGCGCATTGGCCTCGGGAGGTTCACTTAGGGGCCGCGATCGGCATGAGCGCGGTCGCCACCTTTTTCTTGCCGCGTGCGATGGTAGTGTTTGGATGTGCGCTTCTTCGAGATTGCCTGTGAATTCGTAGGCTGCGATGGAAACCCAGCGGAGCCAACCGTGTGACTCGTCAGTTCCGTTTTTACAGCTTAACGCCACAAACCACCATTCTGCGGTCATTTCTGGCCGTTTTTACGCGTTCTCAACTTATCATCTAATGTGGCTGCAACGACCGCTGTCCGGTGGTTAGAGCGATAAAGCTGTTAAGCGAATAGCTCCGGCGAAATCGCAAATCCCACCCCGTATTCACCGCAACTTCGGGAACACACTTTCTGGATTCCCGGCTGCGCCGAGAATGACGCCTATGTGCGTCGGAGAACTTCCGTGTTCGACCACGACGGCACGCCAACTGCACCATGCAACCAATCCCCCCGCCAAAAACCCGCTAAAGTTCACCCATTCATCCGAAACCGTTGCGAGCTATGTCCAATTCTTTTCTCGTCGCCAAAACCGTTGATACCAACGCCGATGTGTCCTTGTTGCCCAAACTCGCCAATCGCCACGGCCTGATCACCGGCGCGACGGGCACCGGCAAAACCGTGAGTTTGCAGGTGCTTGCCGAAGGCTTTTCGCGGCTTGGCGTGCCCGTGTTCATGGCGGACGTGAAGGGCGATTTGACGGGGCTTTCGCAGATCGGGGGCGGTAATCAGCGCGTGACGGATCGTGTGGCTATGTTGAAGCTCACGAGCTTCGCGAACGAGCAGTTTCCGGTGACGTGTTGGGACGTGTTTGGCGAGCAGGGACATCCGCTGCGCGCGACGGTGGCCGAGATGGGGCCGCTGCTGTTGTCGCGCATTTTGAACTTGAACGAGACGCAGAGCGGTGTGTTGACCGCCGTCTTCAAGATCGCCGACGACAAGGGTTTGCTGCTCCTCGACTTGAAAGACTTGCGCGCGCTCCTCGCGCATGCGGGCGAGAACGCGAAGGAATATCAGCTCCATTACGGCAACATTTCCGGCGCGAGCATCGGCGCGATTCAGCGCGGTATTTTGACGATCGAATCGCAGGGCGGAGAGAAGTTTTTCGGCGAACCGGCGCTGAATCTTTCGGACTTGATGCAGACGGTTGACGGCAAAGGCGTCGTGAACATTTTGGCCGCAGACAAGCTCCTCGCGAACCCGCGCATTTACGCGACGTTTTTGTTGTGGCTGCTCTCGGAATTAT
>DAINAJ010000323.1:0-2523 GCA_036733505.1 Casimicrobium sp.
ACTTTCACGTCGCGCCGTATGTGTTGATGACGACCGACCTGGTGTTCACCACTGGGCGGCGCTTCGCTGCGCACTACGCCAAATTCTTGCCGATCAAGGTTCTGCCCGCACCGCTAGACTTTCCGCCGCTACGCTTCTACCAACTCTGGCACGAACGCACGCATACCGCCGCGCCTGCGCGCTGGTTGCGTGAGCAGGTGGCAGCGGTAGCGGCGGGCTAGACGCTACACATACCACCGCCTCTAGTTTTGATTCCTGCAAGCAGGCACGTTGATTGCTTTGCAGAATCATGCACACTTCGGGCAGAGGCGCGTGTGTACGCCCGCGCCAAACCTAATTTCTAAACTTTCGGGAGATCCCCTTGAAGCCTCAGTTCACCCCCTTGCTCCGTCCGTTGCTGGCCGCTTTCGGCGCGTTGGCGCTTGTCATGAGCGCACCGACCGTCGCGCAAAACGCCCTCGACGACGTGATGAAAGCCAAGGAAATCAAGATCGCGATTCCGACGGATTTTCCGCCGTACGGATTCGTCGGCACTGACTTGAAACCACAAGGCCTTGATGTTGATATGGCCAATTACATCGGCGCGAAGCTCGGCGTAAAAACCGAACTCGTGGTGGTGACCAGCGCCAATCGCATTCCGTATCTGCAAACAAAGAAAGCGGACTTAGTGATTTCCACGCTGGGCAAAACCGCTGAGCGCGAAAAAGTTATCGATTTCACCGCGGCGTACTCACCGTTTTTCCAAGCCGTCTTCGGCCCGAAGAACGTTAGCGTGAAAACCGCGGCCGACCTCGCGGGTAAATCCGTCGGTGTGACACGCGGCGCGATTGAAGACATGGAGTTGACCAAGATCGCGCCAGCCGGCGTCGACATCAAGCGCTTCGAAGACAACAACGCAACCGTCAGCGCATTTGTGTCTGGCCAAACGCAGCTTCTCGCCACCGGCGCGTCCGTTGCGGGCAACATGATGGCGCGCAATCCGAACCTTTCTGCAGAGTACAAACTGTTGCTCAAAGATTCGCCAAACTTCATCGGCGTTGGCAAAGGCGAAGACAAACTGCGTCTGAAAGTCAACGAGATCATCGCCGCTGCGAAAGCCTCGGGCGACATCAATAAGATGGCACAAAAATGGCTCGGCCGTCCAGCGGGCGACTTGCCGAACTGATTGGCGCCGTTGCTTCAACTTTCGTAGGGCGGGCACTGCCCGCCGACTACGGCATGAAATTTCGACGTCATTCTCGACCGCAGGTCGGGAATCCAGGATGACTGCGTTGTGAGGATTGTTGCGATGACGAACTTTCTGGATCCCCGCTGCGCGAGGATGACGGCGTCTACGTGCCAGCGTTCGTACTGACCCCATGAAAATCGAACTCGATTTCCTAGCCGTCCTCGCACAATGGCCGCTTCTGGCGAAGGGCGTGGCGTGGACGCTTGCGCTGACGGCGCTCTCGGCGGTGCTGGGTGGCGTCGTTGGCGTCGTGTGTGCGTGGATGCGCGCCTACGGCGCGAAGCCGCTTGCGTGGATCGCGGCGACGTATGTTGAGTTGATTCGCAACACGCCGTTTATCGTGCAACTCTTCTTCATCTTTTTCGGGTTGCCTGCTGCGGGCGTGAAGCTCACGCCGGAGATCGCGAGCATCATCGCGATGGTCGTTAACCTCGGCGCGTACGCCGCCGAAATCGTGCGCGCCGGGCTCGATGCGACGCCGCGCGGTCAGTTCGACGCGGCCAAGGCGCTCGGTCTCGGGCGCATGCAAATGTTTCGCTTGGTGGTATTGCCGCCAGCACTCGCCAAAGTGTGGCCCGCGATGGTGAGCCAAATCATCATCGTCATGCTCGGCTCGGCGGTATGCGGGCAAATCTCCACCGAAGAATTGAGCTACGCGGCGAACCTGATCCAAAGCCGCAATTTCCGCGCGTTCGAGAGCTTCATCATCGCCGGCGCCATCTACTTATTGCTCGCGATAGCAGTGCGTCACGTGCTCACTTGGGTCGGGCCGCGCTTTTTGTTCGGCGCCTCGGCGAAGGCGGGGGTGCGATGAAACAATGCCTTCCCACCCACGCAAACCGGGGAGCGCGCAATGGTTGATTTCTCCCTCTGGGACATCGCGCGCAATTTGCTGATGTCCGTGCGCTGGACGGTCGCGCTGTCGCTCGTCGCTTTCCTCGGCGGCGGCATCGTCGGTTTATTGCTGCTTTACGCGCGCCTCGGCGGTGGTCGCGTCGCGGGCAAGCTCGTTGGCGGTTACGTGCAGGTCTTCCAAGGCACGCCGCTTTTGATCCAGCTTTTCCTCGCGTTCTTCGGCATAGCCGCGCTCGGCGTGAATGTGTCGCCGTGGATCGCGGCGTCGGTGTGCCTCACGTTGTATTCGAGCGCCTACCTCGCGGAGATTTGGCGCGGCTGCGTGGACGCCGTGCCGAAGGGACAATGGGAAGCGGCGAAAAGTCTCGGCCTATCGTTCGCGCAGCAACTGCGCCTCATCGTGTTGCCACAAGCCGCGCGCATCGCCATCGCGCCAACCG
>DAINAJ010000324.1:0-2505 GCA_036733505.1 Casimicrobium sp.
GTGCCGTGGTATGCGCTGCAAGACAGTTTTTACGCGTTCAAATGGATCAAGAATTTCGGCAGCAAAGATCCTGCGCCCGCACTCTTGCAAATTGCAAACTATGGCAAGACTTGGCTGATCTTGTTGCCGGCTCTGTTGCTCGCGACGGTCGGTTTGTATGCGCGGCCGGTTAATGCGAACTCTGCGGTCGAAGGCGCGATGCGAACATGGGGCAAGATGGTCGCGCTCATCGGCGCAGCCGGTGGCCTGTACGTTTTGCTTCAAGGCTTCGCCATCGGGCCGCAGGGCTTCTCGTTTGATTGGCTGAAATCGAGCATGCCGCCGCTGCAAAGCGGGCAGTTTGGGATGGGGGCTGGCGCGCTCTTGGTCGTGTTCGGTTTCGTGCTAATTTGCGCGGACGGCATCGCCACGATGGGATATTTCCGTGGCGACCGGTTTGTGGCATCCGCGCTATTGGGCATCGTCGTTTTGGTGATGATGTTTGTGTTTTTCCCGGTTGTGCGCGTGCTCTACGAAGGATTCGTCGATCAGGATCGCAACTTGTCGTTGACGATGCTGTGGGAGCGCTTTGCACAGCCGAAGCTTTGGAATCTCGTGCCAGCGTGTTTATGGGGCGGCAGCGGCTGCGGTGTGGCTTGGAACACGTTGTGGCTCGCGCTTCTGTGCGCGACCGGCACGACGTTCCTCGGCCTTATGCTCGCGCTCATCGTCACGCGGTCAAACTTTCGCGGCAAGAAACTGCTGCGCTTGTTAACGGTCCTCCCGATCATTACGCCGCCCTTCGTCGTGGGCCTCTCGCTCATCATGTTGTTTGGCCGTGCGGGTGTGGTCAATCAAGGCTTGGAATGGGCCTTTGGACTAGAACCTAGCCGCTGGATTTATGGTCTTCCCGGCGTGTTGCTTGCACAGTTGTTCGCGTTCACGCCCGTGGCGTTTTTGGTGCTGATCGGCGTAGTCGAAGGCGTGAGCCCAACGCTCGAAGAGGCGAGCCAATCGCTGCACGCGAGCCAATGGCAGACTTTCCGCCGCGTTACGCTGCCGCTGATGGCTCCGGGTCTGGCCAATGCTTTCCTCGTCGGCTTCATTGAATCAATTGCAGACTTCGGAAACCCCGTTGTGCTCGGCGGAAACTTTGGCGTGATGGCCACCGAAATTTACTTCGCCATCGTCGGCGCACAGCTCGACCAAGGCAAGGCAGCGGTCTACTCGTTAATTCTGTTGGCGTTTGCGCTGTTTGCGTTTTGGTTGCAACGCAAAGCCACCGCGAAGAAGAGTTTCGTTACCGTGTCCGGCAAGGGCGATACCGGTCTGCCAAGCCCGCTGCCGCTGGGCGTGAAGCGCACTGCCGTCTGGGTCGGTGTGCCTTGGCTTGCATTGACTGTGGTGCTCTACGGCATGAGCATTTTCGGCGCGTTCGTGAAAGTATGGGGCCGCGACCATACGTTGACGCTAGATCACTTCGTCAAAGCGTTCTCGATTGATCACGGGCCTAACGGCTGGTTATTTACTGGCGCGGCCTGGCACTCGTTGGTGAACACCTTGCAGTTCTCGTTGGCTGCTGCCCCCATCACCGCTATCGTGGGTATTTTGTCCGCGTATTTGATTGCGCGGACAACGTTCAAAGGTCAACGTGCGTTTGAGTTCTTAACACTCCTATCGTTCGCGATTCCAGGGACGGTGATCGGGGTGGCGTACATCTTTGCGTTTAACGTACCGCCGATTGAAATCACCGGAACAGGGCTCATCATCGTGCTTTGCTTTGTGTTCCGCAATTTGCCCGTGGGTGTTCGCGGTGGTATCGCAGCGTTGTCGCAGCTCGATAAGTCGCTTGACGAGGCGAGTACGACTCTAGGCGCGAACGGCGCAACGACCTTCCGCCGCGTGTTGATGCCGCTTATGAAACCGGCGATTGTCGGCGCGTTGATTTACGGTTTCGTGCGTTCGATGACGACCGTGAGCGCGATCGTGTTTCTCGTGTCAGGCGACACCGAAGTGGCGACGACCTACATCATCGGTCGCGTGGTCAACGGCGACTACGGCGTGGCAATTGCGTACTGCGCAGTGTTGATTCTGATTATGGTGTTGGCGATTGTGTTTGTGCAGTGGCTTGTGGGCTCAAGAAAACTTGGGCGTCGCACCGCTGCGGCGCCGGGAGCACCGGCGCTGGGCACGATGGCAGTGGGAGGATAACCATGCTTATTCTCGAAATCATGCGCGCCATACGTGCAACGCGCGCAGCCGTAACACCTCTTAACTTTGCAACGGGAGCCTAATCATGGCCAACACTACTTCCGCCGCTACAAAAGGCACGCTCGAGTTCATCAACATCGTCAAGGATTACGGTACGGGCGAACCCGCCGTCAAGGACATCTCGTTTCGGATTGAAGACGGCGAGCTCGTCACGCTGCTCGGGCCGTCGGGTTGCGGCAAGACGACCACATTGCGAATGGTCGCGGGATTGGAGCTACCAACCAAAGGACAGATTTTGCTTGGCGGCAAAGACGT
>DAINAJ010000325.1:0-2500 GCA_036733505.1 Casimicrobium sp.
CGTTTTCGGCGAGGATTTTTTTCTTCTCAGCAACCGCCGTGAAGAACGCTTTCGGATTCTTGATATTGCCGACGCCTTTGGTGCCGCGCACCGCAATCGCTTTGAGGTTTTTACTGCCCATCACCGCGCCGACGCCAGAGCGGCCCGCCGCGCGGTGCAGGTCGTTCACGACGGCTGCGAAGAGCACTTGGTTCTCGCCAGCTTTACCGATGGAAGAGACGCGCACCAGCGGGTCTTGCAGACCTTTCTTCAGCGACTCTTCCGTCTCCCAAACGCTCTTGCCCCACAGATGTGCAGCGTCGCGAAGTTCGGCCGTGTCGTCGTTCACGTAAAGGTAAACCGGCTTTGCCGATTTGCCTTCAAAAATGACCATGTCCCATCCGGCCATCTTGAACTCTGCGCCCCAGTAGCCGCCGGAGTTCGAGCAGGCGATTGCGCCGGTCAATGGGCCTTTGGTGATCACTGTGTAGCGACCGCCCGTAGAGGCCATCGTGCCGGTCAATGGGCCTGTGGCCCAAATGATTTTGTTGTCCGCGGAAAGAGGGTCGACTGTCGCGTCAACTTCTTCCACGAGATACTTCGTGCCCAAGCCGCGCGAACCAATGTAGTCGCGCGCCCATTGCATGTTTAATGGCTCCGATTTGACGGTGCCAGCGGTGAGATTCACACGCAGAATTTTTCCAGCCCAAGACATGATGCTTTCTCCTTGTGTGTTTCGTTACGCCGCGCTGGGCTGGTTGCCGAGTTTGTTGGCCCAATCGGCCATCTTCCCAAGGCCGGTCCAGTTCGCATCCACATACGTGATCGCACCGGTGGGGCAGGCTTCTGCGCAGGCTGGGTTGCCTTCACACAAATCGCACTTTTGCACTTTGCCGGTTTCTTGCACGTAGTTCACGGTGCCGAATGGGCATGCGATCGTGCACACCTTGCAGCCGACGCAAGTCGCATCGTTGACAACCTTTGCGCCTGTGTTCTTGTCGACGGTGATGGCCTGAACCGGACACGCGTGTAAGCACCAAGCTTCTGCGCATTGTGTGCAGGTGTACGGGACCTTCTTGCCGGTCTTGTGAAAGTCGAAGACTTTGATGCGTGATTTCGCGGGCGCGAAAACTTGGTAGTTCTCGTAAGAGCACGCCATTTCACATTGCAAACACCCGGTGCACTTGTCGGGGTTTATGTGCAGCACTTTCTGCATCAGAGTCTCCTTGTTGCGTTTTGTGTACGAAGTCGGAATTGTTTGTGCCCCGATTCCAGTGGGCTTCTAAATCCGTACTTATTCTATTGGCAATCCATTGCATAAAGCACGTGGTTTGTTCAGAAAAATGCGCAGGAAAAATCGCAGCGCAAAATGTTGCGCTGCGACAAAGTTTCATAGGGGAACTGCGACTAATGAACGTCCGAAAACAAGAGCAATTTACTCAAGTAATTTTGCGGATTTCGCGCGAACCGCAATCGACTCAGAGCGGCGACTAAACGCCGCAACCAGCGCTCGAGTTACCTGGCGCTGTGATCTCGCTTTTGCTGCGCGTCATCGTGACGCCACGCTTCACTGCGGTCATTTCGGCGAGCACCGAGACAGCGATTTCAGATGGCGTTTTCGCGCCAATATCTAGTCCGACGGGGCCGTGTAGACGCTTCACTTCGTCGGCGGTGACGTCAAATTCAAGGAGCCGAGCGCGTCGCTTCACGTTGTTCGATTTCGAGCCCAGTGCGCCGATGTAAAACGCAGGCGATTTGAGCGCTTCCATGAGCGCGAGGTCATCAAGCTTCGGGTCGTGCGTGAGAGCGACCACGGCGCTGTTGCCGTCGAGATTCATCGCAATCACTAAGTCGTCCGGCATTTCTTTCGACATCGTAACCTGCGGCAAGTCGCTCCATTGCTCTTGATATTCTTCGCGTGGATCACAGACCGTGACTTGATAGTCGAGTGGGATTGCCATCGTTGCCAAGTACTTCGAGAGCTGCCCCGCGCCGATAATCAACAAGCGATATTTCGGGCCATGAATGGTGGTGAGGGACGCGCCGTCAAACGCCAGCACGTCGGCGCCGGCGGCCGTCGCGCGGTGCGTTATGCCGGTCTCTAAGCTCAGTGTGCGCTTCACGATTTTGCGCGATTCCAAATCCGCGAGCAGCCCGCGAATGTCGGAGAGCGGCGTGATCGGCTCCAATACCATTTGCACCGTGCCGCCGCAGGGCAATCCAAACTCGCGCGCTTGGTCAATCGCGACGCCGTAGCTCACCGCCTCTGGCAAGCGCGCCGCGAGTTTGCCGCTCTTCACTTGGTCGATCAAATCGTCCTCAATGCAACCCCCAGAGACGGAGCCGATCACCTGTCCGTCATCACGAATCGCCATCATCGCGCCAATCGGGCGCGGTGCGCTGCCCCATGTGCGCACGACGGTGCCCAGCGTGGCGCGGCGACCGGCTTCGGTCCAGCTAAGCGCTGTTTTCAAAACATCTAGATCAAGATTGTCCATGCACGAAGCGTAGCAGCGCAGCG
>DAINAJ010000326.1:0-2489 GCA_036733505.1 Casimicrobium sp.
GCGCCGGGATCGGCACCCAGAGCGGCAAGTCTTCATCAAGCACATGATCTTCACGCACATAGCCGTGTGCGAGCACGTAGTCGCCAAGCGCTTGCGTGTTGCGCAAACCGGCGCAGTGGCCGAGCATGATCCACGCGTGTGGGCGCAGCACGGCGACGTGGTCGGTGATCGTTTTTGCATTGGCCGGGCCAACGCCGATGTTGACCATCGTGATGCCCGAGTGATCGGCGCGAAGCAGGTGATACGCGGGCATTTGCGGCAGGCGCGGCGGTGCAGCGCCGAGCGCATCGCCAGCTTCGGTGGCGATGCCTTTGCGTCGTGTGATGACGTTGCCCGGCTCGACAAAGGCGATGTACTCGCTCGTCTCGTCGTTCATCAATTCGTGGCCCATGCGCACGAATTCGTCGATGTAGAACTGATAGTTGGTGAACAACACGAAGTTCTGAAACCACTCAGGCGCTGTGCCGGTGTAGTGACGCAGGCGATGCAACGAATAATCCACGCGTGGCGCAGTGAACAACGAGAGCGGCTGGTGCGAGCCGGGTGGTGGCTCGTAGGTGCCGTTGGCGATGCCGTCGTCCATCGCAGCCAGATCGGGAAGATCGAACACGTCACGCATCAGCGCGCGGCGTTCGGGCGTGAGGTTACCTTCGATGTGATCATGTTCGGCGAACGAAAAATGCACGGGAATGGGCTGCGCACTCGTTCCGACTTCGAGTGTGGTGCCGTGATTTTTTAGCAGCAGGCGAAATTGTTCGCCGTAGTAACTCTCGTAAAGGTCGGGGCGCGTGAGCGTTGTCTCGTACACGCCGGGGCCGTGCACGAAACCGTACGAGAGACGTGAGTCAGCGCGGGCATTGGTGCGCGTGTGCACGCGAACGAAGGGATAACAAGCGCGGACGTGGCCGCCTAAATCCTCGCCCGCAACAAAGCGTTGCAGGGCTTCGCGCAAGTGCGCGATCGAGGTGTCGTAGATGTGTTTGACCTGCGCGAGAGCGGCAGTGGCGTCGTCAAACTGGGCGGGGGCTATGAATACTGATTTTTTTGTCATCTTTTATTTTTTCATGTGTGGCGCGTTGTAGGACATAACATACATGAATGACGAAAATTTTGAATACTGACGCAGCGCTAGACGCCGCGCCCTCGACCGGCGTGGGCTTTGCCACGCTGCCGCTCTCCGCTGCGATGCTCGCCAATCTTGATCGGTTGGGTTACGCCACGATGACACCGATTCAAGCGGCGAGTCTCGACCTGACGCTCGCCGGCAACGATCTGATTGCGCAAGCAAAAACCGGCAGCGGTAAGACGGCCGCCTTTGCGATTCCGTTGTTGGCTAAGTTGGACACATCGCGCTTCGACGTGCAGGCGCTGGTGTTGTGCCCAACGCGCGAGCTCGCCGAACAAGTCACACAAGAGTTGCGACGCTTAGCGCGCGCTGAGGACAACGTCAAGATCCTGACGCTAGCGGGCGGCGTGATGATGCGCGGACAGCGCACGAGCTTGGAGCATGGCGCACACATCGCCGTGGGCACGCCGGGCCGCATTATGGATTTGATGGATCGCGGCAATTTGAATCTTGAAGCGGTGAATACGCTCGTGCTCGATGAGGCAGATCGGATGCTCGACATGGGTTTTTACGACGACATTGCGTACGTCGTGAAGCGCGTGCCAGCAGATCGACAAACACTGATGTTCTCCGCGACATACCCTGAAGGCATCGCCAAACTCGCGGGCCAATTTATGCGCAACCCGAAGCGCATAACCGTGCAGGCGCAACACGAAGAAAGCAAGATTCGCCAGCGCTTTTATGAGGTGCAAGACAGTGATCGTTTGATGGCCGTGACGACGTTGCTTAATCACTATCGCCCCGTGAGCACGCTTGCGTTTTGCAATACAAAAGCGCGCTGCAAAGATTTGGTTGAACTCCTGACCGCTGCGGGTTTCAGCGCGCAAGCGTTGCACGGCGAACTTGAGCAGCGCGACCGCGATCAGGTATTGGTGCAGTTCGCGAACCGGAGCTGCTCGGTGCTCGTTGCGACCGACGTGGCCGCGCGCGGGCTTGATATTGCACAGCTCGAAGCGGTGATTAACGTTGACGTGACGCCGGAGCCGGAGCTACACATTCATCGCATCGGCCGCACGGGTCGCGCAGACAACGAAGGCTGGGCGCTGAGCCTTGCTAGCGCGAAAGAAATGGGCCGCGTCAATCGCCTTGAAGACGAACAAGGCCGCCCCGTTGAATGGGCCGACATCACCGCGCTCAAACCCGCGAGCGACGAACCGCTGGTGCCGCCGATGGCGACGATTCAGATTCAGGTGGAGCGCAAAGAAAAAATTCGCGCGGGTGATGTGCTGGGCGCGCTCACCGGCAACGGTGGCGTTCCCGGCGACAAAGTCGGCAAGATCACGATCGCTGCGTTTTCAACCTACGTGGCGGTGCACCGCGATGTGGCGAAACTCGCGCTCAAGCATTTGAGCGCGGCGAAGAT
>DAINAJ010000327.1:0-2475 GCA_036733505.1 Casimicrobium sp.
GGCGCGGGCAACAATTTTTCGCGCTTTCAATGGTCATCCGAATACGCAAAAACCTTCGGCGAAAACACGATTGACTTAGCGCTTAAATTCGGCGGTTTGTATAGCAAAGCACCTTCGGCGTATCCGTACTTCGAACTCGGCGGCTTCCTGCAACTCTCCGGCTTACGCGGCGCGGAATTGCGCGCCGATCAGGTGGCTCTGGCGCGCATCATTGGCTTTCGGCGCATCGGCAATTTACCCGCGTTCGGACGCGGCATTTATGTGGGCGGATCGCTAGAAGCAGGCGCAATTGAATCGCCGAACGTCACGCTCCCAGCGCGGACACTCTTCGGCTCAAGCCTATTTTTGGGCCTAGACACGTCCATCGGCCCCTTCTACATCGGTTACGGGCAAGCCACGGGGGCGCGGCGTAGTGCTTATCTGCTGCTTGGGCGGCCTTAGGAAGGACAGCGGCAAGGCTCATTGCCGCCGTCGCGTTCGTTGGCGCTAAGCGTTTACCACTTCATTTCGCCCGTGTTCACTTTCGCCCCGATGTCGAGCGAAACTGCACCGTCGGTAACTTGCGGGAATGCTTGCTTCATCGCGCCAATTAACCTCGCGCTCGTCTTATTGGTTGCAAGATTATTCTCGAACGTGGTGAGGTAGCTTCGGGTAAACGCGATCGCGCTCGCGTCGAGTTTGCTGCCTGCGCTCATATGGCTCGGCACCACAAGTTCAGGTTTCAACGCCGCCATTTCATCGAGTTGAGCAACCCACGCGCTACGCTCCGCTGTGGTTTGCGTGTCGGCCGTCCACACATGCATATTGCCGAATACGCCAATATTTCCGACGATGGCTTTGATCGACGGAATCCACGCATACGGGCGGTGTGCGAGCGGCCCCTGTGTACCGCGAATTTCAATCGCTTGGCCTTCCAAACTTAAGCTCGTGCCCTCCAGCGCGCGCGGTAGCACAGGCATGCGCGGCGCATTGGCACCCATTTTCGGTCCCCAGAACGCTACTTTGCCCGCCACTTTTGGGAGCAGTTTGCTCAGGACGGCGGGCGTTGTCACGACGTCGGCTTGCGGAAAAATTTCCTTCAACGTTTCTACGCCGAAATAGTAGTCTGGGTCGGCCTGGCTGACATAAATCGTCGTGAGCTTTTTGCCGCTGTCTAGTACGTTAGCCGCAATGCGCAACGCGTCGGCGCGCGTAAATCCCGCGTCGATCACCATCGCCTCCTTTTCGCCGTAAACGAGCGTGGAATTGACATTGAAGCTGTTGCCATCGGCGTTGTAGACCTTGACGGTCAGCGGTTGCGCAGCATTTGCGTTGGCGAATACGACCGCGAGCGAGGCGGCAACTAAAGTGGTGCGAATCATGACGTGAGTCCTATTTGAGCGATTAAAAAGACGCGCTTTGGCGTTGGAGTGAACTGTAGTTGCAATAATCGCGCAGATAAACCTAATAAAATAGCCATAATTGTTTCGAAAAACGAGCAAATAATGGATCGACTCACCGCAATGCAAGTGTTCGTGGAGGTCGCGACGAGCGGCAGCTTTACCGCAACCGCAGACAAATTGGAGATGTCGCGAGCGATGGTGACGCGCAACGTGGCCGAGTTGGAGCATTGGCTAGGTGCGCGCTTGTTGCAGCGAACCACTCGCCGCGTGACGCTGACCGACGCTGGAGAGACGTGTTTGCGCCGCAGCCAGCAAATGATCTCGCTGATGCAAGACGTGCAAGATGAAACGTGCAGCCAAGACGGCGCTTTGCGTGGTCAGCTTCGGATCACGTGCAGCATGTCGTTCGCGTATGCGGAAATGGCGGCCGCAGTCACTGATTTTTTGAAAGCGCATCCGCTACTCAAAATCGATCTCAATGCCAGCGAAGCGGCACTCAATCTGATCGAAGCACGCATTGATTTAGCCATCCGCATCAGCGCCGAGCCCGACCCGATGCTTGTCGGTCGCGTGCTGGCACCGTGTAGGTCAGTATTGGTGGCGTCGCCGGAGTATTTAGCCGCGCAGGGTGTGCCCCAAACGCCTGCCGCTCTTGTCACGCATCGCTGCCTAAGCTTTGCCAATTTCGGCAGAAGTGTGTGGAAGTTTCGTCGCGCGGGCGAGGCGACGCAGGTCAGCATCGCGAGCCAATTTAGCGCGAACGAAGCGACCACGTTGCTACGCGCGGCGTTAGCGGGCGGCGGCGTCGCGCTACAACCGCTTTATTTGGCGAAACCACACTTGGCCGACGGCAGTTTGCAAGCCGTATTGCCCGAATGGACGTTGCCGGAAATGGCGATCTACGCCCTTTATCCGTCACGCAAACATTTGTCGCCTGCGGTGCGCGGCTTTTTGGACTTTTTGGTTGATCGGTTTGCTGCGGCAAAGTGGTAGAGAAGCTTGAGGCGGGTTCGCCTCACGGAGCGACGTGGTCGGGGGTTGCCCGACGGCAAGTCACTTTCTTTGCTTCGCCAAAGAAAGTAACCAAAGAAAG
>DAINAJ010000328.1:0-2462 GCA_036733505.1 Casimicrobium sp.
GCTGCCACGAACGGTACGATGTTCGCGTAAGTACGATTTTTCTCGCCCTTAACTACGAACTGTACGGTTCCCATTACGGTTGCGAACAGGGTGTGATCCTTGCCCATACCGACGTTCACGCCTGGATGAATGGTCGTGCCGCGCTGACGCATGATGATCGTGCCAGCGTTAATCAATTGGCCGCCGTAGCGTTTAACGCCAAGACGTTTCGATTCGGAATCGCGACCGTTGCGGGTTGATCCGCCACCTTTTTTATGTGCCATGGTTTACTCCAATCGCCTCTAAATTACTTGCGAACGCCGCCGACGAGCGCTTCTGTGAGCTTGTCGAAAGCAGCCCAGTCACCCTTTGCAGCCAGAGCAGCTTGCTCAGGCCAGGTTTCCGGCTTAGCCATGTTGAACTTGCTACCGGCAGCGGTAAGCACTTCTTGCAGCTTGTCCGGAGCGGCTTTAGCAACAGCGTCGAACGTGGCAAAGCCAGCGTCAACCAACAAACCAGCAATCTTCGGACCCACGCCTTCGAGCAGCTCCAAATCGTCGCTACCGTCGCGTTTTTTGCCGCGAACTTTGGCAGCTTTCTTCGCTGTTGGTGCAGCGGCCACAGCAGCGCCAGCGGCCGCGAGGGCAACGGGAGCGCTCACCGCAGGCGCATCCGCCTTGGCCAGCTCGGTGCCATTTGCACCGTAGATCACCGAGAAAAATACTTCGGTGTAATTTTGGCGATGACCGCCATGACGTTGATAGTGTTTACGACGACGCATCTTGAAGATGGTGACTTTCTCACCACGGCCGTGCGAAACGACCGTTGCATCGACTTTAGCCCCTGAGACCAGAGGCGCGCCAAACACTACATCCGAGCCCGCGCCAACGGCGAGAACTTGATCAAAAGTGATGGTTGCGCCGATGTCTGCAGGTATCTGTTCTACCTTTAATTTTTGGCCAGCGGAGATACGATACTGCTTCCCGCCGGTTTTTATGACCGCATACATTGTTAGGCTTACCTTTGAATTGTTTAGATTCCTTACCCGTTTGGCCCGTTAGCCATAGCTAACGCGCTCGAATCGAGCGAAAGGAACCCGGAAGTATAGATCAAAATCGGCGTTATTTCCAGCCCTTTTGGTGCGTTGCAGCGCCAACCGGCCGAAACAGCATTGCGTGGGTGCCAGCGGAGTCAGTTCTCGAGCAGGGTGTTTGACGCGGCGCACAAGGCAATCGCAGCCGCGTCGCTACAATTTCAAAAATGTATACCGAACGCAGTCGGCCGTCCTCCGAATTAGAGACTCCGCCCCCCGCAAAAGTCACGGCCAGCGCGCCAGTCAGCGCTGCGGCGGGCTTGCGCGAGCATCTTTTGCCGGAGCTCGCAATGCTGGATGCTCGACTCGTGTCAACGCTCGACTCAGACGTTGCGCTGGTTCGATCCATCGCTGAATACATCGTTTCCGCAGGTGGAAAACGGCTTCGACCGGTGCTTGTGTTCTTATCGGCGCAGGCGCTTGGCGCGGATTCCCGCTCGTCGCTGATCGTTGATCTGGCGGCGACGATTGAGCTGATTCACACCGCCACCTTGCTCCACGACGACGTGGTCGACGAATCCGACCTGCGCCGCGGCAGGGCGACGGCGAACGCCCAGTTTGGTAACGCCGCCAGCGTTTTAGTCGGCGACTTTTTGTATAGCCGCGCATTTCAGGTCATGGTCGGCACCGGCAATATCCGTGTGCTCGAGCTCCTCTCTGAAGCGACCAATCGAATCGCTGAAGGCGAAGTGATGCAACTCATGGCGCTCGGTAATCTCGACTTGACCGAAGCCGATTACATGCGCGTGATCGAAGCCAAAACCGCCAAACTCTTCGAAGCCGCAGGCGCGCTCGGTGCCATCGCGGCGAATGCGGATGCCAAAACGGAACGCGCCCTTTCCGAGTATGCGCGCCGCCTCGGGGTCGCATTTCAGATCGCGGACGACGTGCTCGACTACCGTGGTGACGCTGACACGTTGGGGAAGAGCCTTGGCGACGATTTGGCTGAAGGCAAACTTACGCTGCCGATCATCATGGCGCTGCAACGCGGCACCACAGCTGGCAAAGCGCTAGTGCGTGAGGTGCTGGCCACGCCGCATGCAATTGACCCCAAACAATTTCGCGACGTGCTGGACGTTTTAGAGTCGTGCGGCGCGCTGGACGACAGCCTCGAAAGAGCCCGCTGCGAGGCGAGCGCAGCGGCTGCGGAAATTGCCCATTTGCCTGCAACCAATGCGAAAAAGTGGATGCTAGAATTGTGCGGATACGCAGTGAAGCGCAACGCCTAGCTGCCGTCTTTTAAGCGCTGATCAAGCAGTCTCTTGAGCACCACACGCAAGACACACTGCCGGTTCAGCCACCTGTCGGGGTGTAGCTTAGCCTGGTAGAGCGCTACGTTCGGGACGTAGAGGCCGGAGGTTCGAATCCTCTCACCCCGACCAAATTCCCT
>DAINAJ010000329.1:0-2461 GCA_036733505.1 Casimicrobium sp.
GAGTTTGAGTGAAACGAAATGACCGTCTAGCGTCAGTTTTCCGGCGTCAGCCGAGCACGCACGCTCATTAACGCAAACCCCAGCAAGTTCAGGCCGTTCCACAAATTCGGATTGTCGGCGCCACTGTCCGTTGCACTCAATCCGATTCCCCAAATGTGATCAACTGGGCTCGCCTCGACGAGCACTCGAAGACCAGTGCTTAAGAGAAACTCACGCAGCATCGTGGATTGCGAGAACTTGGCGAAATTTGCGTCACACACGATGTCGAATCTGTGCTTTACCCAAGCTTCTTCGTTGAAGCCAAGTACCTCACGCCCAGCGGCCTTCGCCGCGGCCGGTGAAGCGGCATCGAGCACACGATCAAGCGCCACTGCGTCGTTGAACAGCCGCGCCTTTGAGGCCATCATGTAATGCTCGGCAGTAGGGTAGCGTACTCCTTCTAGGACGAATGGAGCCGCATACCATTGGCTAAAGCAACTACTAGAAACACCGCCTCCCTTCGGCGGTCGATGCCCCCAAAAGTAGAGATATTTGAAGCGTTTGCCCGTATTCACTTGACGGCAAAGGTCTTCGCGCGACAACGGGAGATCTGCGTGGCTCATTTTTTATCTTTCGTCGGAAACGATTTTTCTCGGAGGCTTGGGGATCGGATGCTTGCGTCGGCACATGCCTCCGCAAAGCGCTTGTAAATTTCACGTCCGAGGTCTTCGATTTCTCCGCACATCCATACGCGCTCACGCCACTGCTTGGGGATCGCGCCTACGCCGTAATAGGCTCCAGCGAGCTGCCCGACGATCGCGCCGGTTGTATCGGCATCGTCTCCCAAATTCACGGCCTTCAAGACGGCATCGGCCCACGAATCGGTATTGAAGAAACACCAGAGTGCGGCTTCAAGCGACTCAACGCAATACCCCGTGCCCCGAATTTGGTTGTGGGGCTTTCGTACAAATTTCCCGGATGCGATCCGTTGCACGGAAGGTTGATGCCACTCTTGCGCTCCGAATTGAAGTAGCTTGTCTTTGGAGTAACTCTGCAACGCCCGACTCATGACCAGTGCAAGTAACTGGCAACACTCAATAGCCTCTGCCGCGCCGTGCGTGGTTCGCGAACTGTCCGCAGCTAAGCGCAAGAGATCAGATGGCGTGGCGTGAGCAAATAGTACGACCGGAGCGAGTCGCATCAGTGACCCATTGCCCGCCTTTCGCGGATCGGGATCTCCGCACCACGGATTGCCGGTCGCTTCAAACTTGGCGAGCGCCTCGCGAACGGTGAGTCCGATATCGAAACACGTGCCGGTTGAGCTGAGATAACCGTGCCTCCACCAGTTGAGGTACAGCCCCATTTGGTGGCGCGCATCGAACTCGTTCTTTGCAAGCAGGCTTTCAGCAAGACACAACGCCATTGAAGTGTCGTCAGTCCACTGCCCCGGCTGCAAGCCGAACGGTCCGCCACCAACCATGTCACAAACGAGGGCGAACGAGCCTCGCGGCGAGAATTCAACCGTTGTTCCAATCGCGTCGCCACAGGCGAGCCCTAGCAACGCGCCGACGTATCGATCTTCGAGGGTGATAGGCGTAGCGGAAGTCATCAGTTCGTGGGTCTAGTAGGGCGGCAGCAATCGCCGCACTCCGTGCAAAAGTACGATAACTGTGAACAGAACACCCCGCGGAAATAGCCACGGGGAGAAATGCGTGGACACACTGGCCGCGTCATCGGTCAATCCACATGAGAGTTCTCGCAAGTACACTGTGCTATGTGGCCAATCGGCCAGGTCATTAGTCCAATTCGCCGGAATGCCCTCTACCTTAGCGGTTGCGCCGGCAAGCGCACCGGCGATCGCCGCGATGGTGTCCACGTCTCCTCCAGCTTGCGTGACGCTTTCGATTGTTGCTCGGTAGTCGCCGAAATGATGAAACCAGACCACCAGCGCGAATGGGACGCTGTGCAGCACGTAGCCAGAGACGCCATTTTTGCTGCCGAAGAATTTTCGACCACCAGCGACCGGATCGTCCGCAGAGCACACGTTGCGTATTTGCTTCACAGATGTTTGCCAGTCGTGATCCTCTGAGACCGCTCGCAATACGCCAATTAGCTCTTCGATCGACGGTTTGGTCGTCCACGTGCCAGCAGTGATGCGCGCCGCCACTTCCGCGATTGCCAGTGCGCCTGCCAACGCTTTTGGGTCGGTGTGAGTAAGGCGTGTAGACGCAGCGACGTGCGCGCGACGGGCAGCGGCGTCGGATGCGAAGCTTGCACCGATAATCGCGCTGCGCATGCTCGGTCCGTTTCCGGCTGAGTACACGCCACTATTGGCGATACCGAACCACAAGCGCACGATGCCACGAAGCGTGGCCCAGCCAATGCCGGCTGGAAGGCAAAGCAGCCATAGGCGAAGCCTCCACGCGAGCACACTGCGAAATTTGGCGACGTCACCACGGCTGCGAATCAACGCCTGTGCGAC
>DAINAJ010000330.1:0-2456 GCA_036733505.1 Casimicrobium sp.
CGAAGCGATCAGCTTGCTCTTACCGCCCCGTCACCCCGCGCCGAGGAGCGGAGCAACGGGCGGTCGTAGACCAAAACCATGAGCCCACTGCGCGCGGCAGCGCGCCATCGGGCGATTTGTTTTGGTCCCGCCCGTTGCGAGCACCACAGGAAACAAGCGGGGTTCGGGGCTAGCCTCTTTGCCTACTTTCTGGGCAATGCCAGAAAGTAGGTCGGCTGCCGGGCCGAGACCCGGCTTGGTTGATCGGAGCGGCCGAGCTGGTGAGTATCAGTTTGCAGCGGTTTACCAACCAATCGACAAACTCAATGCAAACATGAGTCTCACCCCAATGTCGCCAACCCAAACCGAATCCGTTTATCCGCGCCCACTTCGCGCGTCAGTCGCCCAATCCGCCAGCCGTGATTCACATGCGCGACGGCCTCAGCAATCGCAAAAAACAACTGATGGTTATCGAGCTTGCGGCGGAACAAAACCGGGATGAGTTCTGCCGCAGTTTTCGGACTGTCGAGCACTGCCGCATACAAATCATTCATGCGATCTTCGTGATGCGTTTCTAGCGCTTCGACGCGCGCCTTTATGCCACGGAACGGGAGGCCGTGTGACGGCAAAACGAGCGTGTCGTCTTCGCAATACTTGAACGCTTGCAACGAGTTCACATAGTCCGACACCGGGTCGGTCAATGGTGTCGCTGGCCACACGTTTACGTTGGTAGAAATTTTGGGCAACAGCATATCGCCCGAAATCAAAAGTTTGAGTTCTTCGCAATAGAAACTCAAGTGCTCAATCGTGTGGCCGTAACCCACAATCGCGGTCCAAAACTTACCGCCGATCTCGAGCGTGTCGCCCGGTGTGATGCGGTTGCAACACGGCGGCCGCGAGGGCACGCCGCCGCTGTAGGTGTTGCCTCGATTAGCGGTCACGTCCACTTGCTCTTCGGTGAGCCCATGTGCACGGAAAAAGTCTGCCAACGTCGCACGTTGATACGGTCCGGTACCGTCGGCAACGTGATGCGCCGCGAGGAGTTCCATTAAGCTCATCTCAACGATGATCGGCCCTTCAGGCGTCGCAAAACGCTCGGCCAGCCACTGCGCGTTGCCAATGTGATCCGGGTGATAGTGCGTGAGAATAATGCGCGTAATCGGACGCCCGCCGAGCGTGGTTTTGAAGTGCTGTTCCCACAGCGCACGCGTGGCTTCAACGCCAAAACCCGTGTCCACCACTGCCCACCCGCCGGCCTCTTCGATCAGCCACAAATTGATGTGGTCCAGCGCAAACGGCAGCGGCATGCGAATCCACTTCACGCCGGGCGCGATGTCAATACATTCGCCACCCGGAGGCGGCGCGTCGTAAGGGAAGCTCAAGGGGTTGGTCGCGGTATTCATGGCATTGATGCTATCTGAATGCGAGGGCAATTGACGTGCGCGTCAACGTGCAGAGGAGATAATCGCTTATCAACAAGGAGGCCCCATGAATTCACGTTTCACTACCCGCCGCAGCTTGCTCGCAGGCGCGGCCGCGTTTCCCGCAGTCGCCACGTTTGGCTCCGGCACACTCGCTGCAAATGCACAGGTACCCGCTCAAGCGAAAATCTTCGTCGGCTTCGCCGCGGGCGGAGGCGCAGATCTCATCGCCCGTATGCTCGCCGACAAAATGCGCGAAGGCCTCGCACCCGGCACGCAAATCATTGTCGAAAACAAAATCGGCGCGGCCGGAAAAATTGCGGTGGACGCCCTGCGCGCCTCGCCTGCCGATGGCAGTGCGATGCTCCTCGCGCCTTTAGTCACGCCCGTGCTGTCGCAGCTCACCTTCAAGAATCCGGGCTACAACCCAACGACCGACATGACACCCATCGGCATGGTTGGCCACTTCCAATTCGCGCTGGCTGTGCCGCCCAATCACCCTGCGAAAACGATGGCGGAGTTCGTCACGTGGCTCAAGGCCAACAAAGACAAAGCCAACTACGGCAGCCCCAGCCCCGGCAGCCTGCCGCACTTCTTCGGCATCATGCTCGGCCGCGCCATCGGCGTGGACATGGTGCACGTCGCGTACAAAGGCGGCGCACCGATGCTGAACGACCTGATGGGCAGCCAAATCGCCTGCGGCATGGACACCCATATTGAGTTGATCGAGCTGCACAAGAGCGGCAAGATTCGCATCCTCGCCTCGTTCGCCGAGAAGCGCAGCGCCACGCTGCCCGATGTGCCCACGATGGCCGAACTCGGCTTCAAAGACGCGGTTGGCAGCGGTTGGTACAGCCTCTGGGCACCCGCGAAAACACCCGCTGCAACCGTCGCCGCGCTGAACAAAGCGCTCAACAGCGCGTTGGCCAATGCCGAGGTGAAAGAGAAGCTACTGCGCACGGGCACCGAACCCGCGACTTCGACTCCCGAAGGATTGGAGAAATTTCGGTTGGCCGAAATTGAGAAGTGGCGGCCGGTGATTGTGGCGTCTGGATT
>DAINAJ010000331.1:0-2430 GCA_036733505.1 Casimicrobium sp.
CCGAACGCGGCGACGTTGCGATCCGGCCAGTGAATTTGGTAGAGATCGATGTGATCCGTTTGCAGGCGACGGAGCGATCCTTCGCAAGCGTCAATGATGTTGGCTTTCGAGACGGAGGTTGCACCGTTGCGAATCCAATCGCGGCGCCCCGGACCGGCGATCTTCGTGGCGAGCACGATCTTGTCGCGATTGCCCGGTATGCCCACCCAATTGCCGAGAATCGTTTCGGTGCGCAGCGCCGTTTCTGGCCCCGGCGGCACTGGGTACATCTCCGCGGTGTCGACGAAATTGATACCGTGCTGCATCGCCCATTCAAGCTGCGCATGCGCTTCGGCTTCGGTGTTTTGCTCGCCCCACGTCATGGTGCCTAGACCGATGACGGAGACGTTGAGATTGGCGTGAAAAAGCGGACGGCGTTCCATGGAGTGTTCCGGGAGTAATGTTTGTGAGAGTCTATCGCGGCAGGACCATCGTATCGCGAGATCGTTACAAGGAACGAAGCGCTGGATGTTCGCCACAGATTTACACAGATTTCACCGATGAGGCCACATCAACGCACAAAAATCTGTGCTCATCTGTGGAAATCTGTGGCGAAAAATAGGACGGAGCGACTAGACGTTTAACCGCGCCGCCGACACGTATTGCTGACGATAGATTTCGAACGGCATCGTGTCGTTCGCTTCGATTTCTTTTTGCTCCGCGACCGACGTGGTGGTCATCTGCTCGAAGCGCGTTTGTTGATCGCTCGTGAACGGCAATGCGAGCAGCGCCTCGCGTGTCTTCGCGGATTGTGCGCGGATGAAGCCGACGAATGATTTGTCGTAGTCGTTGGTCACCGATGCCAGCACGCGCGCCGACGGCAGCGTCTCCGGGTGTTGCAGCGAGTGCTTCGCCGCCGCGACTGCCTCCGCATAAAGCGCTCCACCGTTCGCCGCGTCCATCGCGGCGGCAATCGGCGCGCATTGGTCGACCAATTCCTGTGCCCAATCCATCAATGCAATCTGTTCGCCGTTGCGCTCAAGCATCAAGCCGGGTTCGCGCCCGCTGGCTGCCGTGCGGTGTTGATTGCGGCCGAGCGCTGCGATTTCTGCCGGTGTATCGGGCGGGCTGTCGGCTAGCAAACAGTGGAGCAGGAACACGTCGATAAAGCGCATCGTTGCCGCCGTAATTCCGACTGGCACAAACGGGTCAAGATCCATCAACCGCACTTCAACGTATTCAACGCCACGTTCGCGCAGCGCATGCAGTGGTCGCTCGCCGGGCTTGATGACGCGCTTCGGGCGGATCGTGCCGTAGAACTCGTTTTCGATTTGCAGCAACGTGGTGCCGAGCTGGTTGTAATCGCCGCCGGGATTCTTGATGCCAATCGCTTCGTAGGCGGGATAGGGGCGCGTGAGGGCGTCTTGCAGCGACGCACCGTAGCCTTCGAGGCTGTTGTAGCTGACCGCGAGCGAGGCCTGCGCATCGCTTTGGTAGCCCAAACGCCCCATCCGCAGCGACGTACCGTAGGGCATGTACATCGTGTTTTTTGTGAGCGATTGCAGCTCGTGTTGCCGCCCGGCTACAAAGGTGGAACACACGGCGGGCGAAGCACCGAAAAGCGTCATGAGCAAAAACGCGTGGCGGCGGAAATTACGAATCAGCGAAAAATATTCTTCGTTAGATACGCCGGGCAGCGACCAGTTGTAGTGAATGCCAGAAATCGTCTGCATGCGCCGACCGTAGCGGTGCCCGAGGCCCATGCGATACACGCTCTTCGCGCGTCCTACGTTGGACGATCCATAGCGCCCAAGCGGAATTGTTTCGTCCGTCGGCAAACCACACGGCATCGACGAAACCCACAGCATTTCGTCGCCCGCGTCGCGCATCGTGCGATAGGTGAACTGGTGGATTTCCGTTAGCTCGGCGAGGCACGCCTCAACGTCCGCATGCACGCCGGTAATGAGTTCAACTTGAGATTCGCTGAAATCTGTGGTGATGCGCGGGTGGGTGAGCGCGGAGCCCAACGCTTTCGGATGCGGCGTGAGCGCGAGGCCGCCCGTGGGCAGCGCGCGCAAACTTTCTTTCTCGACCCCGCGACGAATGCCCTGAAGGCGAGTGGGGGGAAGCGCGTTAATGCGTTGTTGCAAAGTGCTCATATCAAATTCCGTGGAGGCCAGTACTGCGTCACGCGAAACTGAAAGTTAGCACGCCGCTGTGAGCATATGGTGGCGCTTGGCGGAATATCAATGTGCGAAATTGGCGGGTTTGGGCATCATTCCTGCTGGTCATTAGGTAGGCGCGGACGTGGCCGCGCTTCTCCGTCGCACTGAGCGACGCCAAGTCGTCGCCTACCCTTTGCGCAACAGTCGCTCGATTCCGTTACGTTGCATTGCGTCTACGACTCAGCGCAGCGTACGTCGGCGCCTACCCGCCCAAATACGCCGCCTT
>DAINAJ010000332.1:0-2428 GCA_036733505.1 Casimicrobium sp.
TTGCGCCAGAGCACGAGAATCTTGCCCAGATGCTGCACGCTTTCGCAGCCCATCTTCTCGCAGATTTCGGCCAGATACGTTTCGCGCGTCTCGCGCTCGTCGGATTGCACGCGCACTTTGATCAGCGCATGCGCCGTCAATGCCAGATCGATTTCGTGCAATACGGCGGGCGTAATCCCGTGTTGACCGACCATGACCACCGGGTCAAGATGATGTGCGGCGGCGCGCAGGGCGCGGCGGGCGCTGGAGGCGAGGGAGGAGTTGGCGGTCATCGGGGACTTTCTTTTTCTAGCGATATATCGTCAATTATCTCGCGCCCAGCGCCGTTTAGGGGCGAGCTTGCCGCCTAAAGATGCGTCCTGCCCATAAAAAGCGTCGATAATTCAAGCCCTTGCGGGATTGACCTCCCGCTGTCCGCGCACTGAACCCATGCTCAACCCTTCCGGAAAACATCACAAATCGAACAAAGATTGGCTCATTGAGCACGTCAACGACCCGTACGTACAAAAGGCGAAGCAGGAAGGCTATCGTTCGCGCGCGGCGTACAAACTGATCGAAATCGACACTAAAGACAAGCTCATCAAGTCCGGCGGTGTGATCGTGGACTTGGGCTCTGCGCCGGGAAGCTGGAGCCAGGTAGCTGCCAAAAAAATAGGCAGCAACGGCAAAATCATCGCCATCGATCTGCTCGAAATGCAGGGCATGAACCATGTTGAATTCATCCAAGGCGACTTCACCGAGCCCGGTCCGTTGGCGCAGGTTGAGGCCGCGTTGGGCGGCGCGAAAGTGGATTTAGTGATGAGCGACATGCTCCCCAATATGTCCGGGGTGTCCGCGATTGATTCACCGCGCGCCATTTACCTGTGTGAGATAGCGGCGGAGTTTGCGCTCGCTCACTTGAAGCCTGACGGCAAGTTTTTGACCAAGGCGTATCAAGGGCCGGGCTACCAGGAATTTTTCCAGCAGCTCAAGCAGCAATTCAAAACGGTGGTCAGCCGTAAGCCCGACGCGTCGCGTGATCGCAGCGCGGAAATCTTTCTGCTAGGTACGGGGCTGAAGTAATCCGCTATAGCTTTTCGTGTTAAGCGACAGCCTGATGGGCGTTGCAGCAGAATTTACTGGTATGTTGACTCTCGTCGAATCTTCGCGCTAACGACCGCCGAGCGGTCGATCGGGCCGAAAAGCTATAACTTTACGCTTGTCCAGACGGCAAGCTTGCAACGCGCTTCGTCGCGTCACATCTGCTTAAACAAATGCGAGAAGGGGCGACTGACTTTGAGCTGCTCTTTGTGATCTTTGATTTTCACGGTGGCGTCGCCGCGAAAATCGCGGGTGACGCCTGCGATGGCGTTGACGTTGACGATGGTGCCGCGATGAATTTGCCAAAAGATGTTGGCGTCAAGTTCATCGAGCAATTCGCGAAGCGGTTTGCGAATCAGCGCTTCGTCAGTCGCGGTGACGACGCGCGTGTACTTCTCATCAGAGTTGAAAAACAAAACGTCCTTCACGTCGATGAGTTTGAGCGTCGAGCCGAGTGAGGCCTTAATCCAACGCATGTACTCCGGTGCTGCGCCCGGAGCGGCCGCGCCGCGCATCTCGCGCTTCAACGTGGAGATGAGTTGCGAGAGATTTTCTGGGAGGCTCGGTGCGTCCTGATCTTCGCTCTCGATGCGTTCTTTGAGCCGTTCGATGGTGGTGAGCAGGCGATCTTCTTGGATAGGCTTCAAAACATAGTCCACCGCTCCGCGATCAAACGCCGCGACCGCGTATTCGTGAAACGCAGTGACGAAAACGATGTGCGTGTCGGGGCTTGCCTCGGCGATGTCGGATGCGACTTCGAGCCCTGTGCGCTCTGGCATGCGAATGTCAAGAAAGGCGACGGTCGGCTTGAGCGCTGCGATCATTTCAACTGCGGCTAGCCCATGCTCGGCTTCGCCCACAACGGTCAGCTCTGGCCACAGTTTCTCCAATTTCTTCTTGAGAAACTGCCGCAGCAGCGCTTCGTCTTCCGCCAGTACCGCCGTGAGGTTGGTTGTCATTCCCATTCGCTTACTCGCTTTCCTTCGTGATCTCGCATACTGCCGGTGGCGACAATGATGATGTCGGCGATCCACCACAAACCTAAGCCGCCGAGTGTAAACATCATTGCCAGCGCGCTGCCCGTTCGGCCCACATAAAAGCGATGCGCGCCGACCAGTCCCAGCAGCAGCACGAAGGTCAATGCCACGGCGCGTGACGAAGTCGAGGCGTCAGGATTTCGTTCGCGTAACGTGTGGCGACCGCTGTAGGCACGTTCGTCGGTTTCGCTCCAACGCGCGACGCGACGGCCCTGACGATCATGAAACTCGCGTGTGGCGATCCACACAATATCGAGCACCACCCACAACATCAGCGGCAACAAGAAAATCGGCACGCCACCGCTCAAAAT
>DAINAJ010000333.1:0-2385 GCA_036733505.1 Casimicrobium sp.
GCGTTGGCCAAAATCAGCTCAAGCATTATCAATACGCTGCGGAGCGTTTTAGCGGGAAGCAAGCCAATAGCGGCGTGACCGTTGAGATTGTGCCGATGGATTCCAAAGGCAGCCCGCAAGAAGCCCTAGCGCTCCTTAAAAAGGCGGCCGACGACGGCATTCGCTTCATCACGCAAGGTAACGGTTCGAACGTTGCAGGCGTTTTGATCGACGCTGTAAACAAACACAACGAACGCAATCCGGGCAAAGAAATTGTGTTCCTGAACTATGCCGCGATTGACCCCGACTTCACGAACAGCAAGTGTTCGCCGTGGCACTTCCGCTTTGACGCGGGCGTGGACATGAAGCTCGAAGGCTTGACCAACTACATGAAGGATGAGAAGAGCATCAAGAATGTGTACGTCATTGGTCAAAACTACTCGTTTGGCCAACAAGTATCAAAGTACACCAAAGAATTCCTGGCCAAGAAACGTCCCGACGTCAAGATTGTTGGAGATGAGTTACACCCGCTGGGCCAAGTAAAAGACTTCGCGCCGTATGTGGCGAAGATTCAGGCTTCTGGTGCTGACGCCGTGGTCACGGGCAACTGGGGCCCGGACTTAGTGTTGCTGATTCGCGCCGCGAACGCCGCAGGGTTTAAAGGTCGCTTCTTCACGTTCTACGCTGGCGTGATTGGCACGCCAACGGCCATCGGCGCAGCTGGTGCCGACCGTGTGTCGATGGTTTCGTATTGGCATCCAAACTCGGACCAGAGCCAAATCGAGAGTATTTACACGGGCTTCAAACAGAAGTTCAACGAGGAGTTCTACACGGTTGCCACCGTCAACGCAGTTCGCTATCTCGTAGCCGCCGTCGAAAAGGCGAAGAGCACGGAAGGCGCAAAAGTGGCTAAAGCCATGGCGGGCATGAAGATGAAAGGTGCCTCCGGCGAAGACACCGAAATGCGCGCATCGGACGGTGCCCTGCAACAGGGTCTGTACGTGGTTAACTGGACGAAGGCGGGCGGACCCGGCGTGAAATTCGATCAAGAAAACACGGGCTACGGCTTCAAGACCGCGCGCTACATGATGCCGAACGAAGCATCGGCACCGACGACATGCAAGATGCCAAAGCGCTCGTAATGCGGCGGTAGCGTTCGTCACAACAAGCCACGGTTGGCCTCGGCCTCCGTGGCTTGTTTTTTTTCGACGACAGGTCACGACGCGACGCGTGAAGCGCTCTACACTCGTGCGGCTTGATCCGCGATAGGGGGAACTTTGGAATTTTTTTTGATGTCTTTGCTCAACGGTGTGAGCTACGGACTCTTGTTGTTTATGCTCTCGGCGGGGCTCACGCTCATCTTCTCGATGATGGGCGTATTGAATTTCGCGCACGCTAGCTTCTACATGCTCGGCGCGTATTTCGCGTTTCAACTCTCTGAGTGGACGAACTTTTGGGTGGCGTTCTTGATCGCTCCGATGATCGTCGCGCTCCTTGGTGGACTGTTTGAACGATACGTTTTGCGCAAGACGCATAAGTTTGGTCATGTGGCCGAACTCTTAGTCACGTTCGGGCTCTCGTTTGTGGTGCTCGAAATCGTGCAGCTCATTTGGGGCCGCACCTCAGTTGACTACAAAGTGCCGGCCGCGTTGGACGGTTCACTCTTCAAATTATTTAACTCCACGTTCCCGACCTATCGCGCCTTCATGATGGTGGTTGCGATTGGGATGTTGGTGAGTTTGTTTCTGGTGCTCAAAAAAACGCGCATTGGTTTGGTGATCCAAGCCGCGCTTACGCACCCCGAAGCCACCGAAGCGCTCGGCCATAACGTTCCGCGCGTGTTCGCGTTGGTTTTCGCAGGCGGTTGCGCCCTCGCGGGCTTAGCTGGAGTCATCGGCGGCAATGCCTTCATCACCGAGCCTGGCATGGCGCAGTCAGTCGGTGCGATCATCTTTGTGGTCGTGGTTGTGGGCGGCATGGGCTCGCTGGCGGGCGCGCTCATTGCGTCGATTCTGATCGGCGTGATGCAAACCTTCGCGGTTGGGCTTGATTGGTCGTTCGTGGGCGGTTTGAAGTCCCTTGGATTCACCGTGACGCCGGAGACCTTTGGTTATCCGCTGTGGAAACTCAAGCTTTCGCAAACCGCACCGATTCTTCCTTACCTTTTGCTCGTGGTGATGCTTGTTGTTCGCCCGAAAGGCCTGCTGGGGACACGCGATGAGTAACAGCACCGTAAAACCACTCAAGCCGCTTCACTTTCGCCCGCTCAATGGCGTGCGCATTGTGGTCTGGAGCGCATTTGCGCTGATCTTGTTGTTTTTGCCGATCATCATGCGATCGAATTTCGTATTGACGCTTTTGTGCGCCATGGGGATTGCATCGATTGCCTGTATGAGCTTCAACATG
>DAINAJ010000334.1:0-2382 GCA_036733505.1 Casimicrobium sp.
TCGCGCCAACCGTCGGCTTCATGGTGCAAGTCATCAAAGGCACCGCGCTCGCCTCCATCATCGGCTTCGTAGAAATCACCAAAACCGGCGGCATGATCGCCAACGCCACCTTCCAACCCTTCCTCGTCTACAGCTTCGTCGCGCTCTTCTACTTCGCGCTTTGCTTCCCGCTGTCGTGGTGGAGCAAGCGGCTGGAACTTAGGATGAGTGCTTCGGGGCGGTAGGGTATTGGCTTTTGGCGCTAACGACAGCGGGGCGGCGCTTTGCGGCCTATTTTCATCCAAGTTGAGTAACGCAAAAAATCGGCTGAGAACGCCGTACGGCTGCCGTTACAAGCAAAAAGCTGTAGGTAGGCTGGATTGCAAACCCCGTGACCAGAGCGGGATGGGGGTGCAGAGTTTTCAACTCGGCCTAGAGCTAAGCTCTTCAAAACAGGCTTACCTGCAACCGTTCAGACCAAACGCTTTATGCCATTCCACAGCCCGAGCAACCTGTCGGCTTCGGTCTGCGTGATTGCGTCGACCGCGTAGGCAAAGTTCACTAAGTAAATGCCGAATATCTCTACCTTTTCACGGGCGGATACCGTTGCATCGTGACTGGCTAGTGCGCTCACTTGGTAGCGCACCGAAGCTGCGCTCGCTTGTGCAGACGCGGGGGCGTTGGATGCAACGCTCCAGAGACGCAAAGCCACGTTTGCGCCGTCGCAAGCGTAAACAATTGGGCCAACGGATTCGATGCGCTCAACGATAAGAACAATGTCGATCCGCGATGGCCGAACGTCGATGCACTCGACAGATACGCCAGTCAGTTGCGTAAGGAGAGCGCGTAGTTCAGCGATGGTGCGGTCTAGTTCGTTGTCGTTGATCATCAATCCGCGCGTGTTGACGGCCTTGGAGAAACAGGCCAGCAATTGAAACGCGTAGAGTCTACTGTCAAAGCACGCGCGTCGCACAGTCTGCTGGACGACGGGAGATAATTCGTGCCTCGACAATTCCGCCGCACTCTCCGCTCCACACGGAGACTTCATCCATGACCACCGTCCACACCTCCGCCATCACCTCTCTCCCCCTTCTCGCGCGCGGCAAGGTGCGAGACAACTATGCCGTGGGCAGTGACCGCATTTTGATGGTGGCATCGGACCGCATCAGCGCGTTCGACGTGATCATGGATGAGCCGATCACCGGCAAGGGCGCGCTGCTCACGCAGATGGCGCTTTTCTGGTTCGACAAACTCACGGGCATCGTGCCGAATCACTTGACGGGCGACGCGCCCGAGAGCGCGGTGACTGCCGCGGAAGCGCCGCAAGTTGTGGGCCGCTCGATGCTCGTGAAGCGCCTAAAGCCGCTGCCGGTCGAAGCCGTCGTGCGCGGGTATCTCGCGGGTTCGGGCTGGGTGGAATATCAGGCGTCGCAGTCCGTGTGTGGCGTGCCGTTGCCTTCGGGGCTTAAGAACGCGAGCAAGCTGCCCGCGCCCATTTTCACGCCCGCGACCAAAGCCGAAATGGGCGAGCACGACGAAAACATTTCGTTCGCGCGGATGGTGGAAATCATCGGCGAACCGCTCGCAGTGAAAGTGCGCGACGCCGCGATCGCGCTCTACACGCGTGCCGCAGATTACGCGCTCACACGCGGCATCATCATCGCCGACACTAAGTTCGAATTCGGCCTAGACGAAAACGGTACGCTCACGCTGATGGACGAAGTGCTCACACCGGACTCGTCGCGCTACTGGCCGATTGAAGGCTACGAAGCCGCGTTCGCCGCAGGCAAAAACCCGCCAAGCTACGACAAACAATATCTGCGCGACTGGCTCGAAGCTGTGCGCATCAACGGTCAACCGTGGGGCAAAAAGGCTCCTGCGCCAACGCTCACTCCCGAAGTCATCGCGGCCACAGCGGCGAAATATCAGGAAGCGTTTGATCGCTTGACGAAGTAGGCGCGAAGCAACCGCGCGCGAATTCAGCGTCGCGCGGGCACTGCACGCCCAGCTGCTTGCCGCGCTTCACGCATCAACCATTCGCGCAACGCCACGACTGCACTCACATCGTCAAATAAGTAATGATTTGATGCGCGAATATCTCGCCTCAATGCCTCGCGCTTTTCCGCGTCGGCGAGCACTGTATTCGTGATTCGCACGTAGTCGTCAGCGTCGCGCGCCACTAGCGACGCCTCGATGGCTGATGACATCAACGCAAGCATCGCAAAAGTCTGCCGTCCACGCATAAATTCACCGGGCAGCGTGACGACAGGCAGGCCAACCGAAAACGCGTCCAGGCTCGTGTTGCCACCCGAAAAACCGAACGTATCAAGCCCAACGTCACACGCCGAGAGCACCGCCAAGAAATCGGCACGTGAACACTGCGGCAGGCGAATCACGCGTTGC
>DAINAJ010000335.1:0-2351 GCA_036733505.1 Casimicrobium sp.
ATGGCCGGCGACACTGTGTGGATGGTGCTCGCGCTTTCGGGTGTGGCGGCGTTGGCGGCGGCGTATCCGCGTGCGTTTGATCTGTTGCGTTACGCCGGCGCGGCGTATCTCGCGTGGGTGGGCTTCACGTTGATTCGCGACGCCAAACAAACGATGGGCGAGGGCGCGGTCGAGCAGGGCTCCGGGCGTGGGGCATGGCAGTGGTTTCGCGAATCAGCGTTGGTGTCGCTGTCGAACCCAAAAGTGATCGGTTTTTACGTCGCGTTCTTCCCGTTGTTTATCGACCAGAAAACGTTCGACGGCGCGGCGACTTACGCGCGCATCATGGGCGTCGTGCTGGTCATCATCTTTGTGTATTGCCTGTGGCTCATCGCGGTGGCGCAGGTAGCTAAGCGCGTGTTCGTGCGCTATCCGTTTGCGAGTGCGTGGCTGAAGCGCGCGGCGGGTGTGGCGTTGATCGGGTTTAGTGTGAAGTTTGCGTTGCAGAAATGAGAAGCGCTCGTTGTCATCCCCGCGACGGCGGGGATCCAGACCGTGCGAGTCACGTTTCCATCGCAGAATGGCCAGCAAGTTTTCTCGGTCTGGGTTCCCGCCTTCGCGGGAACGACAGTTGGGTGAGTAGCGTTGAAGCGAAGAAATACGAAAAACAATGATTAGAACCATAGCCATAGCCAACCAAAAAGGCGGCGTCGGCAAAACCACCACGGCGGTAAATCTTTCGGCGTCGCTCGCCGCGCATGGCCGTCGTGTGTGCCTTATCGACGTGGACCCGCAGGGCAACGCGACGATGGGCGCGGGCGTGAACAAAAACGAAGCCGAGAAAACGGTGTACACCGTGTTGCTCGGCGAGGCTTCGATGCTCGATGCGCGCGTCAAAGCGCAGGGTGGTTTTGACCTAATTCCGGCGAATCGTGAGCTTGCCGGTGCCGAGATCGAAATGGTCAGCATGCCAGATCGCGAGACCAAACTCAAGGACGCGATTCACACGCTCAAAGCGGCGATTGCCGCCGTGGCTGAGGAATACGACTACATCATCATCGACTGCCCGCCGACGCTCAATCTGCTCACGCTCAACGCGCTTTGCGCTGCAGACAGTGTGTTGATCCCGATGCAGTGCGAGTACTACGCGCTCGAAGGGCTGTCTGACTTGGTGCAAACGCTTCGGAAGATGCAGCAGCACTTGAACCCTACGCTCGAAATCGAAGGGCTGCTGCGCACGATGTACGACCCGCGCATTTCGCTGTCGCAACAAGTCGCCGCGCAGCTCGAACAACACTTCGGTGACAAGCTTTTCAAGACCGTCATTCCGCGCAACGTACGCCTCGCCGAAGCGCCGTCGCATGGCTTGCCGGTGCTGATGCTCGACCGCGCCAGCAAAGGCGCGCAGGCCTACATGCAGCTCGCGGCCGAGTTGTTGGCGAAGCATGAAATTGCGTCGCCGTCGGTGGCGACCGACGCGCAGTAGCTCGGATGCTTGCATCCGGGTTGCCGACCGTTGCAGCTTAGTTACGGGTTGATTGCGGAAACACAGAAACCCGGATGCGAGCATCCGGGCTACGATGGAATTGAGAGAAGAGAATTGACATGGCAGTGAAACTAAAAGGCCTCGGCCGCGGACTCGATGCATTGCTGATGCCGGAGCCGACGAAGGTCGATGCGCCCGCAGCAGGCGTTACTTCGCTCAAAGTCGGCAACATGATCGCGGGCAAATATCAGCCGCGCCGTCGCTTTGACGACGCGTCGCTGGCTGAGCTTTCAGCGTCGATCAAGGCGCAGGGCATCATGCAGCCGATCGTCGTGCGTGCCACGGCCAACGGCAAGCACGAGATCATCGCCGGTGAGCGCCGCTTCCGCGCGGCCCAGTTGGCGGGCTTGGTGGAAGTGCCGGTCATTGTCAAAGACGTTGACGATCGCACGGCGCTCACGCTAGCGCTGATCGAAAACTTGCAGCGGCAAGACTTGAACGCAATCGAAGAAGCGCAGGGCATCGCCCGCCTCATCGCTGAGTTTCAGTTCACGCACGAGCAGGCCGCAGACGCAGTCGGCAAGTCGCGCAGCGCAGTGTCAAACTTGCTGCGTTTGCTTGAGCTGGCTGCGCCCGTGCAGGAGCGCGTGATGGCGGGCACGTTGGAGATGGGCCACGCGCGCGCGTTAGCGACGCTGCCGAAAGACAAGCAGATCATGCTCGCGGAGAACATCGCGATCAACGGGCTCTCCGTGCGCGCGACCGAAGCGCTGGTGAAAGAGACTGCGAACGCCGCCGAAGCCAAACGGCCAGGCGTGCCCGGCCCGCGCAGCAAGCAAGAAAAACTCGCATTGCGCGACCCGGACTTGGATCGCTTGGAAACGGA
>DAINAJ010000336.1:0-2346 GCA_036733505.1 Casimicrobium sp.
CGAAACTTACCACGTTTCGGCTGCGCGCGTTTTACAACGGGCGCTGTGGCCGGTCCTGAGCGGCTAATGCTGCAACTGCAACGACGCCAATCGGCTGTACAGCGGCGAACTGTGCACCAGCTCCGCGTGCGTGCCTTCCGCGAGGACGCGACCGTTGTCGATGACGACGATTCGGTCGGCGCTTTGTACGGTTGAGAGACGATGCGCGATGATGAGTGTGGTGTGTTTGCGCGCCAAGCGCTCGATGGCGTCGGTGACGAGCACTTCGCTTTCCGAATCGAGCGCGCTGGTCGCTTCGTCGAGGAGTAGCACCGGGCGGTCAGCGAGGATGGCTCGGGCGATGGCGACGCGTTGGCGTTGTCCGCCAGAGAGGCGCACGCCGCGTTCGCCGAGTTCGGTGTCGAGCCCGCTGGGCAGTGCGAGCGCAAATTCCGTGACGTGCGCCGCATCGCACGCGGCGCGCACTGCCGCGTCGCTCGCATCGAGTTTGCCGTAACGCACGTTCTCGGCGACGCTTCCGGAAAAGATCACCGGGTCCTGCGAGACCAAAGCGAAGCGCTCGCGTAAGGCCGTGAGATCGGCCGAGCGGACGTCCACGCCGTCCACCGAAATGCTGCCCGACTTTGGGTCGTAGAAACGCAATAACAGTTGGAACACCGTGCTTTTGCCGGCGCCACTCGGTCCCACGAGCGCGACAACTTCGCCGGGTTTTACGGCGAGCGAGAAATCGGTGAGCGCCTCCGATTGCGGGCGCGTGGGGTAGCTAAAGGTTACGTTCTTAAACGCAATGTCGCCGCGCGTGTTGGCGGCGCTTGGCAACGCGACGGGGTTAGCGGGTGCGGCGATTTCGGTCGGTGTGGCAAGGAGTTCGCGGATGCGTTCGCTGGCACCTGTCGCGCGCTTCAACTGCCCAAACACTTCGGAAATCGCGCCAACGGCGGTGGCGACCATGACCGCATAGAAGATAAACGCCGAAAGCTGCCCAGCCGTCATGCGCCCCGCAAGGACTTCGTGACCGCCGATCCAGAGAATCACGGACACACAACAAAACGCGAGCACGATGACAACGGCGGCGAGCGTTGCGCTGGTGCGTTCGCGCTCCGCCGCATTCGAAAACAATGCATTGATGCGCTCGGAGAAACGCTGGCTCTCGTAACCTTCACGCGCATACGACTGCACGGTGCGCACTGCGTGAATCGTCTCGTCGCCACGCGCCATCGCATCGGCCAAACGATCTTGACTGAGCTTGGCGAGCTTCCTGACTTTACGCCCGAGCAACACGACCGGCAAGATCACGAGCGGCACGCCCACGAGCACGTAGACCAGCAATTTCGGTGACGTGATCGCCAGCATCACGAGTCCGCCCAAAAGCATCACCGCATTGCGCAACGCAAACGAAAACGCGTTAGTCACCACGCCTTCGAGCACCTGCGTGTCGTTGGACAAACGGGAGAGCACATCGCCCACGCGTTGCTGCTCAAAGAACGCGGGGGAGAGTGTCAAAAGATGTGCATAAATGCGCTGACGAATGTCATTCACCACCCGATTGTTCACCCAGGAAATGTTGGAGTAGCGCACATACACGCCGATACCCTGCGCTAGCGCAAGGCCCACCATGATGAACAAAATTTTGTCGAGCTCGGCGCTGTTGCCCGCCGAGAAGCCCTGATCGATCACCCGTTTCAAGCCCTCGCCAATCGCGAGCACGGCCGCGGCAGCCACCGCCAGCCCGCCCATTGCCCAAACCAATCGCGGCCAATAGGGACGCACAAAGGGCCACATGAATTGAACGACTGCGAAACGGGTTTCGGTGGAGGCTGGCGGATTAAGTTCTCGTGGCATGAAGGCCATTTTGGGGCGTCTTTGACGTTGTAAAGCTGGACGTCTGTAGGATTGTCAAACGCTTCGGTCACGCGTCGGCGTGAACTGTTGGAGACCAATCGCTGCCGAATCGAGAGCCCGTCGAAAGCTCGCATTCACGAGCAATCTGCGATTTACGGCTTTCTGTCGCTAGCGACAGCCTATCGGCCGTTCACGGGGTTTTTTGTATCAAGTCGACTTATCGCTAAAAATAGCGTTAACCGCCGTCTGGCTGCGCTGGTTCTATAAAGTTGTTGGACAACGGTTCACGGCTGACGGTCAAAATCCTGCTCGCCCTCCGACTTTCGCCCACGTTTCGCGACGAACGGGAGGTAGGGCTGCCTGACTTGGGGATAAATCTACGCGGCGGCGTGGTCGAATGGTCACTGTGCAGTACCGCACACAAAAGCATTCGGAGTCAGCGAGCACTCACATGTAGAAAATTTTTAATCCCGACCAAAAAAGTCGGGAACTTTTCAGTATGAT
>DAINAJ010000337.1:0-2273 GCA_036733505.1 Casimicrobium sp.
CCAACGATGGCGGAGGCCGGGCTCACTGGTTACGAGTCCGCGACGAATTACACGCTGTTTGCGCCGGCGCGCACTCCCGCTGATGTCATTGAAAAACTCAATCGCGAAACTAACGCGGTGCTGAAGATGCCGGAGGTGGTCGAGAAGCTCGCGTCGCTCGGCATCGTGATCGTCGGCGGTACGACGCAGCAAGCCCAAGCGCGCGTGCCCACAGAAGTGAACAAATGGGCCGACGTGATTCGCAAAGGAAATCTGCAGCTGAATTAACTCGCGCAGAGTGGCAGCGCTGATGGCAGCCACAACTGGAATGGATGCGTGAATAGCGGCTTATTAGCCCAAACGACCGCTGGGCGGTCGTTTGGAGCGTATTTTTCGTTAAGTCAACATGGTGCTTTTTTTGCCCAGAACGACCGCCTGGCGGTCGTTAGCTAAATAAAGCCGTTTGACTGCGCTTCGTGCACTGTTGCGCGACGATCGCCTAGAGGTCCAGACCTACGCGCTTGCACGCAGCGGCGCATTCTTTCTTTTGCTTGGGCGACGGATCAGCGGCGGCGGCACAGCTCGCGCACTTCGTCATGGCGCCCCAGTCTTTGACGACTCGCGGTGCGGGTGGCTCTTTGACCTGTTTACCGGCGGTGGATTTTGCGAAGACCCCGGCGCTCGGGAGCGCTAGCGCAAGTCCAGTGCAGAGCGCAAACAGGAAGGTGATGTGCTTGTTGCGGCGTGGTGAGCGAATAGTCATGATGTGTCCTCTTAGAGATTAACGGGTGACGATTTGTTTTTTTGTAACGCCCGCCACGGTTGGAATCTGTGTTTGTGCGGTCGTTAGAGATTGAAACGAGCGAAAGTTACAAACGGGGTTAATCTTTTTCCGTGCGCCCGCCCGCGAGATTGCGCGTGCCGTTTGCGCTGCGTCACGCGAAGCAGACCGCCGCACCGCTATGCTCGCGACTTTGTTGCCTCGCGCTAGTTCGAATCACCTGATGTCTAACGTACCGCCCGCGCTTTCCGACGCGCCTATTCAGATCGCGCCGCACACTGCGCTCGAAGATGTCCAAGGCATTCTCACCGGCACCCTCTTCGTCGCGCTCTCGTTGGTTTTTTTTCGCAGCAGCGGTCTGCTGCCGGGCGGCATCGCGGGACTTTCGTTTTTGTTCCATTACGCCAGCGGTTGGTCCTTAGGCGCAACGGTGTTTGCGCTCAACCTTCCGTTCTATGTCTTCGCGTATCGCGCGATGGGTCGCGTGTTTACGGTGAAAACGTTTTGCGCAGTCGCAATGGTCGCGATCTACACCGAAGTGCTGCCGCTGTTGATTTCGTTTGCGACATTGGACGCCGCTTTTTCCGCCGTCATCGGCGGGTTGCTCGCGGGCACCGGAATTTTGATTTTGATTCGCCACGGCGCGAGCTTGGGCGGGCTGGGCGTGCTGGCGATTTACTTGCAGCAGCGCAAAGGCTGGCGGGCGGGCACGGTGCAAATGCTCTGCGACTTGGCGATATTAGGCCTCGCGCTCTTTGTCGTGGCCCCAGAGAAAGTGTTGCTGTCCATCCTCGCGGCGGTAGCGCTCAATTTCGTCATCGCAATCAACCACCGACCTGATCGCTACTTCGGGATTTAGGCGTCGCGAAGAACGCGACCGGGCGCGCGAAATACTCCGTATGTCGAAACGTTCTCGAAGCTAACGCCGTTTCTGATCGCCGATACGAAACAGATAACGTGGAGCCGAGTACCATTCCCCCATGCAATTCATGCTCCATCGAATCAACCTGTTTATGAATCCGTTGGCTCGCCCCGACGTGCGCGCCACTCGCATCTCGGCCACGATTGCGATAGCCACAGTCATTGGAACGTTGACGGGTTGCGGGAACGACAGCGCTGGCGGTCGCTACCCGCCCGATTGGCCAAAGCTGGAACGCGTCGCGACCAACGGCAAGAACTGCCCCGACATCACTGGGAACTACACCTTCGAAAATGACGTGGACGACTCCGCGTTCGGGAGCGACTCGACGTTCATCGGTCGCAATGTGACGCGCGATGCAAAGTGGCCATGGCAAAGCGTGGCGCTCTCGGGCGACGCATCCGTTTCGCTCACGCTCACGTACAGCCGCCCGCGACCAGCATTGTCTGGCGTGCCGATGTCGCCAGACACTACAAAGACAACGTTGGTGCACGGCACGCACTACACCTGTGACAACGGTTGGCTCATCACGCCAAAAGCAGATTTGTCGATTCGTACGGTAAGCCAAAACGCCGTCCACCGTGACGTGCAGTA
>DAINAJ010000338.1:0-2272 GCA_036733505.1 Casimicrobium sp.
AACAATGTGAGCGATGCACACCTCGGTGCCTCTGTATTCTTTCAATAGATTTTTCAAGAAACCCCCATGAATCTCGAAGCAACGCTCCGCAAACTTAGCTACGTCCCCGTCATCGAAATTGACCATGCGGACGATGCGTTGCCGTTGGCCGAAGCCTTAGTCGCGGGCGGAATCGGCTGCATTGAAATCACGTTGCGCACAGCGGCAGGGCTCCCTGCGATTAAAGCGATTGCTGCATCGAATGTACCGTTGATCGTCGGGGTGGGCACGGTCACGCGCGCGGAACAGGTTGCGGCATGCGTGGACGCGGGCGCGAAGTTCGCGGTGTCACCGGGGTTTACCGACGCGCTGGGAACAGCCTGTCGCAACGCATCTCTCCCGCTTCTTCCTGGCACCGTCACCCCAAGCGAAGTGCTGCGCGCATTGGATGCAGGGTTCTCGATGTTGAAGTTTTTCCCCGCATCAATTTGTGGCGGTGTGAATTGGCTGAAAGCCATGTACGGCCCCATTCCACAAGCCACGTTTTGCCCGACGGGTGGCATCCAAGACGCAGACATTGCAGCGTACTTAGCCTGCCCAAATCTCGCCGCATTCGGCAGCTCAGCCGTCGCTCCGCGCGCGTTGATCGCCGAGAAAAACTGGAGCGAAATTACGGCGCGCGCAGTGAGGTTGATGGCTGTGGTGCGGGCCGCACGGCCGCTCTAAATTCGTTCAGACCTGCGTAGCCACCCAGCTAGATATCGCCGAGCGAATTGAATCGATTTCGCCGATTGGCGGCGCTACGGAAAATCTCACATCGGCGTGCGCGCTCTGCGCGGTTTCGATGAGCGCGGTGAGGTCTTGCCGGGTGTGGGCGCCTGCGGCTAGAAATAAAGGGATTACGCGAATTTGCTTTGCGCCGCTGTCGATGAGCGACGCTACGCTCGCGGCGAAGTTGGGCTGCATGAATTCTAGGAACGAAAGCTCAGCGAGTTTCGTTGCGTGCATCGCGCGAAAGTCGGCGAGGATGGCGTCGAACGGCACGCGCCAATTCGGGTCGCGTGAGCCGTGAGCAAAAAATAGGATCGCGGTCATGAATTGCCTCGTGCGAAGAAAGTGCGCGACGAGCGTCGTCGCGACGGACGTCGATCATCTGAACAGGCGATTATGCGAGAACTCGCTTCGTCGCCGCGCCCGAATCTTCAGCGTTTACCGCTTGTATTGCTAACTGAGCGGCGCGTTCGGCCATCGCCTCACCAATCACCAATATCGCCGGGCTTTTGAGCGATTGCGCGGCGAATTCGTGCGACATCGTGGCGACGGTTGCGCACACGTTGCGCGCAGACGGTCGCGATGCGTTTTCAACAGCGATGACCGGGGTGCTTCCGGGCAAGCCGCCGTCGAGCAAACTCTGTTGCAGCGAGGCTGCGCGCGCGACACCCATGTAAACGACCAACGTAAGCGCGCTTTGCGCCAACGATTGCCACGGAATCTCAGCGCCTTCAGCGCCGTGCGCCGTGATGAACGCTACGCCGTGCGCGTGATCGCGGTGCGTGAGCGACGCGCGGAGCTCTGCCGCGGCGGCGATCGCCGCAGTCACGCCGGGCACGATTTCAAAGGCGATGCCCGCGGCTTCTAGCGCCACTATTTCTTCGCTGCTGCGGCCGAAAAGCGATACGTCACCGCCCTTTAAGCGCACGACAGTGTGACCGGCGAGCGCCTCGCGCACGAGGAGTTTTTCGATAAAGGCTTGTGGCGTGCTCTTGCAACCGCCGCGTTTGCCGACGTGAACCACGCGTGCCTGCGGACAGAGCGCGAGCACGTCATCGCCCGCCAAATCGTCAACCAACACCACGTCGGCCGCCGCCAGCAACCGCGCGGCTTTGAGCGTCAATAGTTCGACATCGCCGGGACCGGCGCCTACGAGAGAAACTTTGCCGGGGTTACGAGTGATCGGTGTGGACTTCATGCGTGAGGTCATGCACTTCCTGTGCCAGCGCGTCGATCCATGGCGGCGTAGGGCGCGCACCTCGGATGACGGACTCAATGTAGGCGACGGTTGTCGCAATGTCATGAGTGTCGGGCAGATCGTGCTCGGCCACACCGGGCCATTCACGCATAACGGTTGTACCGTTTCGGAATATGTGCAGCGGCACGGCACGCTTCGGGTGCAACACCGGTTCGCCTTCACACCCGCGAAACACGAGCGCCCGTGCGCCCGGAAGTGAGGCGAAATAGCTAGACATGCGTTCGATGTAGTCACCGTGCGTGAGCGCGACTACGCGCACTGCGG
>DAINAJ010000339.1:0-2243 GCA_036733505.1 Casimicrobium sp.
GAGCCACGGCTCACCCGTGGCGGCCGCCATATCCACGAGCACTAACTCGGTGACTGGCTGCAACGCCCCTGCTGAATCGGTCAGTTCGCCGCGTTGCAAAATTTTGGCGGCAAGTAATTTGCCGAGGAAACCGGCCCCGCCGGTGATGACAACGCGCATGATGTGACCTTAATCGTATTAAAGAGGGCGATGCGCTCTCTGCGTCGATTCTAGAATCGACGCATGTCTAATGCACACCAACGTCTCGTAAGCATCGCCGACGCGCTCGCCAATGCGGGTTGGTATGTTGGAGAATCCATTTTTGATGCGACGTTAACGCGCGCATTGCTAGCACGCGCACGCACGCTGACCGAGGCTGGCCGATTGCACGCCGCAAAAGTAGGGCGGACAACGCTGGCGCGGCGCAGTGATGCGGTGCGCACCGACGAAACGCGCTGGTTGGACGATGCGCCGACCGACGTGGCCGAGTGTGCCGCGCTCGAGCAAGTTCATGCGCTGCGAGCAGTGCTCAACGAAACGCTTTTTGTCGGCGCACAAGATGCGGAACTTCATTTCGCACGCTATGCGCCTGGCGCGTTTTATAAGACGCATCTGGACCGTTTTCGCGACGATGACGTGCGCGTGGTGTCAATGGTTTTCTATTTGAATGAAGCATGGCCGCAGGATGCGGGCGGCGAGTTGGTGCTCTACGCTAGCGATGCCAGCGACGGCAGCGGCGCTGAGCAAGCGCGCGTCATACCTTCTGCTGGAACGATGGCGTGCTTTTTGAGTGATCGCTTTCCGCATGAGGTATTGCCGGGAGCGCGCGAGCGATTTTCGCTAACTGGGTGGATGCGCCGTGCACCACAGCGCCCATGAAGTGCGTGGTTGTTGAGGAAAGAACATGAGAGTTTTGATTCAACGCGTTTCGAGCGCGAGCGTGACGGTGGCCGGCAACATCACGGGGGAAATCGGGCCGGGTTTGTTGTTGCTTGTGGGCGTCACCCACGCCGACGCTGAGGCGATCGAAGACCGAATGGCGGACAAGATCGTGAAGCTTCGAATCTTTAACGACGAACTGGGCTTGATGAACAAAAGTGTGCTCGACACGGGTGGCGCGCTCTTGGCCGTGAGCCAATTCACGCTATACGCCGACGCCAGAAAAGGCAATCGCCCAAGCTACACGGACGCCGCGCGACCTGAGCAAGCCTCTCCAGCGTTTGATCGTTTCGTCGCCAAACTTAGTGCACGCATCGGCCAAACCGTGCCCACCGGCGTCTTCGGCGCTGACATGAAAGTGAGCCTCATCAACGACGGCCCAGTGACCATTTGGTTGGATTCAGAGACGTTATGACCACAGCCATCACCGAACTCGATCACATCGTAGTCGCGGCCAGTACGCTCGACGCTGGCCGCGCGTGGGCGCGTGACGTGTTAGGCGTTGAACCTGCTGGCGGCGGCAAGCATGATGGCCTTGCGACGCATAACACGCTCGTCAAACTTGACGGTAGGCGTTACTTAGAAATTATCGCCATCGATCCGGATGCGGGCGCGCCGTCTTTTCCGCGTTGGTTCGGCCTCGATACGCCGGAAGTGCGCGCGTTGATCGCGCATGAGCCGCGTTTGGTGGCGTGGGTGGCGCGATGTGTCGGAGCGCCGGACGCGATTGAGCGTATTGCCGCAACGCCAGGCTACGACGCGCGCGTGGTGCGACCTGCTTCGCGTGGCGATTTTCGCTGGCGATTTGCATTCACCGCCGATGGGCGGCGCATCAGCGGTGGTGTGTTGCCGCATTTGATTCAATGGGATTGTGCGTTGCATCCGTGTGATCGTTTGCCTGAATGCGACGTAGCGCTAACCGCGCTAACACTTGGCGCGGTGGTACCTGAGCGCGCCGCGGCGACGCTGGAGCTGCTCGCGTTGCGTGCCGACTACGGCGGCGCGGTCGTGCAAGTCGGCCAAAGCAGTTCGCCGCAAATAGTTGCCACGCTGCAGACGCCCAAGGGCTTAGTCGTACTTGACTGAGGCGGTGGCTGTCATCGCTGGAGAATCCGCCCGCGTTATGCTTGCGCGACGCGTTGCCTTCGTGGAGATTTCGTTGAAAAAACTGTTTGCTACCGCTGCGATCATTGCGGCTTGTTGGGCCAGCGCGGCGCACGCTGATCTGAATATTGTGTGCTCAACCGACGCCGATTGGTGCGAGAGCAAAGCGCGCGAGTTTTCGGTGCAGACCGGCATCAAGGTCAACATGGTGCGAAAGGCCA
>DAINAJ010000340.1:0-2241 GCA_036733505.1 Casimicrobium sp.
AATCCGCATTCGGTTCACCACGAGTGGAATCCGTTTGACGAATGCATGGTGATATAGTTAAATACAACACCATATCGCAAGACGCCACAAAAGTGCCCTCGAAAGCTCAAACAGCATGAACACTGACTGGAATGACGGCCAACCGATCTACCGACAGATTCGGGAGCGGGTGATCGTCATGATTCTGGACAACGTGCTCAACGCGGGCGATGCACTGCCTTCCGTCCGCGCGGTCGCCGCCGAAAGCCGCGTGAATCACCTGACCGTACTGAAGGCCTACCAGCAGCTCGTCGACGAAGGCATCGTGGAGTCAAGGCGCGGCTTGGGCATGTTCGTGAAGGCGGACGCGCGCGCATTGCTACTGCAGGGCGAGCGTGAGCGATTTTTGAATCAAGACTGGCCAAAGATTCGAGCGACGATTGAACGGCTTGGGATCAAGGCCGACGAACTGCCGGGACTAGCCCCCATTGCGCCGGATGCGAACAACGAAAAGCGGAGCGACTAACACCATGCATTGCATCGAAGCGCGCGGATTGACCAAAAAATTCGGCAACACCTTGGCACTGAACAACGTCGATCTGACCGTTGCGGCCGGTCGCATCGTGGGGCTCATCGGCCCCAACGGCGCCGGGAAAACGACGCTGTTAAAGGCGATCTTGGGATTGACCTCGTTCGACGGTGAACTCACCGTACTCGGCCGCGATCCACGTACCGAGCGCGACGTGCTTATGCGCGACGTGTGCTTTATCGCCGACGTGTCGGTGTTGCCCACGTGGCTGCGGGTGTCGCAGGCGATTGATTATGTGGAAGGCGTTCACCCACGATTTAACCGCGCAACCATCGACGCGTTTCTTGCCAAAACGAGCATCAAGCGCACCGCAAGAATTGGCGAGCTTTCGAAAGGCATGGTCACGCAGTTGCACCTTGCGCTTGTGATGTCGATCGAAGCGAAGCTCATGGTGCTTGACGAACCAACGCTCGGTCTCGACGTGATCTATCGAAAGCAGTTTTACGAATCACTGCTCAACGATTACCACGACAAAGCGCGCACGATTCTCATCACTACACACCAGATTGATGAGATTCAGCATGTGCTCACCGACGTGATGTTTGTCGATCAAGGACGCGTGGTGTTTAGCTACGAAGCGGACGACTTTGAATCGCATTTCTTCGAACTTTCCGCGCCGCCCGGTGCGGTGAACGAGGCTCGCGCGCTTGCGCCGATGTACGAGAGAAAAAGCTTCGACCGCACTGTGTTTTTGTATCGCGACGTGGACGTTGAAACTATCGCGGCCCTTGGCGAGATTCGGACACCAAGCATTGAAGATGTGTTTCTTGCCGTTGTCGGCAATCCGTCACGCCCATCCCAAGGAGCGAGCGCATGAGCGTCAATTCAAACGTCATTCACGAGACGTCCCCCGCAACTACTGCTTCGAAGGTGCCACCGCTGCGTCTATTCTCGTGGTCAATACGCAAAGAGCTTTGGGAGCATCGCGCAATCTATTGGGCTCTGTTGGCTGTAGGTGGTCTCGTTTCAGTCGGATTGATTTACTCCGCGTTTCGTCTGCCCGGAAAGATTGAGTACCTGGCCACGTTGAGCACGTCGGAGCGGCTCGCGGCCTATGATCTACCGTACAGCGCGGCAGCAATGATTCTGATGGCGACGATGGTGCTCGTGGCGTGTTTCTATTGCATTGAAACGCTGTACGGCGAACGCCGTGATCGCAGCATATTGTTTTGGAAGTCGATGCCGGTGTCGGATCCCATCGCGGTACTGGCGAAGTTTGCTATTCCAACGATTGCCTTGCCGACCTTCGCGTTGTGCATGGCGATCTTCTCGCAGCTAGTGATGCTTATCGCCAGCACGTTAATGGTGTACGTAAATGGCCTTAGCGTGAGCGCTTTGTGGGCTCTGTTGCCGATATCCACGATGCCGATAGGTCTCGCCTATTTTGTCTTGGCGATCTCGCTTTGGTTTGCACCGGTTTACGCGTGGTTCATGTTCGTCTCGGCGTGGGCGAAACGCGCCACGTTGGTATGGGCCGTTGCGCCGGCAATTGCCGTGATCGCCATAGAGCAACTGACGTTAAACACTTCTACGCTGACTCAAGTCATTAAGTCACGCGTGGTCGGCGTGGCCTCCGCGTCGTTCACCGCAAACTCCGACTCCAGCGGGCGCGATTCACGTGCAGACCTCGTCCCCGATCCCGGCAAATTCTTCGCCAGTCCCGAGCTCTGGAT
>DAINAJ010000341.1:0-2175 GCA_036733505.1 Casimicrobium sp.
GGCGCGCGCTGCGTCCATTTCGTCTGGCGCCGGTGCCATCACGATGTCGCGCCCCATCGCCGCGAGTTCCGTCGCGAGCGCGCCAAAGTGCGGCCACTTTTTGTCGAGCTTTTCAAACGTTCCGCCCGCGAAGGGCACCAACACAACGTAACCCGGCCGAACACCCGCGGCTTCTAGCGCGGCTTTCGCAATCGCATCGGCGTTCGCGCTGACTCGAAACTGCACGGCGGCAGGCGCGGGCTTGTCTTCGCCGAGAAAGGCATTGACCAAGCGCCAATACGAGTCAATCGCGTGCTCGCCGTAGGCGATTTTCGCGCTGCGACTCAGCAAGAGGCTTCGGCCCTCGACCGCAAAACCGAAAGGCTTCAAACCTGCCGTACGCATGTCCAACGCGCTCGAAAACGACGTGGCGAATGTGATTGCGTTCACGCGTTGATCGAAGCTTGGATCGCGAGCGCGCAGCGGCTCGGCGAGCGTTTTCAACAGCGCGCGGCGCTCCGCAAATTTGTTTGGGTATTTGGTGACCGGCCAGCCGTACGCTTCTAGCAGCGATTTCGCCCACGGTTTCCCGACCAAATGCAGCTCATAACCCGCCGCTTGCAGCCGTTCCAGTGCCGGGATCAGCAGCACCACGTCACCAATAAAATTGCGGATACGGACGATGAGCGGGCGCGCGGCGAGGGATTGGTGTACGGACATGCGAAGCGTAAGGTGCGCTGGTCGATAATAGAGACTGGATGCTAGCAACAAGATGAATCGACGCTCATGACGACACCGCAACAATTCGCCCGCCAGGCCGTGATGGCCGACACCGTTAAAGCTTTTCACGACGCATGCCTGGCGCAGCCGACGTGGCCGAAGGTCATGATCGACTTCGCCGAGGACGACGTGTGGCGCTGGGTCGCGACGAACCATCGCAACAACTGTTTGCTGTGGGACGAAGAAGATCTGGCGCGGCGCACGAAGGCAAGCGACGCAGACATCACCGCGAACAAGCGCGCCATCGATGGCTACAACCAAGCACGTAACGACGCCACCGAGCGCGTGGACGAATATTTGTTGATCTCGCTCGGACTCATCGACGCTGCGACGGCGGGCTCCGACCAACCTGTCGCGCGAGTCTCCGTCGATGCACGGCTCAACAGCGAAACGGCAGGCAGCATGATGGATCGCATGTCGATCATGTCGCTAAAGATTAAAGCGATGACCGCGCAGACAGTGCGCACGGATGTGGAAGAAGCGCACCGTGCCTCGTCGAAACAAAAACTCGCGCGCTTGCACGAACAGCGCAATGATCTTGGCGCGTGTTTAGACGGTTTGCTCGCCGACAGCCGCGCTGGCCGCGCCTACTTCAAGGTCTACCGGCAGTTCAAGATGTACAACGACCCGCGCTTCAACCCCGCGCTCGTCGCCGAAGCCGCAGCCGAGCGCGCTGCAACAGGTGCGCGCCAAGCGCAGTCGGCGCAGCAGTAGCGCGTGGAGTCCCATCTCGTGGGCGGTCACTACACACGCCCATCGACACAACTCAACCCACCAACGACCTGTGGGAGCGGGCTTGCCCGCGATGAGCCCGTGGATTCCGGCTATCTCTTCGTGTTCAAGCGTCAATCGCGGGCAAGCCCGCTCCCACAAAAACCCCGACGCAACTGCCATTTCAATGGCTGCCAAATTGCGGCGGCGTTGCGCTCACCCTACGAGGCGCTCTCCGAACCGTGAAAATCCTCATCGTCAAAACGTCCTCGATGGGCGACGTTGTCCACGCGATGCCGGCGATATCGGACATCGCAGCGAACATTCCCGGCGTGGCCATCGATTGGATCGTTGAAGCGCCGTTCGCCGCGCTACCCGCGCTACATCCGGCGGTGCGCAACGTGATTCCGATCGCGTGGCGCAAGTGGCGCAAGAGCCTCGAAAAACCCGAAACTCGCGCTGCATTCAAGGCTGCACGAGCGGCCATCGCCAAAGAACACTACGACCTCGTGCTCGACCTACAGGGCCTGGTCAAGAGCGCTCTCTGGGCGACGCAAGCCGACGGTCCGCGCGCAGGTTACGACTGGGCGAGCGCACGTGAACCGCTCGCTTCCCTCTTCTACAAAAAACGCGCCGCCGTCGATAAAACGCTGCACGCCGTCGAGCGTTCACGACGTCTCGCTGCCGCGCATTTGGGCTACGAAA
>DAINAJ010000342.1:0-2118 GCA_036733505.1 Casimicrobium sp.
ACGAAGACATCTTGCCCAAGCGCTTGCGCGACCGCTGGCAAATAGGTGCGCGCGACGGTGTCGCTTTGTCCTCCCACCTCAAGCGCAATCAGCCGAATGGCGCGCGAACGAGACACGTCCGCGCCAAAGGAAGTGCTGGTCGACAGCGAGGCCGCGGCTAGAAGTCCAGTGCAGCGGAGAAATTCGCGCCGCTGCACGCGCTTTTCATCGGGAAGTACCAAAGGGATTTGCAATAAGAGTGTTCTGTGACGCCACGAATCTATCACGGCAAATGCGCACTGCGATCACGCCGCCATCACCCAGCGCTGTAGCCTGCGTTGTGTGCTTTGCGTGCGATGCAAGTATCGGGCGAACGCAGGCGTCAAGCGCGCTCCGCACGCACGCATTAGCTTTTTTAATAGAACGACTGCTGGGTGGTCGTTATAGCGCGGTTTTGACGTTACTCGACTTATCTACAAAACATGACGCAACGACCGCCTGGCGGTCGTTCAAGCGAAAAGCTGCTGACGATCTTATTTCACTCGCGCGGCGTCCGCCTGAGCGTTGCCCTGCGCGTAAGCAGCCACATCGTCTGGCGTTTCGTCGGTGGCGTAGCAGTCTTCGAAGAGCTCACGAAACAGCGCTTCGGGAAGTTTTCGACCGATGAAAACGACAGTGCTCTCGCGCGTCGCGCCTTCCGGCCATTCGCTCGCGAAGTCAAAGCCCGCCATCATGTGCACGCCTTGAAAAACTACGCGGCGCGGTTCGCCTTTGATGTTCAGAATGCCTTTGTAGCGAAGCATTTGCTCGCCGTACAAATTGATCAGCGATCCGATGTAGCGATCCACCTTGCGGACATCGAGCGGCTTTTCTGTCTTGATGTAGAAACTCGCGACTTCGTCGTGGTGCTCGTGATCGCTGTTGGTGAGAAAGTCCGGTTGGATATCGAGAATCGCGTTGAGATTGAAGCCGCGAATGTCTAGGAGTTCTTTAATCGGCGTTTCACCGAAATGCACTTTTTTGATTGGCGCACGCACGTTCAACCCGCGCAGACGCTCCATGAGTTTTTGTGTTTCTTCGGCGGTGGTTACGTCGGTCTTCGAGACCAGCAAGCGATCCGCGAACGCGACTTGTTGCTGCGCTTCCGTGAAGTCTTTGAGCTGCGTGAGCCCGTGCTTCGCGTCTACGACCGTGACCACGGCGTCGAGCAAATAGCGCTCGTTGACCTTTTCGTCGGCGAAGAATGTTTGCGCAACCGGCGCAGGATCGGCCATGCCCGTGGTTTCGATCACCACGCGGCTGAAATTGAATTCGCCCTTCGCGCGGCGCTTGTAGAGATTGTTCAGAATGCGGATCAAATCGCCGCGCACGGTGCAGCAAATGCAGCCGTTGTTCATCTCAACGATCTGCTCTTTGGTGTCGGCGAGGATTTCGTTATCGACGCCCTCTTCGCCGAACTCGTTCTCGATCACCGCGATTTTTTCGCCGTGATTCTCTTTGAGGATTCGGTTTAGGAGCGTGGTTTTACCGGCTCCGAGGAACCCCGTCAGGATGGTGACGGGAATCGGCGCGCTGGTGGGCTCGGCCCAAGATTGCGCTTCTTTTTCGGCGGCTTTTTTGGCCGCATCTGCTTTGGTGGACATAGTGACTGTATCCTTTCGATTGAGTCAATTTTAGGGCGTTCACCGTGAGTTCAATGTCAGAGGCCATCTCGACCCGCGATCGAGGCACGGAGCCCGTGCTGTCGACGGCGCAAATTCGCGCGCGCGAGGCGACGTTTGCCGACGCCGATCTCATGCGGCGCGCAGGGAAGGCGGCTGCGAGTTTCCTGTTGACGCGAACTACGCGAGACGCGCGCATCGTGCTCTTCGCCGGGCCGGGCAACAACGGCGGCGACGCCTTGGCGTGTGCGGCGGAGTTGGCTGCGGCGGGGTATCACCCGGAAATTGTGATGCTGGGCACGCCAGAAACCTTGCCGGTAGACGCGCAAGCGGCTTGGCTGCGCATACTCGAACTTCCGTCGGGTTCGTTCACTATCCAACACGCCGTTCCTACCGAAGCGATAAGTGCCGATTGGATCGTAGACGGCCTCTTCGGAATTGGCCTGAAACGACCGCTGGACGGCGCGTTTAGTGATGC
>DAINAJ010000343.1:0-2107 GCA_036733505.1 Casimicrobium sp.
AGAAGATGATGCCGCATTACCGCGGCATGAATCGTGGGCTTTGCACGGTCGTGGGGAGCTTTGGGTTTGGGCAGGGCGGCAGTGCTGCGCTCGTACGTTTCACGCCGGTTGCAGCGCGGGCGAAGGCGCTCACGCGGTGGTTAATGGACGAAAAATTGCCACAGGTTCCGTCGATGTCGGGCTTAGGCAGCGTGCATTTTCTGCACGGCGCGCAAGCCGCAGCGATGACCAACGAGCAGCGCATTCGCGGCGCGGACCGTGGCGTCGATTCGGCGCTGATTGTCACTGGGTACGACAGCGACGCGGTGCGTGAATTTGCTGCGCAGCTTTGCGCGGACGAAGGCTTGTCTGCGCGCGGTGCGGGTGATGTTACTTGCGCGATGTATCGCGTTGGTTACTCGCTCGTAGCTTCGGAAATTTAACGCGAGACGCTGCGTGTGGAGCTGAGTGTCGTTACGCCAAACCCTGTAGGCGACGACTTGGCGTCGCTCGGAGCTCCTACCGTCAATCCTGCACCGTTCTCAGGCAATGGAGAACACACCAACAGGCCCTCGCCGACCTGATCGAGCAAGCGATCAGACTTGAGCGGAGCGCTGCCAGGTTAAAGGAGGAAAATATAATTGTGTTCACCAACAAATATGCCGCCGAAATACACAACCCGCGCCAGGTCCAGGACAATTGAATGTCTAGATTTGTACGTAAAACCTAGATTGTTCCGCGGATTGTCGGCAATACATTACGTTAGGTCGCTTAAAGGATACAAATGAGTTCCGACGTTTCCGTATCAGCCCCTAGATCAGCCTTCGTCACCACTTTGGCTTGGGTCTTCATCGTTTTGGCTGGATTTGCGACCGTAATATCGGTACTACAAAACATCATGATCTCAGTGATGTTTCCCGTCTCAGAGATGCAGGCCGCTGCGGATCAGGCGAAAAAAGACCAAGCAATGCCGTGGTTTGCAGCTTTCATGCTTCAGAACATGCGCCTGTTCTTCTTTGCATTTCTTGTCGTGTGCGTGTCGACTTTGACTGCCGCAATCGGTCTCCTCAAAAGAAAAAATTGGGCGCGAGTTCTGTTCAGCTTGCTCATGGTGCTTGGAGTTCTTTGGAGCATTGCAGGTGTCGTGCTATCCATCGTGATCCTTTCTTCAATGCCGCCTATCCCTCCCACCGCACCACAAGGATTTGGCGATCAATTCGACCTAATGTCCAAAGTCATGATCGGGTTCAATCTCGTGTTGGCGGTTGGTATTTCCGTGCTCTTCGGCTGGATCATCAAACGCCTCCACTCTCCCGCGATCCGACATGAATTTTCAGCGGCCTAACACGTCGGTCGGGTTCGCACCCTTCGGTCGCTGGACGTCGCAAAAGCACGGCACCTTTTACCTCGGACGTTAATTGCCTCACGCTTTTTGTAGAGTCGTGCGACTTACAGAACGCACATACTGCGGACACAGGGAGCGGGCACGGTGGCAGCGCGACGCAGCGCGGTTGCTCGTCGTTAACGCTGAACTTTGGTGCTTGATCTGTGCGTCGCCGCTTCAGTGTGTAGCCTGCCACACAAGCAGTCCAACATATGGATACAAATCCTTCGCTCGCCCCCGCTTTGGTTGACCCTATGGTCGCGGTGAGTGGCGAATCCACGAAGAAGGCCGCCGTCACGCTTGTGATGAAAGAGTTCAACGCTGGTCGAGAGCAAAAACGTGTCTCGGACCTATTCGGAAACCTTGAGTTGTACGCGACCGTTCCGCCGACACCAAAGAAGTCATAGCGATTAATCCAACGTCGTTTATGGCGAAAAGCCGCAAGCGCGGCTGATGCCGCGCCTCCATTGCTTCGCTATTCGATTTTCACGTACTCAAATTCCGCAGGCTGGTTGTTGATGCCTACGCGTGGTGGGGCGATCCAGCTCGCGTATTTGCCTGGCTCGTGACAAGGCTTCATGAGCGAAGTGATGAACGCCATGTCGGCGTCGTTCGGGAGCCATAGCGGGTAACTGGCTTGCCATTCGAGTTCGGTGAGAATCTTGCCGTCGGGGCTGATGCGGGTGCCAGCGAATTCGCCGATCTTGCGGTTGAAACCTTTGTACGGTTGCTTGAATTCGAACG
>DAINAJ010000344.1:0-2092 GCA_036733505.1 Casimicrobium sp.
TAGACAACGCCTTCGTCGCCATCGGAATACTCAAATTGCGCGCTGAGTACGAAGTTACGATCCGCGATCAGCGGGGACACTACGATGTTTGAGATCGACTGCCCGCCGGGATAAAAATCGCGCGGCGTATTGACGTCGGCGAGCTCGTACGGTGGTACTGTGATCGCCCGCCCTGAGTCACGGTTGTCCAAGGGATAGACGAAATTTGCTTGCGCATCATCCTCAAACAACGAGATCAACTGCTTGAGGCGCTCGGGTTCTTTCGACGCGAGATCATGTATTTCGGTCGGGTCATTCGTCAGGTCGAACAGCATCCAATTGTGCAGATTGATCGGTGTGCCCGGGGGTTGCAGCGAAACAATTTTCCAACCTTCGCTGATGTAGCCGCGATTCCCTTCGAGTTCGTAGTGCTGGCTGTGCCGCTGCGTCGCGGCTTCGCCACTGCCAAAGGTAGCTGCGAAGCTTGTGCCATTCATCCCACGCGTGCGATAGCCGTTAAAAGTTTGCGGATACGGGACGCCCGCGAGCTCAAGCACCGTAGGCAATAGATCCGTGACATGCACCCACTGCCGACGCAATGCTCCGCTGTCGGCAATGCCCTTCGGCCAGTGCGCGATGAGCGGCACACGAATACCGCCGGCCATCGGCGTACGTTTGTAGTAACGATACGGCGTGTTAGAGACCTGCGTCCAGCCGGTAGGGTAGGCAAGGTAGGTTTCCTCGCTGCCGATGCGTCCCTCCGCGAGAAGTCGCTGCACCACTTCTGCGTCCTCGCCGATGCCTTGGCGTCGATCGTTCAAGTTGGCGACGCCGGTTGGCCCACCGATTGAGTTCGCCCCGTTGTCGGAAGAAATGAAAATCAACGTGTTGTCGAGTTGACCGGACTGCTCCAGAAACTTGATGAGGCGCCCGACGTTTTGGTCAACGTTATCGACCAGCGCGGCATACACCTCCATGTACTTCGCGAACAACGCTTGATGGGCTGATGTCAGCTCGTCCCACGCGGGTACGCCGGGGTTGCGCGGCGGCAGTTGCGCGTTACTCTCAATAAGACCCATCGCGCGTTGGCGCTCGTAACGGGCTTCACGTGTGGCGTCCCATCCGGCCCGGTAGCGCCCTTCGTAGCGCGCAAGATCAACTGGTTTGGCCTGCAACGGCGTGTGCGGTGCCTGAAACGCAAGATACGAGAAGAATGGCTTATCGGGCGCGCTAGCGTGGTGCTCCTTTAGCCAACCGATCATGCGTCCTGTGTAGTCGTCGGTGACGAAATAGTCGTCCGGGTAACTATCAATTTGGGCGAGTTGGTTGCCTTCCATCAGCCGTTCTGGCTGAAAGTAACTCGTCTCGGCGGCAAGAAATCCGTAGAAGCGATCAAAGCCACGTTGCAACGGCCAAGAGCTGCGATTGCCTGCCGCGTGAGCGTTGCGGTCGTACGTGTTGTGCCATTTGCCAACGGCCATCGTCGAGTAGCCTTGCGAGCGCAGCAGCTCCGCCATCGTGGGTGCATCAAGCGACATCTCGCCGCCCTTGTAGCCGGGGAAGCCGGGGTTGTTGTGCGTGAGCCAACCACAGCCCACGGAGTGCGGATTTTTCCCGGTCAACATCGCGGCGCGTGCCGGCGTACACATTGGAACCGTCGTGTACTGCGTGTAGCGCAGGCCACCTTGCGCCAGTCGATCAATATTTGGCGTCTCGATTTCACCGCCGAAGCAACCAAAGTCCGAGTAGCCAAGATCGTCCAGAAGAATTACAACGACGTTGGGACTTCCTGGTGCTGGCTTGACGGGCGCCACCCAGTGTGGGTACGACTGGCCAAGCGTACGGCCAATTTTTCCAGGGAACGGCGGCGTGCCGGAAGTGACATCAGTTTCAACAGTGGGACTTTGAGACATGAAAACTCGCTAATTATTCGACGCAAATTATCGACGACGCAGGCAAGGCGCGAGCGTAGGGACTGCGCTAGCGTAAGGCGATTGGCGAGCATGAAATGTCAAAGAGTCGACACTTGCAGAGCCGAATACGCGACAGACACGCGACTGACGCACTCGCAAAATTAGCGCAAATCTATTTTTCGCTTGATAGGAGGAAGACT
>DAINAJ010000345.1:0-2076 GCA_036733505.1 Casimicrobium sp.
TGCGTTTGCTGTTGAGTCGGCGCAGAAAGAGCCGCGCGCTGACGCGCCGCGCGTGTCGCGTCGGCGCATGTTTTACGTAGAGGGTGGGGGAATTGTGGAGGCGGGTAGCGGAATCGAACCGCTCTAAACGGATTTGCAATCCGCTGCATAACCTCTTTGCTAACCCGCCGAGTTGCGTGGAATTTTTTATCGCTCCACACAAACAAAAACGGAACCGTTGCGGTTCCGTTTTATTTCAAACTGGAGCGGCAGAAGAGTCTCGAACTCTCGACCTCAACCTTGGCAAGGTTGCGCTCTACCAACTGAGCTACTGCCGCGACAAAAAGAATTATAGCTGAATAAAAAAATCGTGCAACTCAACTCGCTCGGTTAAAGCACCTTAGCGATAGCTTCCGCGACGTAATTTACGTTTTTATTGTTCAACGCAGCGACGCAAATGCGACCTGAATCCACCGCGTAAACGCCGAACTCTGCGCGCAGGCGATGCACCTGATCTTTGCTCAAACCTGAATACGAGAACATGCCGCGTTGCGTGAGAATATTTTCGAAATTCGCGGTAGGCGCAAGTTTCTTCAGCGCGGCGTGCAGCGCGACGCGCATCGACTTGATGCGATCACGCATTTCGCCCAACTCTTTGTCCCACAGTGCGCGGGCTTCGGGATCCGTGAGTGTGGCCGCAACGAGTGCGCCACCGTGCGTCGGCGGGTTTGAATAGTTGGTGCGGATCACCAATTTCAATTGCGAAAGCACTCGTGTGGCTTCATCTTTATCGGTCGCAACCACCGACAACGCGCCGATACGCTCACCGTACAGCGAGAACGATTTCGAGAACGAACTCGACACGAAAATTGGGCCCGCCGATTCGGCAAACAGCTTTACGACTGCACCGTCTTCCACCACGCCGTCGCCGAAGCCTTGGTACGCCATATCAAGGAACGGCACCAATCCGCCGGCGCGCACCGCTGCGGCGATTTCACGCCACTGCGCCATCGATGGATCAACGCCCGTTGGGTTGTGGCAGCAGGCATGCAGCACTACGATGCTGCCTGCGGGCATGGATTTGACGGCAGCTAAGAAGCCGTCGAAATTCAGGCTGCGGGTGGCTTGATCGTAATACGCGTAATCGCGCACTTCAAAGCCCGCGCTAGTGAACAGGCCACGGTGGTTTTCCCAGCTTGGGTTCGAGATGTAGACGGCAGCATCAGGGGAGACGCGCTTGAGGAAATCGGCGCCGACTTTGAGTGCGCCCGTGCCGCCCACCGCTTGCACCGTGACCGCACGTTGATTTTTTACGATGTCGGAGTCCGCGCCGAACACCAGGGACTGCGTGGCTTTGTCGTAGGCCGCGATACCGTCGATCGGAAGGTAGCCGCGCGGCGCAGATTTTTCTGCCATTGCACGCTCGCCACGCTTCACGCATTCGAGTACCGGCACTTTACCGTTTTCATCTGTGTAGACGCCAACGCCCAGATTCACTTTGTTTGGATTCGGGTCGGCGTTGAACGACTCGATGACACCAAGGATCGGGTCACGAGGCGCCATTTCGACATGGGAAAAAAGTGCTGAAGCGTTTTGCAGTGGGGCGTTCACAGGCAGTAGGAGGTGGGTTGAAACAACCACACATTTTAGCCCGCGCAGCGCTCTCGGTTGCGCCGACGTTGGGCAGGCTTGATGATGTGCTGTTGCGAAGCTACTCCCTGCGCGGGAAATTTCATACGCATTGCTCCAAAACCCGCCACGCGAATCATGGGTTTTCCACTACACGAACGCTACCGGCGCTTCTTACAATCGACTAAGATCACTACGCGATTCGCGCTGCGGTGCAACAAGATTCACATTGGACAGTTGCCAAGCTCGCACACATTTTTCTCAGTTCACATCGGTACTTAAGGAGGCTCTAGTGAAAGTAAGTTTGAAACCCGTCGTTCTGGCGGTAGCGTCGACACTCATGTTCGTTGGCGTGGCGCAGGCGCAAACCGTCAAACTCGCCATGATTGAGGGCATGTCTGGCCCCATGGGCGGCGTTGGCCAAAATCAGCTCAAGCATTATCAATACGCTGCGGAGCGTTTTAGCGG
>DAINAJ010000346.1:0-2017 GCA_036733505.1 Casimicrobium sp.
CGCTACCAAATCCCCAGCGCTGCCAATTGCGCCGCTGCCTGCGGCGCCCAGCCACGGTTTGCCATTGGGCTCGCTGGGCTGGGGTGAAGTACTGTGCCAATCTTGACTTTCGGGTGGGACACAGCGATAGCCGTGCGCGCTTGCGCTTCGGCGAATTTGCCAATGCCGATCACCCATTCGGGTTGCAGCGCATCGACGCAGGCGCGTAGGTGTGCGTCGCACGCGGCGTAGAGCGGCGCGGTTTCTGCCTTGGGCAGTTTGTCCGGCGTCACGTTGCGTGCGTTGTCGAAGAATGCGAGCGGGCAATAGTTCGCTACGAAATGATTCGCGAAGAAGTCATTGGCATTGGCAAAGCGCTCGGAGAAAAGCGCCCACAATCGCTGTCCTGAGATCTCAGAACGTTGGCAGGAAAATCCTTCGACGGGGCGAGACGGGTTGGGCGATTTTGGCTGCGAAACTGTTGCGTCAATTTTCATCCAGTCGCGCACAGCATTCACCTCGCCGAACGGGACGCCGACTTGCACCATGCCAAACGGGCCGGGGTTCATGCCTAGAAAAATTACACGTTTTTTGCCGTCGCTAAACTTTCGCAAATACTGCTCATGCGGCGCCCATGCGTAGTCCAAGGGATTGAGCGTATGCGTTACGGGCGAAGAAAACGCGAGCGAATCAACTGCGTCGCGTAATGCGCGAGCAGCAGCGATCAAATCAACACTGCTCACTGTTCACCGCTCACAGCTCACTTTTCCTTGGGCCAAAGCACCATCTGCGTGCAGCGAAAGAGGGCAATCGTCTTCTCGGTTTCGCGATGGCGCACAACCGCGTCCCACACCTGCGTAGTGCGACCCAGATGAAACGGGCGCGCCTCAACATAAATCGTCCCGTCGAGCGCGGTGCCGAGGTGGTTGCTCTTGAGTTCAATCGTCGTGAAGCCCGATGCGCCTTCTGGCAAGTGAGCGATGCAGCCATAGCCGCACATGGTGTCGGCCAAACCCACGACTGTCGCGGCGTGCAGATAGCCGTTGGGAGCTAGGAGTTCTTCGCGAATTTTGAGTTGCGCGACGAGCAATCCTTCCTCAACCGAAAGCAGCTCTACGCCCAACAGCCCCGGCAGTTTGCCGACGCCGCGATTTTTCATTGATTCCGCGGTGAAGCCTGCGCGCAAAGCCATAGTGAAGCTCCGCGCTAGAACCGGTAACCAACGGTGACCATCACGGCGGAGAAACCCAGCGTGATGAGCTCGGCGCGCACGTCACCGAACTGGACTCCGACAGCGGGAATGATGCCAGGCGCGACACCGAGACCGTTGAACGGAATATTGTTTTTGTACTTGCCCTTGTAGCCGTGCAACAGTCCGGCGGTCACCTTGGCGTAAAGCCATGGCTTCACGTCCCACTTCTGACCCCAGTAGATGTACTGCGAAGGCTGACCGAACGAGTTCTTGAAAACGGCTAGCCCGAAGAGCGTTTTGTCTGCCCCCCAAACGGTGTCGTATTTCGATTCGATGCCAAGATCAACGAGGTAAGAGTGTTTGGTGTACTCAGGGTTATTGCGGAAATGCTCGGTGTAAGGGCTAAACGCAATCGTTAGCCGGTCACCATCGCGTAACCACGTGTCGGCATTTCGACCATCCGGGCTGGCGGTGCCTTGTGCGCTCGCGCTCGCCGCCACACCGAGTACGAGTGCGGCTGACAGAAATCGAGCCAAAGATTGAAACCACTTCATAAATCAGGAACCTTTCTTGTCCGCGTCGATTGCCTCGAGTCGTTGTTGCGACTTCTTCATCGCATCATCGAGTTTTTCGTTTACGCGGTCTATCGTTTTCTCTTTGGTTGGCAACGGAGTGGGCGGCGGGTTGCTCGGCTGGCAAGCCACCAGCGGGACTGCGCACAGCATTAACAATGCGAACTTCACCGCCGCGTTCACAGCGAAATTAATCGCGGAAATTGTTAAATTGCAGCGGCAGATCGGTGATGTCTTTTTTGATCAACGCCATCGCTGCTTGCAGGTTGTCTTT
>DAINAJ010000347.1:0-1959 GCA_036733505.1 Casimicrobium sp.
CGAGGTGCGTGTTCGGAATGCGTTTGTGAATTTCTTTTACGCGGCTGATCGCGAGGATGTCGCCCGTGGGCTTGCGCGTGAACTTGTACGCGCCGTGGCTGGTGCCGATGGCGATTGCGAGCGCGTCGAGCTGCGTCGCTTTCACGAATTGCGCGGCTTCTTCCGGGTCGGTCAGCATTTGGCCGTGGTCGAGCTTGCCCTCGGCACCGATGCCGTCTTCCTCGCCCGCTTCGCCCGTTTCGAGCGATCCCAAGCAGCCCAATTCGCCTTCAACGGTAACGCCGACTTTGTGCGCCATGTCGACGACAGCACGCGTAACTTCAACGTTGTAAGCGAAATCGGCCGGCGTTTTGCCGTCCGCGCGGAGCGACCCGTCCATCATCACCGAGCCGAAACCCAGATCAATCGCGCCCTGGCAGATCGCGGGCGTTTGTCCATGGTCTTGATGCATCACCAACGGAATGTGCGGGTAGGCTTCGACGGCGGCTTGAATCAGGTGTTTGATGAAGCTCTCGCCCGCGTACTTGCGGGCCCCCGCGCTGGCTTGCAGGATCACCGGGGCGCCGGTTTCGTCGGCAGCGCTCATCACGGCCTGCACTTGCTCAAGATTGTTGACGTTAAACGCCGGTAGGCCGTAGCCGTTGGTCGCGGCGTGGTCGAGCAGTTCGCGCATGGAGACGAGAGCCATTTGGGTATTCCTTGGTTGGGTCGGTAGTTGCGTGTAGTCCCGTATTTTATTCGAGAGGCACTTTCCGCAAACTTACCGCTGCGCGGCGACTCCGCGCAGCCGGGCCACCACGAGCGACACCGCAACCCCCAACAAAATAGACCACTCCAGCGGCATCAAGAGCGTCGCTAAGAACGTGGCCAACAGCGTGATTCGCTCGTATTTGTCGTGCAGTAGATGTGCGATTTCTCGCTTATCGACTAGGTTCCAAGCCACAAGGAACAGAATCGCCGCGACCGCGGCCAACGGCAGAAAGCGCGCGAGTGGCGCGACAAACACCAGTATCGCGACCAAGAATACAGAGGCCATGATCGCCGAGAACGGCGTGACCGCGCCCGCTGCAACGTTTACCCCGGAACGATTGAACGAGCCGCTGGCCGGATACGCCGAGAAAAACGAGCCGATGACGTTGGCGAGTCCCTGCCCGAAGAATTCTTGGTTGCCGTCGAGTTTCTCCTTTCGACGAATCGCCAGCGCCTGTGCGATGGATACAGCCTCGGCGAGCGCCAATAACGTCATCGCAATTGACGGCACTAGGAGCGACTGCAGCGTCGCAAGCGAGAAGTCTGGGAGAGAGAGCGGCGGAACCGCACCGGGGAGCGCATCGACCGTTTTGATGGCGTACGCTGGGTCGATAGACCGCGCAATCGCTGTTGCGACCGAGCCGACGACGACTGCCACGAGCATCGCCGGCACTTTGCGATTGAGCGGTTGCCAAAGGATCGCAGCGAGGAGCGTCAAAACGCCGACCAACACTGGCATCGGTTTCACGTCGCCGACGTGTGCGAGAAATTGTTGAACCGTTTGCCAGACGCTTGCGCCCCGCGTGATGTCGACACCGAAGAAATTCCGGATTTGCGAATTCACAATCAGCACGGCCGCGCCCGCCGTGAATCCAACAATCACCGTGTGCGACACAAAGTTAATGAGCTTCCCCGCGCGCGCAAACCCAAGCAGGAGCTGCCAAACGCCCACCATAAACGCGAGCGTGATGACGAGATCAATGTAGCGCGGCGACTCTGGCGCGGCGAGCGGCGCGATGATTGCCAACACCGTCAGAGATATGGCGTTCGCAGGGCCGGTCACCATCACCCGAGACGAGCCGAAGAGCGCGGCAATCACGCAGGGAATCATCGCCGCGTACAGCCCAAACGCCGGTGGCATCCCGGCCAGCGTTGCAAATGCAACGCCCTGCGGCAGCACCACAATCGCTCCGGTCAGCCCCGCCAACA
>DAINAJ010000348.1:0-1859 GCA_036733505.1 Casimicrobium sp.
GCGACAGCCTCGTCGTTGCGCCCGAGGCCGATCAACGCTTGCGCCAAGCTGTGATGGGCTTCAAACTCGGTCGGGTGCAGCCCAATCGCGCGACGCAGAAGCGGCACCGCTTCACCAAAGTTGCCCGCTCGCGTCAGCAGTTGCCCCAGCAATCGCAACGCATCGGGCTGATCCGGTTGCCGCGCCAACACCGCACGGCACGCGATCTCCGCATGCGACACGTTTCCCGAGCGGAGCAGGACGTGCACGAGTTTCATTTCGGCTGCGGTGTTCATGGATCCGGGCGGGAAGAACTGAAGCTACGGAGAATCCAGTGTAGTAGGGATGCAACGCTCGCCAAAGGCCCAACGCTACCGCGATGCAACCACCGAGTTGTAACGCTGACGTAACGCCGAGTTCCTTGCGTGGCGTACGCGCGCGGCCTAGGATCGCGCTGTGGTCGCCGTACAAGCGATGTCAATCGGTTAGAAGGATTCAATCATGTGGTCACGAATTGCAAAGTCTTGTTCTGTCCTTGTGTGGGCCGCGGTGACCGTGCTTGCTGCGTCGGCGCACGCGCAGTCGTCTTATTTTCGCGAAGAGATCGCGGCGAAGGAGGGTAAGGGGCCAGCGGTGCTCATCATTTCCGGGCAGACTGGACCCGACCCGCGCCGCGCCTATGCACGCGACGTTGCAGCGCTGGGCTACAACGTGTTGTTGGTCGACGGCAACGACATGCTCTCGCGGACCAAGCCGGCCGCGCAGAACTTCAAGGACGCGATTCAGAGTCTGTTGGCGTCGCCGAACACCACATCAAAGAAGGTAGCTGTGATTGGCTTCTCGCTCGGCGGCGGGGCACTGCTTTCACATGCCATCGGCCAGCCGGACGTCGTCGCCGGTGCGCTCGCCGTGTACCCGTTTACCGCGTGGATACAGAATGTCGAAGGGCTGGCCGGTCGCATTCAGGTGCCGCTCACGGTGCTGGCAGCGGGGGCGGACACCTACAACAATTGCTGCATGATCGAAAAAGCGCGCGAGATTGAAAAGGCAGCCAAGGCGCGCGGCAAATCGTTCGAAATGGTCGTCTACGAAAACGCCGACCACGGCTACGACCTCACGGGCCGCAACTATCGGCGCGACTACGTCCTCGACACATGGAAGCGAACCGAGGAGTGGCTCAAACGCACGCACGCGGATACGGCGAAGTAGCGTTTCGCCCTTGGCTCGGAGACGGGCGCGGCGTGCCGCGCCGAAAGCTGCTACGCCGCTTCGGCGTGCAATTTCATCCCGAGCGCGCGCGCCACTTTGAGCACCGTCGCGAAGCTTGGGTTGCCATCCGCGCTGAGAGCGCGATAAATACTCTCGCGGCTCAGCCCGGCGTCCTTTGCAACTTGCGTCATGCCCGTGGCTCGCGCAATGTCTCCGAGGGCTCGCGCGATACCGGCCGCGTCTTCAGGCGCTTCTTCGAGCCACGCATCGCGGTAGGCGGCCATTTCTTCTGGAGTACGCAATTGACTGGCTACGTCGTACGGCATCGTTTTCGTCGGCTGAACTGTACGGTCTGCGGCGACTTTTCTTATACGGCTACTCCAGAAAATTTCGCGCCAATTGAAGCGCCAAGGCAATGTCGTCACCTTGTGAAGATTTGTCGCCGCCAATCAGCAGCAGCAAAAGACGATCTCCACGTTTCGTGTAATACGCGCGATAGCCCGACCCGAAGTCGATCTTGAGTTCGGACACGGGTTCCGCGAGATTTCGATGCTGGCCCGGATTGCCGTGCACCAGCCGATCCAAGCGCGCCTAAATCCGCGCGCTCTACCCGAGCGATCGCGCAACGCGTTGATCCAGTCGCGGTAGTGCTCGGTTTCTTCGATGCGCAT
>DAINAJ010000349.1:0-1851 GCA_036733505.1 Casimicrobium sp.
CCGCTTTCATCAACAACGCCGAGCCGTCGTTTGGCCGCGAATTCGCGAGAATGCCGCGCACGTTGTTCTTCCGAAAAATTTCGATAACTGCGGCTGGTGGATACGGAGTGCGCGCCTCGATGTTGTAGTGCATGTGGGCGTCGAAAATCGGGAGCGGTTCCACGGCATGAACGCACGTCGAGAAAATAGCAATACCAAACAATCGAAGAATCATTCTCAACATGGTGCGCACCTCTTTCTGTTGGTCTCATAGCCGCCAACGTGCAGCATAGTCGAGGCGGTTCCGGAATCACAGACTCTCTGAGCTCCACGGCGCAGTTGACCAAGAAATTTTGCCCGCCATGGCGCACCATTGGATCGCTTTGCGTCCTTGCTGTGGCGTTACATGCCAAATTGGCGTGTTGACAAACGAATATGACGCGCCTACGATGTACGCGTCAGTTTTATCTGATCAAGTCGCCGCGCAATACGGGGGCCAAGCGCCCGGTCGTAATCTGCGCTGCATTTTTCTAAAGTTAGGGGGTGTAAGTGAAACGATTGAGAAGACTCGCGACTATCGTCGCGTCAATCGGTATTGCGTGTGCGAGTGCTTTGGCACAAGTCAACGTCGGAGCGGGCTCTAGCTGGTCGCTTGGAGACGCTGCGATCGATTGGGGATGCAGCGACGTCGCCGTTAACGGCACCTTGGACGTGCAGGCTGCTGTCACGGCTAACGCCGATTCGGTACTGATCAACGGCGGGGGGGCCGTCTCGGGCGGAACCGGCACACTCGGCCTCACTGGTGATTTCACCAACAATGGAACCTTCGCCAAAGGCACGGGCACTGTCGCTATCCGTGACGGTTGTGCCAACACAACCTCCGCCATCGCGGGCAGCCAGAGCTTTAACGCGCTCGCGGTGACCACATCATCTGCCAAAACGCTGCTTTTTAGCGCAGATTCAACCACCAGCGTCGGCGCGGGTTTACTGACGCTTCGGGGCACTGCTGGAAACCTACTCAAGATTCGATCCACGATCCCGGGCTCGCAAGCGCGGATGTTCCTCAACGGTACGCAGAACATCGGCTATGTTGATGTTGCGGACAATCGGGGCACGTTGTTTGTACTTGCGCCGGGGGCTCCGGCAGCTTCGAACTCGGTTAATTCGGGCAACGTAATGAACTGGTTTGATGTGCTTCCCATCATTCCCACCCTGTCTACGCTGGGTCTGATTCTGTTGGGCCTCTTAGTGGCCGCGTTCGGCGTAGCCCGCGCCGGTCGTAAACACAACTCTACCTCGGGGCTTGCGCTGTGAACACAGACTACAAGCCCCTAAATCGAGGAACTAAGCCATGAAAATCAGCCTCTTGATCGCACTATCGGGCGCGCTTGCATGTGCAGTCGCATCGGCTCAATTAGCGTCTGACCAGCCAGCGCCCGCACGCCCTTCCGGCACGACGGCACTCGCCAGCGCGGCCGCGCCCCTGGTGTCGGACCAGCCAGCCCCCGCAAATACAGTCGCAGCGCAAGCGCCGTCTGGTCCGACGACGGTGCTGCCGTCGTCGCAACCTGCAGGCGTACCCAATAGCGGTAGCAAGCGTGCCGTTACTGCCGCAACCCCACGTGCGCCAGCTAGCGCGAATGGCGGACTGTCAAGCCGGGCGACTGCGGGTACCGCGTCGACAGCAACCAGCGAGAAGCAGTAGCGCCACGCCGTTTAGCCACACACCTAATTTCTGTTATTCACTTTTTTTGCATTTCCGGGAGTTCCCATGAAACTTCGTAGTTCAAATGTTCGTTCCTCCGTTCGCGCTCTTTTCGCGCTGTCACCCCTTGTTGCCGGTCTTGCGATGGCTGCTGATGTTGTCGTCGC
>DAINAJ010000350.1:0-1824 GCA_036733505.1 Casimicrobium sp.
CCATCATCGCGCGCAGCAACACAATGCCATCCAACATCGCCTGTGGACCACCCGGTGCGCCAACGATGCTCGCACTGCAATTGGGGTAGGTCGGGTTCGGCGTGGACAGGTACGTTGCGATGTCGGTAGCAGATGTGCGATCAGCGTAAGTGCCGAAGGCGCCGGTTGTTAGCGCTGCGCCACGAAACCCTAATAAGTGGCGTAGGTAGAGGATCGCGTCGGTCTCTGACAAAGACTCATTGTCGTTGTCTAGGTCGAAGCGGCTTTGTTTGCCATGAATTCGCAAGAGGCAAAGATAAGGGTACGTGCCGCACTCTGTGCCGATCACCACTCTTCCACGGCCATCAAGACTTATTCGAGGCGACACTGATTTGAAATCGGCAAAAACCAACTTACCTGCAGTCCCGAATTCGGAACGCAGCGTGCCATTTGAGTTGTGTGCGGTAAGGCACAGCTTGACGATTCTCGGCGCTTGACCAACGAGCTTATCTGTGCAGTAGCCCACAAGAAAAAAACTATCGTCGCTTGCTACCCTTGCGTCTGTTGAGTAGCTGGAAACCAAAGCGCTGTCGACCTGCATTTGTTGCAATCCTGCAGTGCCAAACGTGGGATCAACGTTGCCGGTTGAGTCGAATGCGACGACACAGAACGTGACAGCGCTTGTTGTTGATCCGGTGCCGTCTTGACAGCCGCCCGTCACGAGGATGCGGCCCGACTTTTGGACTAGGACAGCAGACGTGCCCGAATTGAAGGTCCCAAAAGAGTAGCCAATCGGAAAGCGGGCGATGCCGTTTGTGCCAAAACTAGTGTCTAGCTGGCCAGACTCGGTCCACCGAATCACGCACGTTCCCGCGCAAGGGTATGCGGCGAGCGGGCGGGCCGCCGTGTCGAGCGTCACCCGAGAAATATCAACGAGACTAAGATCGCGGCCCATCATTGGCAACTCGGCTAAACCATCAGTGCCAAAACTCGAATCGACTGCGCCATCTGCCCCGTAACGCAGCAAACAATACCGTCCGGAATTTACGATCATGCTGTTATTGGGGTAGTCGCCGTTCAGTAAGCAATAGCCGCCAACGATCAATTTGTCGCCTTGGCGCAGAATAGACTTGCTGCCCCAACTGAAAATATTGGGATGTGTTGGGAGTCCATTGGTTGCTGGATCGAATTGGCCTGCAGCGGAAACTCGCTCAAAATATCGGGTGTCAACGCCAAGTATCGAGGTCGCACCGCCTACCTCCAAAACGGAGGCGGTGGTTCCAAACTGTTGCATGAAGCCATTTCGCGGCGAAGTGGATCGCCCGGTCGAATTAAAGGTCAGATCAGGAAGGCCGCTCGCGGTCAGTCGCGCGAGACATGGAATATTCATTCCGCCCAATGCCATGAAGCACGCGCCAACGAGCAAGGTTCTTCCGTCAGGAAGGGAATGAACGGAGGCGACGCCGCTGCTGGAGATTTGCGTCGTGGTATCGAGCGCGACGGTTACGAGGCCATTCACACCAAACGACTTATCGGTGTCTCCCGGCTTCGCGTTCGCGGGCAAGGCGAAGAGGACGGACAAAACGAAAAGAACTGTTGCGAGTCGCAATGTATTCACAGATGAAGTGATGGAATGTATGTAGTTTACGCCGCGTTTTGACGAGCAGTGCAAGCGCAGCACTATGGGCTACCCCGCCCTTCCATAAACCTCATTGATCTGCTGAGTAACCCGAACAAACGTCGTGCACTTCGAGAGCGCTTTGAGTGTGCGTGCGCCGACGTAGGTGCACGTTGAGCGCAAGCCGCCGAGAATTTCTTGCACGGTGTGTTCTACCGGGCCGCGGG
>DAINAJ010000351.1:0-1804 GCA_036733505.1 Casimicrobium sp.
TGCGTTGGCAAATTAGTTCATCGGTCCAAGCCCGCGTCGCGCGCACGGGAACGCGCGCGCGGCCGAGTGCATTTTTCGTGCTCGCGCTCTGCGCGTGGCTGGTGGCGATTTTCTTGGCGGCAAACGAGGCTGTGGCTGCGGACGCCGCAGGGCCACAGCGTATCGTGAGTCTTTCGCCTCACGCCACTGAATTGCTGTTTGCGGCCGGCGCGGGTAGGAACGTGGTTGGTGTGACCGAGTCCTGCGACAGACCAGCCGCAGTCAAGCGGCTGCCAAAAGTAAGTGGCTTTCGGGGCACCAACGTGGAAGCGGTCATCGCGTTGAAGCCCGATCTGGTGGTGACATGGCCGAGCGGCAATCGCAGTGCCGACGTGGATGCAATACGTCGCTACGGCATTCCTATCCACGCCAGCGAGCTGGCAACTTTGGCGAGCATTACCGCTGAGCTGCGCCTGTTTAGCCAATGGGCAACCACTGCTGAACTACGCAACGCCGCACTCGCTCGCGCGTACAACGCGGATCGTCTTACACAAGCGCTGCGCGGTCGTTACGCTACCGCGCGCAAAGTCAAAGTGTTCTATCAATTGGGTGCTGGACGCTTATTTACCCTGACCGACAAACATGTTGTGGGTGAAGCGCTAGCGATGTGCGGCGCTGAGAATGTTTTTGGCAAACTCCTGTTGCCGGCCCCCGAGGTTTCCGCCGAAGCGGTCTTAGCCGCGCGGCCTGACGCGGTGCTCGTTGCTGGCGAAGGCGCGCTCTTGGCTGTACAAACAGATTGGAAGGAGCGGCAATTGTTCAGTGCGAGCGCCGTCGGGGAGCGGATCGTGGCGGTGGACGACGCCCAATTGCATCGCCCTACGCTGGGCACTTTTGAGGCGGTTCGCTCGATGTGCGAGGCGATAGATCGAATTCGGCAGACGCTCCGGTAACATCGGACTCCGACGTCATCGCACTGCGCGAATCGAGATAGATGAGTAAAGCGTTCACTAAAGAGAACCCTGATGCCCCTGAGGACGACGATGACATCGTCCTTCCCGCGCTTCCTGCGGGCAGCAAAAACTACATGACGCCAGGCGGCCACGGTCGCCTGAAAGCGGAGCTGGAGCAGCTCACCACGATTGAACGGCCTGAAGTAACACGCGTTGTCTCATGGGCCGCGAGCAACGGCGATCGCAGCGAAAACGGCGATTATCTTTACGGCAAAAAGCGTTTGCGCGAGATTGACCGCCGCATGCGTTATTTGATCAAGCGTTTAGACGCGGCTGAGGTCATTGACCCCGCGACACGCGACACCGAACAAATTTATTTCGGTGCGACCGTCACCGTAGTGAACAAGCGTGGCGAAGAACGCACGGTATCTATCGTTGGCCTCGACGAAGTGGATCCGCAGCGTGGCTATGTGAGTTGGGTGAGTCCGATTGCGCGCGTGCTTACCAAGAATCACGAGGGTGACGTGGTGATGCTGCCGACTCCGGCTGGGCTCGAAGAGCTTGAAATTTTGGCGGTCGAATACAAGGCGCTCGATACCCACGAGCCGCCCAGCCACACGCAACTTATCGTACCGATTGACGGTGCGCCGTCCGCAGCCGAGCCGCCCGCCAGCGCATGAAGGCGCGCCCTTGATATAGTTGCGGAATGAACACCAGCAGCCTTGATGAACTCGAATCCGCCGTGAGCTCGCTTGCGGCGCGCACAGCAACCTTGGCCTCCGAGAACGCGCGTTTGCGCGCCGAACTGGCTGATCTTAACGAGCGCATGAAAGCCGCGAGTCTTCGACTGCGTGCAGCCGCGGCGCAATTGC
>DAINAJ010000352.1:0-1776 GCA_036733505.1 Casimicrobium sp.
TCAATGCTGGCGCAGCAGGCATCCGCATCGGGTTCAAATGGACACGCGTTTCCCTTTGAAATTTTGGTGGGAACATCTGCGGGCGCGCTCAACGTGGCCTCGCTTGCGGGCTATGCCGAACTAGGTGTCGGTGCGTTTGATGAGTTGGCGCGGTTTTGGGCGGGCGTGCGCTCAAGCGATGTGTATCAGCTAAATAAAACCTCCAGCAGTTCGTGGTTTGGGGGGCGCAGCAAGTATCTTGCCGCGCTGAATCTCTCGCGTGGTGTGCTCGCGCACGGAGCGATTTTGGATAATGCGCCGCTCACCGATACGCTGCGTCGCGCAGTGTCGCTTGACGGCATTGACCGTGCGCTGACGGCGCGCGCGATTTCTGCGGTGGCCGTGACGGCATCGAGCTACTCAAGTGGCGTGCATTGGACGTTTTGCCAGCGACATGCCGAAGCGCAAGAGATAAAGCCCTGGATTCGACCAGGTCGACGGGCAACGTTTCAGGACATTTCGTTCGAGCACCTCACTGCGTCGAGCGCGATTCCGTTTGTGTTCCCTGCGACGCCATTAGTCGTTGATGGGCAACGAGAGTTCTTTGGCGACGGATCGATGCGCCAAATTTCACCACTGTCGCCAGCACTGCATCTGGGCGCGCACGACATTCTTGTGATCGGCGTCGGCCAGCCCACGCGCTCCGGTCTGGGCGCAGATGCCGTCTCGCAAGAAGCGCCGGGCGTTAGCGCAGTTGCCGCGCATGCCATGGCTAGCGTTTTTCACGACACCTTGCAGGCTGACGTAGAGCAGGCGACGCGCGTGAGCGAAACGCTGAAACGATTGCCGCCGAGCGTGGCTGCTGTGTTGCCGTATCGTCCGGTGCGGGTGCTCGCGATACAGCCGTCGCAGTCGCTGGACGCGTTGGCGTTACAACACGTCAATTGCATCCCGAAATCCACTCGGGCGGCGCTCGGTGGGTTGTTGAGCGAAGCGGGCGGCGCATCGCTGGCGAGTTATCTGCTGTTCGAGCCAAACTTCGTCGCCGCGCTGATTGCGCTCGGGCAGCGCGACGCTTACTCGCGCGCGGCGGAATTACTAGATTTTTTTGCAGCAACGAAGTGAAGGTGCGCGCGGTGCGGCGAACATCGAACAGATACCATTAACAGCAGACCGAACCCGCAAAAGCACATTTCACGGAACTGGTGCGTCAACAGCTTTTTGGGCCTAACGACTGCCGGGTGGTCGTTTGCGGGCAAATTTATCAAAAGTTGACTTCGTGAAAATAGTGCACGGAACCCAATGCTGGCTGTCGTTCCAGGCAAAAAGCCATTAACGGCAAAATTCGACTGAATTCGCGCGTTCCCGTGGCGGCGCCGGGTGTCAGTACTGTCCGCGCACAGCGCGCGCGGCGCGATCATAGGCACGCTTGAAGTGCGCTCCTTCGCGCTCACCCGCGCCGACTTGGTAGTTGCGATCAGCGCGTAGCGAGGCGATGTACATCCGCTCGCAATTCGCTTCGTCTCCATTTTGGCAATAGCTGATGGCCATATTGTTGTACGCAAGCGCCTTATCGCTACTCGTTGCTTGGCCGTGGGTCACGATTTCTGTCCATAAATTTCGCGCCGAAAGCAGCTCACCGCGCCGATAGGCAGCCATCGCTTGCGACGACAGTTCTTCGATGCGCTTGGGGGCTGGCGGCGGCGTCGCGGATTTCGCGGCGGCGGCTTTCGCTTGACGATCGGCGGCCTCTTGGCGAGCGCGAGCGACCGCGAGGCGCTCTTCCTCCTCCTGTTG
>DAINAJ010000353.1:0-1773 GCA_036733505.1 Casimicrobium sp.
GCTGCGCTATGTCGGGCTTCGCCGTTGTTTGCGTCTTTGGATGAATGAGTACCCCGTTTAAGGTTCGCCCCGATGCATGGGCACGTGTTTCTGCGCTGTTGGACGAAGCGTACGAACTGGACGCGGCCGCGCGTATCGCATTCATTGCGAACATCAAAGCGTCGGACGCTGAGCTAGGCGCGGAGATCGAACGCTTTTTCTCGGCGGACGCGACAAGCGGTGGCGCCGATCCAGTAGTGGCCGCGCAGCCCGGTGCCTCGGGTGTACCGTTTGCGACGTTGTTGGGTGAAGTGCTGGCGCACGAGGGCGAAGAGGGCGAACCCGCCGATGCCACGGGCAGTCGCTTCGGTGCTTGGACGCTCACGGCGAAAATTGGCAGCGGCGGCATGGGCGAAGTGTGGCGCGCGGCGCGCAGTGACGGACTGTTTCAAGGTAGTGCCGCGATCAAGCTCCTGCGCGGCGACTTACCCGCACGGCGTCTCGCTGCGCGGTTTGCCCGCGAGCGCAGCGTACTCGCGCGACTCAATCACCCAAACATCGCGCGCCTACTCGATGCCGGCGTCGCAAACGATCAAGCCTTCATCGTGCTTGAGTTGGTTGAAGGCGAATCGCTCCTCAACTACGCCAACGCGCACGCACCAACGCTTGAGCGCCGCGTGCGCCTGTTGCGTGACATCGCGCGCGCCGTCGAGCACGCGCACAGCCAACTCGTGTTGCACCGCGATCTGAAACCATCGAACGTCATGGTCACCGCGGCGGGCACCGTAAAGCTTCTAGATTTCGGTATCGCCGCCGCGTTAGACGAATCGAGCACCGAAGAAACAGCGTCCAATCTCACGCAGCTCACGGGTCGAGGGCTCACCTTGGAATACGCCGCGCCCGAGCAAATTGTGGGCGAATCGACGGTGGCCGCGAGCGATGTTTATTCGTTAGGTGCGATGTTGTTTCACCTCGTGACGGGACATCGGGTTTTTGCTGGCACCGGCAATCGCACGGCGCTTGAGCACGCGGTGGTGCACACCGAGGCGCCGCGTGCATCGACTGCCGTTCCTCCGACTGAACAAAGTCCTGATGCGATTGCGCCGCCAACGAACGCGGCCTCCACGCGCGGTGACCTCGACGCCATCATCGCGAAAGCGCTGCGCAAATCGCCCAGCGAGCGTTACGCCACCGCCACCGCGTTTGCCAACGATCTCGACGCGTGGCTTGCGCGAACGCCCATCTCAATTCTCGCGGAGGATCGCAGCTACCGCGCGCGGTTGTGGTTGCGCCGAAATTGGAAGCTTGCAACGCTCGCTGGTGTTGCGGTCACCGCCGTCTTCGCCGGGCTAGGTGTGAGTTTGTGGCAACGCAGCGAAGCTATCGCCGCCGCAGCGCTCGCCAAAGAAGAGGCCGCGCGTGCCAACAAAGTCGCCGACTATCTCGGTGAGCTGATCGGCAGTGCGAGCCCCGACAAGCACGGCGGCGAATGGCCGTCCGTGCTCGCGTTGCTGGAGAAATCAGAAAAAGACCTCGCGACGGAATTCAAGGACGATCCAAAGACGCACGCCATTTTGTTGAAGCGCATGCTCGACACCAACGACGCACTCAACCGCGACACGGTAGCGCTCGAGCAGTCACAGCGTTTGCAAGCGCTACTGGAAGTAGTGCAGCCACCGAACGTTGAATTGCAGGTGGACACTCTCCGCCAACAAGGCTGGTTGTTGTATCGATTGCGCCGCTACGAAGAGGCGCTCGCGCTTTACGCGACGCTCAAACCCAAGCTCGTGGCGC
>DAINAJ010000354.1:0-1759 GCA_036733505.1 Casimicrobium sp.
AGCTTCCGCCACCTCCGCCACCACCGCCGCCACCACCACCACCGAAGACTCCGAACCTGCCGCCGCCGCCGCAGGCACCGCCGCCACCTTACGTGCCGCCGGTAGAGGTTCAGGTGCCGGCACCACCTGCACCTACGATTTCGGTGACTTCGACTGAACCGCCAAAAGCGGAGTACAAGATTGCGCCGCCCGTGCCACCAGCACCACCAGCGCCTCCTGCGCCACCTGCGCCACCGCCACCAAAACCGGCGCTCACGCGCGTTGGCTTCAGCTCGCTCCCGCAAGCGTGTCGGCCGGATTCACCCCCGGTTCGCGACATGAACAAAGCGGGCGTGGATCGCGTGGAAGGAACGATTTTGGCGACGGTCAATGGCGACGGGACATTTGGCAATGTGAGGGCTGGCAACATCAACCCTGGCAATTTGCGAAACGCCGTTCAACGTACGTTTGCAAACGTGCTCACTGACCCCGCCTGCAGGACGAAAGCCGAAGGCGAGAAGTACGAAGTCGAGATTCCGTTCCTGATGAAGCTCGATTAGCGCGCGTTACCGTCGACCTGCAATCTACGCCCCGTCCGCATAACCTGCGGTCGGGGCGTTTGCTTTTCAGGTTGTGCGCGGCGTGTCTGATGCTGCCGCGAGGCGCTGTCTAGCTGGCCATGCGGATCGTTTCGCTATCAATGACGAATGCAAACGGCGAAATCAAGTCTCGCGCGATAATGGCTTAACCGAAAAGGACATATTGCATGAGAAAAAATACACTTAAAGAAAAAATGGCACGCGGTGAATGCACGACCAATGGGTGGTGCGCGCTGGGTTCCGCATACAGTGCTGAGCTACTGGGGCACGCCGGGTTTGACAGCGTTACAGTAGACATGCAACACGGCATGTTCGATTTCACACAATCGCTCCCGATTTTGCAGGCCTTGTCCTCTACGCCCGCTGTGCCGATCGTGCGCACGCCGTGGAACGATACCGCCATCATCATGCACATGCTCGATGCTGGCGCCTACGGCATCATTTGCCCGATGATCAACAACCGCGAGGAAGCAGAGCGCTTGGTGGGAGCATGTCGCTACGCACCCGCCGGGATGCGCAGCTATGGCCCTGCGCGCGGGCTGCTTTATGGCGGCCCCGATTATCCGCAACACGCCAACGAAGAAATTGTCGTTTTCGCGATGATTGAAACGCTTGAGGGCATCAAAAATTTGGACGACATCTTGGCAACACCCGGACTCGACGGCGTCTACATCGGGCCTAATGACTTGGCATTGGTGCTCGGCTCACGTCCCGGAAGTGATCTCACCGATCCGCGTTGTGTCGAAACTATCGCGCACATCCACGCGCGTGCGCGTGCGCACGGAAAGTTCGTAGGCATTTTCTGTTCGGGTGGCGCCACTGGCGCGATTCGTCGAAAGCAGGGATTCGATATGGTGACGTTGACGCATGAAGGCAATTACGTCACGCAAATGGCCAAAACACACATCGCGACGGCGCTCGCAGAACCCGTGGTTTCCGCACCAAATTCGGGTACAGGCTATTAACGTTTTGCGCGCTATCTACTCCGGTTCGTCGGTTCGAGCCTCGGCGCAATCGCGCACGATGTCAGGCGCAAAACTAAGCGTGCTCGGCGTCGCCGCGCGGGCCGCTTTATCTGTGGGCTTGGTCGGTGCGCTAGCGTGCCAAAGTGCGATCGCGAGCGCGGAGGTCAAGGCGGTAGACGCGGTGGATTTACCGCGCTACCTTGGTACTTGGCACGA
>DAINAJ010000355.1:0-1736 GCA_036733505.1 Casimicrobium sp.
CGCCGACCGCGAGCGCGCTAGTGATCAAACGACGCGTCCAGCTTTGCCTGACGGCTCGTCGAGCGTGCCGATTTTGCGCTATCGTTCCCGCATGTCTACGAGCCCACACGATCCATTTGCGTCGCTGCCGATTGGCGAACCTTCAGCGGACGAATCGCCTGCCGTAGTTGATGCGAAAGAGGAAAGCGGCGCAGTGTTGCCTTTGGACGCCGACGTACCGATGGGGCTACCTACGCCACTTCTGCCAAATCGACCACCGTCCCCCGCCGCATTCCCGCCGCACCCGCCCACCTTGCTCGGTACGCTCGCGGCGTATCTGCGCGCGTCGGTCGATGTATTGCGCCTGCGTGCGCCAACTTGGTCGCAGCTGCCCGAGGCGCGCCCGATGTTGGTGTTGCTTGTCTGCGTTTTTGCGTTGGCGGTGGAATGCTTGATGGGATGGGTTTCGACGCCGGGATCAGCGACGTTCTATGCGCAAGCGTTGACGTCTCGTTGGTTCAGCGTATGTGCGGCGTTGCTTGCGTGTTGGGCCGTTTGCTTTGGCGAGTCGCGTCGTCCTGCTCAGGCCAGTGTGACGGCGGACATCGACGACGCGCATCCAGACGCCGGGAAGGCGCGCGGCACAGCGGACGTGTTCGTCTTGCTCATGCTCGCGGGTTCGTTGATCGTCATAGTGGCCTCGCTTGCGTACACGCTGCCGTTGAATCTCGGCGCATTCGGCGATGGTGAGTCGTGGACGCTGTTGCTGACGGTGCAGTGGTTGTTGTGGCTCTGCATTGCGCTTTGGTCGTTTTGCATGTGCGTACGCTTGCTGATGCGCGTGACGCGTTCGCATGCGGGTAGCACGCTTGCGCTACTTGCTCTGATGGCCATGTTCGCATTCGAGCTCTGGCAGCCGCCACCGCAATTTTGGTATGCCGACGAGTCTGAAACAACAGACAGCGCTAGGGCGTCTCGCGCCGATAAATCCTATCTAAAACCCGCCAATCTCATGCAACAAGCCGGCACCCTTGACGTGGCTCTGGCCGCGCTTCCGGCGCAACGTCCCGGTGTGGTCGATACCTACGTGATCACCTATGCGCCTTACGCAGGCGAAGACGTTTTTTTGAAGGAGGGCGAAGTGGTGACGCGCGTGATGGCGGAGCGCTTCGGCACTGGCGCACGCAGCTTGCGGCTCACCAATCATCGCAGCACTGTCGCAACGCTGCCATGGGCCACGCCCGAGAACTTAAAGAAAGCACTCGATCACATCGGCAAGCTCATTGATCCCGCCGAAGACATGGTGTTCATTCACTTCGCGTCGCACGGTGGCAGCGACGGCAAATTAGCGACCGAATTTTTCCCGTTTCAGATGGACGCGTTAACGGCTACGGAAGTGCGCAACGCTCTCGATGTGGCCAATATTCCAGTGCGCGTGATCTCCGTCTCGGCTTGCTTTTCCGGCGCGTGGATTACGCCGCTTCGCACGGAGGGTGCCCTCGTCATGACCGCATCTGATGCAGATCACACGTCGTACGGCTGCGGTCATAAATCCGATTTGACCTACTTCACACGCGCCGTATTTGCAGAGCAACTCGCCACCAAAACGCGCTCCTTCGAGCAAGCATTCAACGATGCACGACCGATCATTCAGGCGCGCGAAATCGAAGGCAAAAAGAAGGACGGATTCTCCAACCCACAAATCTACGTGGGCGACATAGCCAATGCGCGACTGCGGCGCTGGCTGGGGGAGTTGG
>DAINAJ010000356.1:0-1722 GCA_036733505.1 Casimicrobium sp.
GCACCTACTACGATGTACTGCTGCGCCTCGAAGCGCCGTATCAGCCGAAGCTACGATTGCAGCGGTAGCTCGGATACAGCTTTATGGCGCTATCGACCGTCAGGCGGTCGTCTTAGGCGTAAAAGTTGTATTGTTGACTTAGTGACTTTATTCGCTCAAACGACCGCCCGGCAGTGGTTACAACTAAAAAGCCATATCACCCCAAATTGACGTCATTCTCGCGAAGCGGGAATCCAGAACGGTAACGTGGGCACGTACGGCGAAACGTGACGCTCCACGCAACACACCGGATCCCCGGCTTCGCCGTGGATGACGGCAATTTACTTGGATTTCGCCGCCGCCTTGGCGCACCAACTCACCGCGGCCGCCGCACCACGCGAAACAACGCGCTCACCAAATCCGATTGCGTGATGATACCGACGAGGTGTTTGTCTTCGTCGATGATCGGGATGTGATGATGACCGCCTTCAGAAAACAGCGGTACCAGATCGATCACTAGGCTTTGTCTCCCTGCGACGCGAACGCGGCGCGTCATGATTTGACCGACGACTTCTGGTTTCTCAGAGCGTTGTGCGCCGTCGCGTTGCACTAACGCGCGTACGCGTTCGCCGATGCCTTCGCGCTCGTCAAGGCCCGCGTGGCGCATGAAGTCCGCGAGCGTAATTATTCCAACGATGTGCAGCGCTTTGTCGACGACCGGCAGCGCTTTGATGCCGCGCTCGCGCATCAGCGCCCAGGCCTCATCGAGCGGTGTGCCGAACTCGGCGGTAACGGGTTTGGTTGACATGATGTCAGCGCATCGCAACGTACCGAGATTGCGTTCGTAGGCGGCAAGTTCGGCGTGATGCAGCAGCTCGGTGAGGTCCGTGCGATCAACCGTGAGCACTTGTTTGAAATGCGCCATCGCCGCATCGAGGTCGGCACCCGTGAAGCGCGACGGTTGCGTTGAATCGGTTGCGGCGGCCGGCGAGCTCGTGTGCGGATAACGCCGCCCGGTGATCGTGTTGTAGGCCATACCCAACGCGACGAGCACCACTACATTGGCGAGCACAGGAAACACCGCAAAGTCAAACCTAGTAATGTGCGCAAGCACCATCAAGAGCGCTGTGCCGCCGCCTGGCGGATGCAGGCACCGCAGCGCGAACATGCTCGCAACGGCTAGCCCGACGGCAACGCCAGCGGCCCAAGCAGAATCGCCAATCCACACGGCGCAAGCGATGCCCGATAGCGACGAAACAAATTGGCCCGCAACCACTGACCAAGGCTGCGCCAACGGGCTCGAAGGCACGGCAAACACCAAAACCGCGCTTGCGCCCAGCGCCGCAAAGAGCCAAGGCGTGGCAGCCACAGGGATGATTGCCGACGCTGCTTTGCACACCAACGCCGTAACAAAAATACCTAGCGCTGCGCCACACATCGCGCGCACGCGCTCGACAGCGCTGACGTGTTGTTGTACCGGCAGTAGCCCACGCAAGAATTCGATCGCGCGCTTGCGCCCAGTAGTCGGCGATTGCGTCGGTGACGCGACGTTATCCGTCAAAGTAAATTCTCCGAGCGCCGTTGGCGCGCAGTGCGCAATTTAGCGTAAGCCGTGCTTCGACGCGCGGAACAGCGCCAATTTCAGGTTCACGCGCTTCGGCGAGTACGAGCAGCTTGCGCAGCGACACCTATGCGGCGTAGAGTTCGCCTGCTTAGTCTTTCCACGGGTGCCACATGCGCAAA
>DAINAJ010000357.1:0-1720 GCA_036733505.1 Casimicrobium sp.
TTGGCACCCGCCGCGAAATCAAAAACCTGAACAGCTTCAAGTTCATGCAGCAGGCGGTGGACTACGAAGTTCGCTGGCAAATCGAGCAGATTGAGGACGGCCACAAAATCGTGCAAGCGACGGTGCTCTTCAACCCGGATACGGGCGAAACGCGCGCCATGCGCACCAAGGAAGACGCGATGGACTATCGTTACTTCCCGGACCCCGACTTGCCGCCGCTGGTGGTGACCGATGAGATGCTCGCTCGCATTAAATCGACGATGCCAGAGTTGCCCGAGGCGAAGTGCGCGCGCTTTGTGTCGCAGTACGCACTTTCGGAATACGACGCGCGTTTGCTCTCGCAAGACAGCGCGACCGCGAATTTTTACGAGGCTGCGACGAAGGCGGGCGCCGACGCAAAACTCGTCGCGAACTGGATGCTCAGCGACTTGTCCGCCGCGCTTAACCGCGACGAAAAGACGTTCGACCAATCGCCCGTGAGCAGCGCTCAATTGGCAGGCTTGATCACGCGCATCAGCGACGGAACGATCAGCAACAAGATCGGCAAGAGTGTGTTCGAAGCGCTGTGGAACGGCGAAGGCCAAACCGCAGACGCCGTCATCGAAGCCAAAGGCCTCAAGCAAATCAGCGATAGCGGCGCGATTGAAAAGATCGTCGACGAAGTGCTCGCGAAGAGCGCTGCCCAGATCGCCGATTTCAAATCGGGCAAAGAAAAAGCGCTCATGAGCATCGTCGGCATGGTGATGAAAGCCAGCGCTGGGAAAGCCAATCCAGCACAGGTGAATGACATCGTTCGCCGCAAGATTTCTGCGCTGTAGGTTTCACGTGATGTGCGGTCGCAGGCACATTGTGCGAACCGCCTACAACCGATGACCGCCACCGCCTTCGCGCTCGTCATCACCGCGGCGATGATCCATGCTAGTTGGAACATTCTCGCGAAGAAGTCTGGCGGTGGCGCGCTGTTTGTGATGCTTGGCGTGTTGGTCGTTTCTGTGTTGTACGCGCCGATTGTCGCGGTGTACGTTTACTTCAATCCGCCCAACTACGGCTGGAAAGAAATCGCGCTCTTGATCGCGACGGCGCTCATTCACCTTGTGTATTCGCTCACGCTGCAGCGCGGTTACCAGAAGCACGATCTGACTGTCGTGTATCCGGTCGCGCGCGGCGTGGGGCCGTTGTTGTCGAGCACGTTTGCGATCGTGTTGCTTGGCGAGCCGGTGACGTTGATTTCTGGCGGCGGCATCGCCTGCATCGTGATCGGTATTTTCATTCTCGCGGGCGGCCACCGCATCATCAAAAATCCCACTGCGGCACAGCTCGGCGGTGTGGGTTATGGCGCGCTAACTGGACTCGCGATTGCGGGCTACACCTTGGTCGACGGCTACGGCGTGAAAGTGCTCTTGATGGCGCCCCTGGTGCTTGATTACTTTAGCAACGTGATTCGCGGAATGTTCATGGCACCGATGGCGTGGCGCAACCGCACGGCGCTCGTCGCGGAGTGGCACAAAAACGGTCGTTACGCGCTGATCATCGGCACCATCTCGCCGCTCGCATACATCCTCGTGCTCTACGCGATGCAGATCGCGCCGATCAGTTCCGTCGCGCCGATGCGCGAGCTCTCGATGGTGTTCGCCGCGTTTTTCGGTGCGAAGCTTTTAGGCGAGGGCCATCGCGGGGAACGCCTCATCGGCGCGACGCTCATGGCGCTCGGCGTGTGGGG
>DAINAJ010000358.1:0-1699 GCA_036733505.1 Casimicrobium sp.
ACAAAAAAATCACCCGCCGTCATGGCCTTGCGTTGACCCTCTTGAATTGCCAAGGCGACAATTCCAGCGATAGCAACCGACACGACAAGGTGCATCAACGGCGCGCTCGCAGCGTTGGCTGTTTCCTGTTTCATGATGGTCTGACGGACGCGATTGCTACGTAACCCAAAGGCGCGCATCATTTGTTCGTACGCGGCGTAAATTTTTATGGAGCGCTGATTGCTCAAACCTTCATCAGTAAAACGCGAAAGCTCGCCCATCTCGGATTGCAGTGCGACGCTCGCGGCACGCAGTCGCCGTGTCATAACGCGTACCACCACCGCAACCACCGGGGCGATCACGAAGACACCCAGCGTCAACTTCCAGCTCACGGAAGCCATCATCGCAAGAGCCACGACCAGCTTAAGCGAGTCTTGTACGAGCGTTGTGAAGGCCTGGCTGGTTACTGCGCCAATTTGTTGTGTATCGTAAGTGATCTTCGAGGTAAGTTCGGCAGCGGCGTTGCGATCAAAGAAGCTGACCGGGAGCCGCAGAAGGTGGGCAAACGTAATCTGCCGCAAATCCAGCACCACACGGCTCGCAACCCAATGCAGCGCGAGATCACCTAAAAAATTGGCGACGCCACGCAACGCAAAAATCGCGACCAGCAATGCCGGAAACCACAAAATCGGAATACCGTGCAATAGGCTCGTCACCGGCGCGAGAAACCCTTTGGCAAGCGCACTTTGGTTCATTGCAGACGCCACGCCGGCGCCCGCCCCGTCAGCCGCGAAACCGCGGTCGAGAATTTGCGCGAACGCAATAGAAATGAGTGGTTCCAAGAGAGAAACCAACGCCAGTAGCAGCGTCCCGGCTATCAGGCGCCCGCGATACGGCTTCGCGTAGTTGAGCAGGCGTCGGTATCTCTGGAAGTCGGTGGGGCTTGAGGACATGTGCAAATTGTTGCATGCTCCCTGTAAAATGGTCATCGAACAAGGTGCTCGACGCTGTGCCGCACGATGGGGCGCGGCGAAGAGTGAAACGGGAAATCGGTGCGTTGAATAGAACTTCAGCCATTCCGATACTGCCCCCGCAACGGTAAGTCGCATGAGCGCAGGTTGAATCTAAGCCACTGAAACGCGAGTTTTGGGAAGGCTCAACACTGTCGCGACGAAGTCCGGAGACCGGCCCGGTTCACGCGTTCCCTCCCTCGGGGACGCGTTTGATGCCGACAGTGCGGGGAAGCACGTTGAAGCAAATGTGACTGTCGCGCGCTTAGTTCACCACTCAGTCCGCGCATCGCACATTTCTCTTCCACGAACCACCTCCACGCTCTAGGCGCTCAATGCACGCCGAGCGGAGGGCTTGGTTTTCCGGAAGTCTATGAAAGCTATTTCTTTTTACGTTCCCCGAGCGCGCTCCATACGAATACCTGCGAAGGTACTCGCCAGCGCTGTCGCGACGGCAGTTGTCTGCGTGCCAGCCACAGCGCAAACACGAACAGATCCGGTCGTTGTGACCGCCTCTCGTGTCACCGAGCCGCTCGGCGCCACTCTACGAGACGCATCGATCATTGACGGAGCCGCTCTACGCGAATCCGGCGTCGTCGACATTACAGACGCATTGCGCATGTTGCCCGGCGTCGAGTTGTCGAGCAACGGCCCGGGCGCTACGCCGTCGATTTTTCTACGAGGTGCGAACAGCAATCAAACGCTAGTGC